>JAUXWY010000359.1 GCA_030681235.1 Pirellulaceae bacterium | reverse complement strand
ATTCGAATAACCGGGAGATGCGTGCTTCATCGTCGGAGATGGACTGTTGCAACAGCCGTTCCGCCAAACACCGCGCCGCCTCGACATGCTGGACATCGTTCATCAACTGCAACGCCTGCAACGGCGTGTTGCTCCGTTCGCGCCGAGTGCAAAACATTTCACGGTTGGGAGCATCCCAATTGGTCATGAACGGTGGCGGAGCCGTGCGTTTGAAGTAGGTGTACAAACTACGTCGGTAAAGTTCGTCGCCATGTTGTTGGATGTAATAGCGGGTGTTCGAATCGCCGTAACCAACCGGCTCCCAAATGTTCGGCGGTTGATACGAGCGAAACCCTGGGCCGCCTAGTTGGATGTTCAGTAGGCCACTGACAGCCAACGCATTGTCGCGAATCTGTTCGGCATCCAAGCGAATTCGCGGGCCGCGCGCCAAGTAGCGATTCTCCGGGTCTTTGCTCAACGAGTCGTCGCTGACGACCGAACTGCGTTGGAAGGCTTCGGTCATGACCAATTCTTTCATCAGCTGCTTGACGTTCCAGCCTTGGATCATGAAATGATACGCCAAATCGTCCAAGAGTTGAGGATGTGTCGGCGGCGATCCTTGACTTCCAAAATCGTCCGATGTTTTGACCAAACCAATGCCAAAGACTTGTTGCCAAAAACGATTAACCGTCACTCGCGGAGTCAGCGGCTGATTCGGTGCCACAATCCAACGCGCCAGATCCAATCGATTGAGCGGTTGATTCTCGCGCGGGGCCAACGGCGGCAGTGCCGCCAGGCCACCCGGTTGGACCGCTTCGCCCGGAGCGTCGTATTGTCCGCGAGTCATCACGTGAGCTTGCCGCGGTGAACCAGCGTCGCGATAGATCATCGTTCCTGGGATACTGTCTTCTAAGATCTGTCGCTTCACTCGCAGCGATTCCAACTCGGTCCGAGCGTGCTGCAATGTCGGAGGCACGTCGCTGGCGATCATCGCATGGAAATAAGCCTGAACTTCAGCTTCGAAATCTTTCGCTTCAGCCCCGGCCGGTCCTTCTTGAATTGCTTTCACCAAATTACGGCTGGCCAAAGGAACAGGTTTGTTCCCGTGCCCAGCCCACCACGCCTGCCAATCCGAACGCAGATTGTCCACATCTCGTTGATTTCCAGAGATCGACAATCCGTCCCAATAGCAAATGCCACCGAACAAACCGAACTTGATCTCGTTGACTTTGGCACCGACAGGGAGATCGCCCACCGAAATGGTGAGCACTTGCCATTGTCCCGGAGTTGGCAACGGCCCCGCGATCCGATCGGCACCCGCATCGACCAACCGAGCTTCTTCAGGAGAATTTGCCCACGCCCAGCGACGTCCACCCGCATCCGTCTGGATTTCCAAATAGATCGCTTGTGGCGGTTCAAGCCGATCGGTTTGCGCCCAGACTTGAATTTGACCGTTTTCCAAGATCCACTTCGGGACCAGCCCACCAGAAATCACTTGCTCCATCTTATCGCCGAACTCGGTAACCAACGCCCGGTGCCCCATCGGCGCGGTCACTTCATCCAGGCTCCAACGATCCGCGTTTCGCGTCGTGTTTCGCTGAGTCGCCCCCAGCGGTAATTCGTCGTTCAACCAAATCTGAGTCACCGGTCCGCTCGCGTTGACCGTCGCTGGAGCCTGTGCACGCCAATGTCTCGCAAGTTCAAGTAGTTTCTCTTGAGCTGCATCCGTGCGTTGTCGCAGATCTTCCAGTTCGGCTTCTTGAGCGGGTGTCGGCAACTTGATGAACGGGGCCGTCGTCGAGATATTGCCGTCCATCGCGGGGTCGGCATTGCTGTAGTAGAAAGCGTAGAGCGAATAAAACTCGCGCGTGCTGACTGGATCGTATTTGTGATCGTGGCAAACGGCGCAACCGGCGGTTAGGCCCAAGAACGCTTGAACCGTCGTACTGGTCCGATCCACGGCATAACGAAAACGGAATTCGTCGTCGATCGCACCGCCTTCGGCCGTCGTCACGTTGCAGCGATTGAAACCCGTGGCGACCAGTTGCGATTGCGTGGGGTCGGGCAACAAGTCACCCGCGATTTGCTCGACGGCGAACTGATCAAACGGTTGATTGTTGTTAAGCGACTGGACCACCCAATCTCGATAGGGCCAGATCAAGCGGTCGTTGTCCAAGTGCAAGCCGTGCGTGTCGCCATACCGAGCGACATCCAACCAATGCCGCGCCATCTCTTCGCCATAGTGCGGCGACGCCAGTAGTTGATCAACGTACGCCTCGTAAGCGGCCGGTGTTGGATTCTGAGCGAATCGTTCGACATCTTCCCACTGCGGTGGAAGACCGGTCAAAGTGAAGGCAACTCGCCGAGCAAGTGTGCGCGGGTCGGTTGGGCCGTTGAGAGCGAGTTGTCGTTTGGTTGCCTCCTGATTCAAAGCCGCATCGATCCAAGATCGGGGTCCCGAGGACTCGGATGGCTGAGCCACTGCCGGACTTGGTTCGATGGGCTCGAATGCCCAATGTCGTTCGTACTTTGCACCTTGTTCGATCCAACGTTTTAGAGTTTGCTTTTCGTCGTCGGTCAATTGGCGATTGGCCGACGGAGGTGGCATGACTATCTCGGGGTCGGTCGACGTGATCCGTTGCCACGCTTCACTATTTGCGGCATCGCCGGGAACAAAGGCGGCGCCATCGTCACTTGATCCGACGGCTCCTTCAGCCTGATCCAATCGCATGTCCGCGGCCCGATGTTCTGCATCCTGGCCATGACAACGAAAACATGTGGACGAAAGAATCGAACGCACATCGCGATTGAACGTCACCGGATCGTCGGGATTCGATTCGTGATCGGCATTTTGCAACGAGCCCAAAGTCACGTTCGGAGACGCCAGCAATCCAAAGGCAGCAATCAGGGAAACCAAACCGATTCGACGAAAGTTCATTGGGAGCATCGGTATCGCTATGGGAGGGAAAGGGCAAGGAGAATCGAATCTCCGCCGTGGCAGGACGGTCTCTATGACCGATGCTCCAGTTTACGTGATCGACCCCCCAGTGTCCAGCAATGCGGCAGTCCGTAGAGCCACTTGGAGAAGCGTCCGACTTTCAAAATCCGAGAGCCCGAAGCGGTAACGGTTTAGCGAGCGCTGGTGTACCGGCTTTAGCCGGCGCTGGTGTACCGGCTTTCGCCGGCGGGGTGCCGAAGCGAGCGTTTACACAGCTCCCGGCCGGCTAAAGCCGGTACACCAGCGCTCGCTAAATTGCCTTTGCCTCGGTATAGGCATCGAAACTCATTGCGGATTTTTTGTGGTTCGAAACCCGGAACCTATTTCTGGAAAAATCCTACGTCAAATTATCAATCAACGGATTCGTATTCCTTTGCTATCCATTCCTCTGCCAATCAAGAAAACGAAATCACCTCGTTTCAAATCCTCAACAACCTGGCTCGGCGCTCTCCGCGTTTCGGCGTTTTAGTCAAATCTGCGCGTCAAAGCGTTCGCTCTGGACCGTCCTCGCACGACCTGTTAGCCAGTGTTTTAACCCGCGTTTCTGTTGCCGATTCGATCGGTTGTGCCGATTGAGCAATCGCCAAGCGGTCCGACTCGGCTATGTTTCTGGCACAAATCCAAACATTGGGTTCTAAAAAACCTAAGCTTGACCACGGTTCGCCCCATGCAGAGCCCCTATGGACCGCAACATTTCTCCAATCCACTCCGTTTGGTTTCTCGATGAACAAAATCCTCAACGTCGCTCCGTTCAAGTCGTCCCCGGTCGATTTTCAAACCGACTTGTTTCGGCAAAACGTCGATTTGCGACCTTACGAGTTAACGCATTCCCTACAGACTCATCCGTTGTTGGAACTCCACAACTTGGTGGCTTTGGCCAAACGATTGCCGCCTCTGCAACGCGAGTATGTGTTTGCCAAGCAAGAGTTTGGCACTCACGAGACGGGCGATCACTACCAACATGCAACGTCGATGGACGAGATGTCGACAGAAGAAATGATCCTGAACATCGAAGCCCAGAACCGCGTGATCGTCTTGCGTAATGTCGAGACCGACTCCGTTTACGGAACTTTGGTTCACGATATCTTGGACCAACTGCAAGAACAGATTGAAGCGGTGACCGGAGCAATTTCGGGACGCGAAAGCTTTATCTTTATCAGTCCACCGAAAGCCTATACACCATTCCATTACGATCCCGAGCAAAACTTCTTCTTGCAAGTTCGCGGCCGAAAGGACTTTGCTGTTTACGATGTAGCGGATCGCGACGTCGTGCCCGAAGTCGCGCTCGAAAATTTTCTGGCGCAGAACAAACGGACGCCGTGTGCCCCAGAATTCTTCGATCGCTATCGATTGTTCGAACTGTCGCCTGGGCAAGGCGTGTACGTCCCAACGACGGCGCCACATTGGGTGCGGACGCTGGATGAAGTTTCGATTTCGATCAGCATCAACTTCCGGACCCCCAGTTCCATCCGCCGCGACCGAGTCTATCGGTTCAATCGCCTGCTGCGAAAGACGGGGATTCAACCCCAAACAGTCAGCCCCCGCGCCGACAACACTCGCGATTGGATCAAGTCAGAAATCTTAGCTGCACCCTCGCGCATCAAGCAATGTTTTCGTTCGATGCTTGGTCGATAGGAACGGTCGCATGGCTCGGTTGGCAAGGAACGCAATTCGAGCAAGTCTCGAGCTGGTGCGGTCTCGGTCGATTTTGTTTGCTGAGCAGGCCAACCATTGGACCGCTTGGCGCGTGGCCCGACGTCGCCGTGGTGATGAGTCCTGAGCTCAACCGAGATTAAGTTGGTTGGAACAGTCTCAAATCGATCGGATTTCAGACGCGGCTACGGGCTAAATCGCCCCTTCTTTGACGCAGATGCAAATTCAAAATGCGGACGTGGGATCATGATTCAATCCATCGGACAAACATCTACTGAGACGTCCAGCTTATGCCGACCATCACCTAAGAAGACGCCGCGGAAGGGAATGACGTCCGTGTAGTCGCGGCCCCACGCGATCGGGATGTGATCCTGCCCGCAAAAAGTATTGTTCGTCGCGTCCAGGTCCACCCAGCCCAATTCGCGGCCGCAATACAATGAGACCCAGGCATGCGATTGATCCGCCCCCACCAAACGCTCCTTGCCCGGCGGTGGCAACGTGCGCAGATACCCACTCACGTAGCGCGCCGACAAGCCCAATGACCTCAGCACCGCCACCTGGATTTGCGCAAAGTCCTGACAAACCCCGCGCCGTTGTTCGAAGGCTTTTTCGATTGGCGTCTGGACATCGGTCGAATCTTTGTCGTACTTGAAGTCGTGATAAATCTGCGCGTTGAGTTCGGCGGCCGCCTCCAAGATCGGCCGCTTCGCGGCAAACGAAATTCGACCGTACGTTGCAAACGATTCCGACGGCTCTATCTTCGGCGAACGGAAGCGAAATGGAACCATCTCCAGATCCGCATCTTCGCTCGTCAAACGATCGGTTTGCTTCGAGACCAAGGACTCCCAACTCGGCGATTTTGACGACGATGGCAAGTCTTGACCACGAACTTCCACTTGACTGGCGGCCGTCACGGTCAACGTCGAATGACCTTCTTCGATCCCAAACACATGGACCAAGTTTCCAAAGATGTCGTTACGTTTGACGGACCATTGTGGGGCCGGATGTACCGTCAAGCGATGCCACAAGCTACGAACCCAGTTGCAATCCCGTGGGGTCAGGATCACGCGGTTGTGGCTGACGCTGATCGTCGATTTGTAATCGTAGCTGGTCGTATGAACAATTCGGTACTTCATTCCACTTCAATTCCTCGCTTCGTTACTTCGGATCAGGTTGAACCAGCAAACTGGCAAAGTGACGTTGCAGCGGTGCATGAACCAAATAGCGGCTGGAAACCGTTTTTGAAAGCTCGGACAGCTGCTCGTTCAAGCGTTGCAATACTTGTTGTAGTTCCGGTCGTTGCTCGTCTTCGATCACCATCAACGCTTCCGGCGAAGTCATGCGCACCGAATGCTTCATGGCGACGGCCAGACGCTGGTCGACGCGGATCTCAACTTGCTTCGGGTCGCTGGGCAAGTGACTGACGTGTAGTTCGATCATGTCCAATTGGTACGCGACCGAGCGAGGGTTTGATTGATCGTGCAGCAAGAGATCACAAGCCGCCACCGGATGCAGCGTCGTCATGTATCTCAACCGATAAGTCATTAACGAATCCAGAACCTGCAAGGCCGATTCGATGACCAAGCCCTCGTACTGGTTCGTTTGACCGAACATGACTTCCAAAAACGAGACGGTCTGGTGGGCTCGTTCGATTCGTCGGCCCAGGTCCAAGAACCGCCAGCCAAGCGTCCGGGTCGTATTCTCGGCGACTAGCCCGGAAAACGCTGACGTGATGCTGATCAACATGTCCAACAACTCGGTCGCGTCCGCCACGTCCGGCAGATCACCGGCGGGCCGCCGCGCACACAACGCGTCCATCCGATTGATGATGCGCCACGAGTCGGTCGACAGACGATCTCGCAATCCTGCGCTCAGTCGAATCACATGATCCAACGAACTGCGGAACCCCATCGGTAGGTCGTCGCTGAACAAGCTGCGCGGCAAGCTTCGTGTCAATACAGGCAGTGTTTCCTTCATGCCTGGCACGATCAAGTCGGGCTCGATTTGGCCACTTTCAGCCAACGCGCGCAGGACACGTGAGCCTTCCAGAATGCCTTCGCGTTCGTTCAACAATAGTTGCAGGGCGATTCGCATGACGCGGGCACCGAACTCGGCGCGCTCGATGTTTCGTCCCAACCAGAAAAACGAGTCCGCGACCCGGCTCGGCAGTTCGGTGCCGCTGCGTTTCAATGTGATTGGGCCGAC
>JAUXWY010000355.1 GCA_030681235.1 Pirellulaceae bacterium | reverse complement strand
CTGACTTGGGAAGACTGTCAGGCTCAAGTTCGTGGCTTCGAGCAAGCCAAGTTCAAGTCCTTCGAAAGATTGGCGGACGCCGAGGCGGCATTCATGGAGCATCATGCTCGGCACATCAAGGTGGCCGCTCGCGGTGCTAAAAAGACTGAAACCCCCGAACGCACGCTCGAGCAATTACAGAAAATGGGCGTCGACATGTCCGCCATTTGTGTGGATGCAGCTTGCAGCGGAAACCCGGGCATTTTGGAATACAAAGGCGTGACGATGGATGGGAAGCCGTTGTTCCATCGCGGCCCGTTCCCTGAAGGCACGGTGAACTTGGGCGAGTTCCTGGCGCTGGTCAGTGCCCTGGCGATGCTTCATGCCAAGGGCGATCACAAAAGAAGAGTGTACACCGATTCCAGGACCGCCATGGCGTGGGTGAAGAAGAAGAAAACAAACTCGAAATTGATCCGCAACGACGTCAACGCCGATCTGTTGGACCGAGCCGCCCAAGCCCAGCAATGGCTGATCGATCATCCGTGTAACAACCCCATCACCAAATGGGACACAGAAAAATGGGGCGAGATCCCCGCCGACTTCGGACGGAAGTAATGTATGAACCGGTCGCAGTTGCCACAACGGACGTCGTTTGTTTAAACTAAAACCACGCGGTTCGGAAAGCAATGTCGAGAATACACGCCGCAGGAAGAAAGGCTGGGGACTAATGAACTTCAAACGCTATTCAATCAAAGAAGCCTTGCAGACTTGGGGTGGAGGGCTCAGTTGGCTGGCTGCCATCATGGGAGGGTGGGCAATCGTTAGCCTTTGGTCGCATTTTCTTGACGACATTGCGATGATTTCATCTACGGTTAAGCCTTCGCGGGAAGAGCTGGATTTCTTTGTCGGCGGAATTCTTGCATCGTGGTGTTGGATTTGCATCCGAGCGGTGTTGTCGCCCGAGCCAACCTGGAGAAAAACGCTTTGGATCGCGACGTTTTGTTTCGGGTGTTGGTGGGTAGGCTCCAGTCCACTGTTTGACCACTCGCTCAGCTTCGTAAGCAAGTTCGACAACGGCGGCTCGCCCCTTTACAACGTTGCTCACGGGGCTGCGGCTATTTCATTGCTGGGTTCAATCTGGCTGGCCCATCCACTAGCACAACAGATCCAGTGGTCCCAGGAACGACAAGCCTATTTGCGAACATCACCGTCCATTTGGCTCAATCGATGGGTATTGCGGGCGATTGTATTGGTTGTGGCCGTCTACGGCGGACGAATGTTGTTGCCACTCGTGTCGCGAGCATCTGGCGAACCATGGCAGTTTGAACCATGTACCGCCGAACATGTCGCCATGCTGATCTTGGCTGCTTTGTTAATATTGGTACCGTTGAGGGTCTCGGCGCTTGTCAATCGAGTTTGGTTTCAATTCCTGGTTTGGCCGTTTCTGTTGTCGGGACTGGCAGTTTTGGCAGTGATGATCAGTCCGGAGCCGGCTGAGTTTCTGGTCCCGTTTATAGTCCCGTTTGTAGCTGTTCTTTGTGTTCAATTTTGGATAATTAATTTCCTGAGATTCAGGGTTGTCGTGCCGCGTTCGCTTGATCCTTCGTCCGTGAATTCGAGTTGCAATGAAGTCCGACGTCCTGTCGATCAAAAAACGATGGCGCTGGCGTATGTGGGCGCGATCACGGCACTCTTGGCTTGCTTGACTGGACTGACGGTCCTTAAGAAAAATGTTTGTCTGGTATCGTATCGTATTGACTCAAACGACCCATGGAAGACATCAGCTCTAGTCTTGAAATGTCAGGCCCTCTATCTAGCCCATCCAATTCCGAAAGGGGACGTCGTTGCCTGGGAGATGGATGAAGCTCCGCTGCGTTTTTTTCGTTACAATTCTATCCGGATGTTGATCTCGAAGTCGTTGGCTCAGTCGCCAGGATGGGAGGAATTTCGCCAACATGCCGAGCAGGAACTCCCGATTCGCTTTCGTTACGTGTACCCAATTTCGAATGCTACCGAGTTCGTCGCGAATGTTGGCGGATCACTGATCCAGTTCGACCAAGCAAAGCGACCACTTCACGAATACGTTCGCACGCAAAACAACTTTCCTGGGCTCGCGAAAAAAATTGTCGTGATTGGGGGAGTGGTAACAAATGCCGATCTAGACTTGTTGACATGTCCTAAATTGGAGTTTGTGGGCTGCCACTTTTCAGCCGACGCCGATTTCTATCTTAGAACGTCGGCACCAAAAAACGCAATCGTATTTCGCGATTGCACATTCGAAGCGTCGTCATTTGCATCTCTGACGAAGTTCGGTGCTCAACAGAGAATTGTCGTCTTGACGGACCATGAGAGACTAAAGATGGAACCCGCTTTGTTAATCGATGGAGTGCTGAACGGGATTGAAGTTGAATTTCCGAACGCGAGTAACGATTGGACGCCTGACTGGTTGGCATCCAACCGAACGAGTCGCGGAATGTTCGTATCGCTCAAGAGTGCTCGAATTGGGCTTCGCTTGGGTATTGCTCCACCTTGGGATTTCTTACTCAGCGAGGCGGAAATTCCACCGTTATTGTCGGGAAAACTGCGAACGGACGATAATGGACAAATCGTGGGAATCGAATGGGACGGTTTCAATAAGCGAGACATTCCGACCCAGGACCCTGCGAAATTGCGTGAACGTGAGTTCGAGATTCCGTGGCTCGCGATTTCGGGTGCCGAACTGACCCGTGAAGCCGAGCCGCGTCTTGCGACACTGATCGAGATTATGAAAAAGTCTCGCTATATCGAGTTTGTCGACGTCCTTGATTTGAAATCCCTCGCGAAGTTATCCCAAATCGACTTTCCAAATGAGACTCGGCCGATAGTCATCCAAAAGGACACTCACTCGCGACATGCAAACGGCTTCGAGCATTTGCCGTGGGTCGAAACCGTGGTATCGGATCTTTCTGACGTCGAAATCGCAGATGAATCGGAAAATGTAGCAAACGCCGAGAATACAGCCGAGGTTGCTATTCCTGACTTGTGTGTCGAAATTGCTGAAGCCAACGTAGCAGTACTACCCAAACTAAAGAAAATCATCTTTTTGACGAAACTGAATAACCAGTCTGCCTCGCACGAATGGGCCTCTACAGCTACAGGGAAATCCATCACAATTGAAATCGTCCCTTCCAAACCGAACGACACGTGGCGTTCCAGCTTGGGACTTAAAGAGTAGTTTAAGTCAGTTTTGGCGGTACGCGTTCTTGAAATACAGGCTAACGTCGAGTGCGAGTACAATTTCGTTGCGTACAAGTCCAAAACGTGAGCACCCTGACTGCGTTCCGACTCTATTTTTCCGTTGACAGTTCCACGACGTCTTGCCCTTCGATCTGCCATGCATCAAGTTCCGACAGATTTGTTTCACAAGGGAAACCGGCTGTAATTGCAGGGACGAGAATCATGTCGTTTGCGATCGAAACATTCAATTCCAGATCATTCGGTACTTTTTGTACCGACTGCACGGTGAACCAAACGGGTTCTCTCAAGAAACCGATCCGCTGCGTTTTTCGAACACGGAGTTTGCTCAGGTCCCCCGCCAGCAAAGCTGTCCGGAGGCCGCTCCGAAATTCTCGTTGGCGACTTCGTACGATGGTTTCATGGGCTGCGTCGCGAGATCCATAAACTCCGTGCTGTCGAAAAATGGTGCTGGCGTTAGGAGACGTCAGAAATTTCCATTCAGCCGATGGCAATACCAGTTTTCTCTGACTGGCGTCGTACCAGGCAGCGACATTCTCCTCAGCCAATGCTTCCAATAGCTGCAGCATCTTGCTGACCTCATTATTGGGATCTGGTACCGGCGACCAAAACCATTCTGAGACCTCTCGCAATTCTCGCCCAACGACGATTCGGGCTTTCGAATTGTCCGCAGCGACTTGTTCGGGGTTGAATTCAGTGCGTTCCAAAGGGTCAATCGCCGACTTCGCTTGAACCTGGACATACCATTTGGCGTGCGGCGGCGTTTGCGACTCCAGCAAGAAAGTTGGGGCGAACGCAGCGGATTCAGGATCATGCGTCTTTCGAGTGACGGTAAACTCATTTCCGAGCACTTCTTGGATTGACGTTGTCAATTTTGGTAAATCTAGCGCAATCGGTTCATGCAAGTAGCCGACCCATTGAACCATTGAATCTAGCGAACTTAATCGAAACGGATCCCCTCGTTGTAGCTCGCGATATTCGGGGCGAAAGGCGTCCCATCCCAAATTTTCGGATTTCGTTAACTCGTACATCGATTTGAGCCTCGATGCTTGTAGTTTCGCAGCCGCGTCCCCGTGTTTCTGCTGACGAGCGGCGATTAATGCCTCGATCAACGCGGTTTCATCAGCATCATCGCTAACATGTTGCCGAGCCAATACGTCGTTACCACGGCGCACATCGATTCTGGCGAGTCTTTTCTGGAAGGACTTCATGCGATAACTGATCGATTCAGAACCGCCACCTAGCGATGTTGTTTTGCTTAGCCAATATACAAAGCCGGCTTCGTTGAGTTTTCCCCACTCGCGATCGGCCATCCAAATTGCGAAGTCTTTGTCAATGGGAACCGCATTCAAATGCTCGGCAATCAATCGCTCAAGTTGCTCTGGTTCATCATCTGGCATGTGCTGTTCGAGTTCGTAAAACAACGAAGATTTGTCTGACGCAGCCCGGTAGTCGTCCAGCCACATGCCGCTTTGACATAAAGTTCGATGGAGGCTTATCTTCGAGAGATGTTTGGTCCAACCTTCATCGGTTGCCATTCGAATGGCCTGTTCGTAACTTGCAATCGCTTGGGGCCATTGTTGGTGATGAGCGGCGAGGTGACCGCGGTACATCAAAATGTTGGGATCGTTGGGTCGGTTTCGGCTATGCAGGTCGAGCAATGCCGTCAAAGACTCCCATTTTTTGAGTTCGATCAGTTCATCCGCCAACTCTGAAAAAAAATCGTCCAGCCATTCGACGTGACCTTCAGCTCGCGGGACCGCTTCTGTGTACGCAGTTTCGAATCGGCCCGACAGCACCATGACTTGCGCAAAACGCGTGCCGAGCGAATCGGTCAGCGTGCTTTCGTAAGGATATTCGGGTTCCTGGGTGTCTGCGTCGCCGGCGAGATCGTCTTCTGGATTGTTCGAAGCATCTTCTGGACCGTCCAACTTCTGCGTTGGTTTCCAAAACTCGAACCGCTGGCGAATCTCTTCTTCGGCGCGTTCCAAATCACTATTTGCAATGAGGTGCTCGAGCAACTTGTCCACCGCCAACGCATCGTTGGGATCATGCTTGACATGTTGCAGTAACAACTGGGTCCATTCAGGTTCGGTTAGAATGGATTTTCCGTTCATTCGAGCCCAATATTCGGACTCGATTAAGTCCGATTTGGACGATTCCAGTTCATAAGCTTCTTCGACTCTTCCAAGCGACAGCAGCGCGCGCGAAGCCGAAGATGTGTACTTGTTTTTTTGTTCCGTTTCGACCGATGCTTTCATCGCCAGTTGAAATTGCGAGTACGCTGTTTCATGGTCGTCGTTCCAAGCCGCCAGTTCCCCCTTCAAGTAGTGTGTTTCGGCCTCACCTGGAGCCGTCGCCTCGGCAAACGAAACCAGCGCTTCGAGCACCATCCCGCCGTCCCGTCTACTGGAGTAGTATGATGGCAATTGAGTCGCGAATTGTAACGGTGCATCTTCATGCTCAAGCAGCACTCCTATGACCGGCAGCGAGACTTCCCGCACGCTCGCGATCAACTCAATCAGTTTGTTCGGCTCCCACGAGATGAATTGGACGAACTCACCCAGGACTTTATCACCATCTGCGGTGTTACCCGTTGCATGGAGCGCAAGCCCTAATCGCAACAACACTTCTGGCGAGTTTCCAACGAGATCCATGTATGCTTCACCCTGCACGATCGAAGCGTCGTAGTCTTTCAACTGAAACAGAGCGATTTGTTGAACCCGATGCGCTCCCGGAAATTCCTCGGTATCCACAACCCGTCGCCCACATTCCAGTGTTTTGTTGTAATCACCGATGGCCAAGTAAACATAGGCTATCCGCACCCAATCGAAGTCTTGCAAACTCAAGGCGTACTTTGGTTTGGTTTGTATCAAACCAAGGGTTTCTCGAACAAAATCGTAATCGCCAGTCCCAAGAATTTTTTCCAGACTTTCGAGGTCTGCTTCGATACTGAACACCCCGTCGAACAATCGAGCACAATGCCGGCTTTGTTGCTCCGAGTAGCTCATGCCTAGATCGATTCGTTGCCAATCAAATATCTTCCAACTACCGTCATGCCGTGAAAACCAGAATCTCCATTCGCGGGATTCACAAATATCTTCAGAATAACCAATAGCATGCACGATCCGAGTTTCGGGGTCTTCGTCCGGGATATGAATGCGGACGAATTTGAGTGAGTTTAGAAACTCACGCGGACCGCTTTTAAAGATCTGTGATTGCAGAAAGATTTCTTCCTCTACCGATAATGAACGAGAATCAAGTATGGATAGGATCCGCTTGCGGGTCATGTCTCTGTTCACCGGTATCAAGAAGTCTATTGTATCCTCAGATGCCGATTCTTCTTCCAACTGCTGCAGATATTGGTCAAACTCAGTCGGCACCACTGGGGGCGAGCCTAGTAACGGGCCCCCTGCCAAATCGAAAGAATTGAACGCATCACGCGCCAGCCGATTGGACTCCGCAGCTGTCAAATGTGGCACCGAAGAAGACGACTTTTCCTTTGGCGTATTCATCCTCCAAAGCAAGACGATTGGAGCGAGCCCTGTCAGCGTCATGCACATCAGAACCAACACGCCCACGATGACGAGGCTAACAAATGGGCTTTGAGATGTCTTCATCAAATAGAATCCGATAAAACAACGACTCGGGCGTCCGCTAAGGATTTGTCCCGAAATAAGTTCCGGATTTCGATGGCTCTACCAATACAAAGGTAGTTTAGCGAGCGCTGGTGTACCGGCTTCAGCCGGCGGGTGCAGTGAAAACGCTTTTTTTCAGCCACTCGCCGGCTGACGCCGGTACACCA
>JAUXWY010000354.1 GCA_030681235.1 Pirellulaceae bacterium | reverse complement strand
TGGTGTACCGGCTTCAGCCGGCTGAAGCCCGCGGGAGGTGTGAAAACGCTCTTTTCAGCTACCCGCCGGCTGAAGCCGGTACACCAGCGCTCGCTGAATTGCCTTTTCGATTGGTAACGAATTCTTGGCAGATTCCGTTGTGCTAACTTGGGATAGTTTTTAATGCCGTTCGTCTTAGAATGGGAGCCCAAAGACCTGCGGAAGTGTCCCAGCCGGAAAGTTTTTCTAAGCGAGTCGGCCAATCGCACGAGAATCCGAAACTACGGGGAACCAGCAACGATTGCGAAGGAGATGTCGATGAGTACGGAGTTAGGAGTCGATTTAGGAGCTTGCCGGCTGCGTCAAACCAAGCTGTTGGACTGGATGAGAGCGGAGGGCTGCGATCGAATCGTGTTGACCACGAATCAGCACATCCAATATCTGTTCGGCCCGCGTTTCGCATGGACATTCGCGGCGGCGGCCGTCTTGGATGCCAACGGCAAATCGGTGGTCATCGCACCGCACGCGGAGCCGGCCGTGTGCGCGGCGGACCGAGTGGACGTCTATAAACCGAAAATGCTGTCGACAATGCGGAACGATCAAGCGGCCCTGGCAACCGAGGCCCTGGTCAGGTCATTGGGCGGCCGAATTGATGCGGGGCGAATGGGAGTCGAGTTCTCGGCGTACTGGCAACATTTGTCGGCATTTCACAATGCAGAGCTGATCGACATTGAGCCAACGTTATTTCGACATCGGCGCTGCAAGTCTCCGGATGAATTAGCAAAAATCCGAATGGCGATTCAAGGGACCGGGGTGATGTACGACGTGGCGCGGAGCATCATTCGACCCGGAATTTCCGAACTTGAGGTCTACAATCATTTGCAGTCGGCCGCCAACAAGGTCTTCGGCGAACCGATGACGGCCACTGGCAATGACTATCAGGTCAATTCACGAGGCGGAAATCCTCGGTCCAACGTCGTCGCCCAAGCTGGCCAATTGTACATCTTGGATCTCGGACCGGCCTACCGTGGCTATTTCGCGGACACTGCTCGAACGATCGCCGTCACGAAAGTATCGAATGAACAACAGGCCGCTTGGGAGAAGGTCATGGAAGTCTTCCAAATGATCGAATCAAGTGTCAAACCCGGCGTCCGCTGCCGGGACGTTTTTGATCGAGCACAGTCCATCCTTGATCAGGCCGAAGTCGGCGTGTTCAACCACCATTTGGGGCATGGGATCGGGCTGTTTCCACATGAAGGCCCACACTTGAATCCTCATTGGGATGACGTATTTGAAGTTGGTGATGTATTTACAGCCGAGCCGGGATTGTACGCGGACGCGTTGCAAGCTGGGATGCGAATTGAAAACGATTATTTGGTCACCGACGAAGGCGTTGAAAACCTATCGCCATTCCCATTGGAGTTAAAATAGCGACGCATTCTAGATAAACCCGATTTAGCGAACGCTGGTGTACCGGCTTTAGCCGGAGGGAGCAGCCAAACGGCACTTTTCATTGCTCCCTCCGGCTAAAGCCGGTACACCAGCGCTCGCTAAATTGCCTTTGTGTTGGGAGTCGCGGCCTTTGTGTTGGGAGTCGCTGCATCATGAACCAAAAGCCACGAACACGTTGGTTGATAGGCGCGGTTCTGTCGACATTCGTTTTGCTTTATGCGTGTTTTTTTTGGCAGCGTGCGGCGGTCGTGCTGGTTCGCCATTCGGCTGCTCCGGGCGGACCCTTGGGACTGGACCTTCAGGCGTGCCTTGAATCCGAGCGACCTGAAATTCGGTTGGCCGCAGCTCAACGAGTGGCTGATTATTCGGGTGACAAATCCGAACTTCTTCCCATCATTCGATCGGTATGGACATCCGATGAACGGGTGCAGGAACTCGGTTGGTTTCTGGCTCATGCGATGACCACCATGGATGAAAACGCCAGTGACTTGATGGCATTGGCCGCAATTGCTGGGTTTGATTCCGCCGCAGAACGGTTCGCGCGTTTGTCGGGTGAACAGCAAGCGGAGGCTTTGCTGCGTCTGCTTGACGAACAGGACCTGGAAACCGAACGCGGAGCCGGCAGAGCCAGCTCGATTGTGTTGCGATTGGGCAGCATGGGCGAGAATGCGGACGTCGACCTGCCCCCTTACGCCGAGTCGGACCACGCGATGCGGATGATTTCAGCGACTCGAATCGACAGTGAACTGGCTGAAAAGATCGCGGCAAAGTTATTGGCGTTTTACCGCCGCTATGAGTTGCCACCCGTCGTAGAATTGGCCCTGTTGCAGTTGGGGAAATCGGCGCTGACTCCCCTTTGTCAAGAACTAAGCGCGAGGATGCAACCAGACGTGCGATCGGTCGAGCGAGTGGGGCTGTATCGGACTTTGGCCAGAATGGGGCCGATGGCAACCGAGGCGGCTCCGTTGCTGGTTCGGGCCGTCGAATTCGAACCGGTCAATCATACTTTTGTTGCCGCAATGACAGCGCTGATTGCCATTGAACCTCACGACCGAACGGCAGCGGCCAACGCGATTCGGGCTGCCAACGCATCGGAGCGATGGAAGTCGGCTGGATACGACTTCGCGACGATCGAGGCGGCCTGTATCGCGGCCTTGAAGGACTTGGGTGATGACCAAACGATCGACGAATTGATCGCTGAATTGCAAGGTCAACGGGCGAACGAATATCGAGTTCGGATCCGATCAATCGACGCGGCTCAGTCGTGGCAAACGGTGCGAAAACTGGGGCAATGTGGTCCGCGAGCCGCTCGGGCAACGGAGATTCTGACGGCCGGCCTCGACAGCCAAGCGTCTGCGGTGCGGATCGAAGCGGCTTGGGCTTTGGTTCGAGTTGGAGGAGACGCCCAGTTGGCCATCAATGTCCTGTCGTCCTTCCTCGACCCGCTGCAAACATCTCCTGAGGATACCGGACTCGCGTTGATCGCCATCGCCGAGATCGGTTGGCCCAAAGAGCGGTCGGCCCAACCGCTGCTGCGTCTATTGGAAACCGGGCTCAACGCGGACTTGCGAATCTTGGCATCGAATGTGTTGCAAAAAGCTTATCCGGACGACCACGACTTGACGGATGTGTTCGTGCGACGCTTGGTCGCGGAATCCGATCCGCGCGTCCGAGGAATCCTCTTGAATTGGATGGAGGCCCGACTGCATGCCCCGGATGCGGCAGGAGTCCCAAACGTTGACCTGCCGCAAGCCATCCAATGGCTGCGTGAAAATTGGTCGAGTTCACGGAAAGCCAAGCTCAATGGCGAGCAAGAATTGCAAGTATGGTTGGCGCAACGGACGTTGCGAGCCTCCGGGGCGGACGGAGCAACAGCCCTTGCCGAATGGTTGGCCGAGGATCCGGATTGTCCGCAACAGGCCATCGAGTTGTTCGATGACTTGGGTGAGGTGCGCCGTGCCGCGTTGCCGATCTTGCAAGACATGCTCCGAGCGGACGAGTCGGAAGCGGTTCGACGTGGGCTGCTGCGGCTGGGCCACATGCGCGGGTTGGCAAGTCCCGCGTTTCCAGACGCGGCGAAACATTTACCGGAATCGGAAGCCGCGTTACGGGTGATCGACCCTGTCGCCTACTTGGCGGGTACGTCCAGGATATTCGAGTGGATCGCCATTTGGCTGACTCCGATCGTCTTGTTGATCGGGTTCGCGGTAGACTGGGGTTGGACGAAGTACCGCAAGTCAGCGATAATGACGAAGGCCAATCTCTCCGGCACGTGAACGTCCGAGCAGATTGAGAGTTCGATTCTTTGAATCCGAGTTGCCTCTAATGAACAACCAACCCGCCTTTGGGATCATGCAATTGATCCTCGCCCGAGTCAGACGCCCTTTGACACTCCTGGGGTTCGTCTTGATTCGTGCTGTGGTAGTTTCACCGGCCTTGGCGTGCGGTCAAGAAGAGTTGAGTCTGCGAGCGGCGCCAACGGAAGCATTGCCGCAAGACTCGCAGGTGTCGACCCAACGCAACGATAAATGGGAGCAATTGGTGGCCGACTTGCAGTCTCCCGAGTTTGCCCGGCGAGATTCAGCTTCAAAAATGTTGGGGGCAACCGACTTTCAGGCCATGGTGCGGGTCCTTCCATTGCTGACGGCGGAAGATGCCGAAGTCGCTTGGCGAGCCAAAGAAGTGCTGATCCAACAAGGCGTTCGCGGGTCGGACGACTCGGTTCGGCGAATTGGCTTGGTTTTGCGACTGTTGACGGCGGCCGGATACCAACAGTTTGCGGAAGACGCGGACAAGTTCGAATCGCGAATGGCGACTCTGCGAGTTTCGGATGCCGTGCGAAGACTGGAATCGATCCCGGATATCATCGTGGTTCCTGGCCCACAATTTGGCGGCATGATAGCCGGTGGCAATGTCTTGCGGATTCAACGCGGCGTGATCATCGGACAAGCTCAAATTGCCCCCCAGATTGTTTTTCCGGGCGGACAGATTGAATTGTTGGATATTCCAGCCAAAGTGCCCAACGTCGTCGAAGCCATTCCGTTCGAAGGCAATCCATTCCAAGTGCTGCCCAATCCGACCGGGGACGTCGATTCGCTACCAAACTCGGTGACCCCGCCCACAACCGAAGTGACCGGCGACGCAGCGATTCGGCAAGCCTATCTGAAAGAAAACTTGCAATCGTGGCTGGAACAATGCGTGATGGCGCTTCCCGAGGAACTGGGAAGTCTCGAAAAATCATGGCAAGCGACAGGCGTGATCAATGTTTCGACTCGCGGGACCGAACAAGTCGCGCAGTACTTTGATTTGACAATCACTGGGACAATCGAGAAGGAGCACGTCGAGATCTTGCGCAGCTTTTTTCAGAACCCTGTTTCCGTCGTGTTGAACATGAACAATGTCGTTATGTCATCCGAACTACAGACACTGTTGGTTGAATCTGTCGAGGCCGGAAAACTTCAATATCTCAACACCTTCAAGTGTGGGTACAGCATGGAAACCTGCCAGTCACTGACCCAATCGTTAAAGACGGGACGCTTGGGATATTGGCAGACGCAAGGTCGAGCGATGTTGGGCATCATGACAGACAACCAGTTGTTGGGCCGCCAGGACACCGCCGAACGTGGCGGAGCGCGCGTGGGCACGGTAACGGGCGGATCGGGCGCCGAGAAGGCTGGCATAATGCCGGGCGATTTGATTCGTCGCATCGACGACGTTCCAGTCGAGAACTTCGAAGAGCTTCGGCGAATCGTCGCTGCATTTGATATCGGAGATACCATCAAAGTCGAAATCGTTCGCGGCACGGATGACACCCCACTGAAGTTGGATGTCACGTTGACTGAGTATATTCAACAGAACATTCAACGGTTGCCCTAGAAGGATGGACCTCGTGCCGTACCGTTTGGACGTAACGTCCGACCAAGATTCGTACCCCATTCTGATCGGGGCGGGAGATTGGACGACGTTGGCCGCTGAAATTGGAGTCCGCTTCAACCCGACACAAGTGGTGGTGGCGATGGACGAAACGGTGGCTTCCATCTATGGATCGATCGCGACCTCCGCATTGACGAAAATTGGCAAGCCGGTTGGGCAGTTATTGTGTCCTGCGGGCGAGGCTTCCAAGTCCGCGGAGATGGCGGCCAATTGGTGGCAGGCTTTGGCAGCCCGTGCGGTTGATCGGCACGCCGTGATCGTTGCGTTGGGCGGTGGGGTGGTCGGCGATCTCTGCGGGTTCGTTGCCGCAACCTATTTACGTGGCTTGCGTTTTGTCCAAGTACCCACGACATTATTGGCCCAGGTGGACAGTTCGGTTGGCGGGAAAGTTGGGATCAATTTACCGTCGGGGAAGAACCTGGTCGGCAGTTTTTGGCAGCCCGGGTTGGTCTGGATCGATCCTGCGGTCTTGCGCACCTTGAGTGATCGCGAGTTTTCCGCTGGCATGGCCGAGGTCATCAAGTATGCTGTGTTGCGTGACGACGGGTTGATGACATTCTTGGAAGAACAATCGCCGGCCATTTTGGCTCGCGATCCGGAAGTGCTTGGCCCGTTGGTGCATCGTTGCTGTGCAATCAAGGCGGACGTGGTCCACCAAGATCCGCGCGAGACCAACGGCATTCGCGCGACCTTGAATTTTGGCCACACCATCGGCCATGCGATCGAGAGCATGACGGGGTACTCGAGTGTCCTGCACGGGGAGGGTGTCGCAATGGGTATGGTTGCCGAAACAAGATTGGCAGAACGAATTGGGTTGGCGGCACCTGGACTGGCGACTCGCTTGGAGGATCTGCTTCGGCTCTATCAATTGCCGATCGATCTACCGAACTTTGCTTGGGAACAATGGCATAGAGCGATGCTACGAGACAAGAAAAACGTGGCCCAACAGGTCGCATTTGCTCTGCCGAGTCGCTTGGGCTGTGTCGCCTTGAAACACGATGTTGCGATAGGCGACGTGCAAGCGATCGTCAGTTGTTAGGTTTCTTCAGAGTTGTTAGGCTTTGTCGGCGACCGCGAACAAAGTAAATCGAATCGTAGATCAACACATGGTTACCCAGACGAACGCCACCAACTTCAGTCGTTTATCGGTTCGGCAGCTTGCCAAATCGTTTCCCGGTGTCCGCGCTTTAGGTGGCGTGGATCTGGATGTGCAGGCCGGCGAAGTGCTGGGCGTGATTGGTGAGAATGGGGCCGGCAAAAGCACGCTGATGAAGATCTTGGCTGGCGTCCAAGTGCAGGACCAAGGCCAGATTTTGTGGGAGGGCCAACCGGTTTCGTTCGCGAACACTCGGCAAGCGATGGAGCAAGGCATCGTCTTGATTCATCAGGAATTGAACCTGTGTGACAACCTCAACGTTGCCGAGAACTTATTTTTGGGCAACTATCCAACGCTCGGCGGCTTGATTGATTTCTGGACGATGTATCGTCGCGCCCGCCAGTCGCTGGAGAAAGTTGGGCTAAAAGTTTCGCCACGGATGCCATTGTCTCGGCTGTCGCTGGGGCAGCAGCAAATGGTCGAGATCGCTAAAGCATTGTCAATCGACGCAAAGATCTTGATTTTTGACGAACCGACCAGCAGTCTTTCCCACTCGGAAGCCGATGCGTTGTTCCGATTGATCGATGAATTGAAGGCCCGGGGCGTGGGCATCGTCTACATCTCGCATCGGCTGTCGGAGATCATGCGGTTGGCCGATCGAGTGGTCGTCTTGCGCGATGGACAGAATGCGGGCAATTTGCAGCGGAGCGAGGTCACTCACGAGCGCATGGTGCAATTGATGATCGGGCGCGACGTCTCCAAATTCTACGTTCGAACGCGGCATACCATTGGGGATGAAGTGCTAAGAGTTGACGAACTGCGCACCAAGGCCTGGCCGCAACATGCTTGTAGCTTCACGGTCCGGCGCGGCGAGTTGGTCGGAATTGCCGGATTGGTCGGCGCCGGGCGCAGCGAACTACTCCGGACCATTTTTGGCATCGACCGAGCTGGCGGAGGAAGCGTCCACGTGGCCGGTCAGCAATTGGCGCTTCGTTCCCCGCGGGCCGCGATGAATGCGGGGCTGGGCCTTGTACCCGAAGATCGCAAGAAGGAAGGCTTGGTGTTGGAGTCGTCCGTCGTTCGCAACGTGGGTTTGGCCGGGTTGGCTCGAAACGCCGGTTGGGGCGGTTGGTTGAATGGGCGACAAGAATTGGCCGACACTCGACAAGCCATGGCCGACATGCGAATCAAAACGCCGACACCGTGGCAATTGGTCAAGTTCCTTTCGGGCGGCAATCAACAAAAAGTGGTTATGGGAAAATGGTTGGCGTTATCGCCCCAAATCATGCTGATGGACGAGCCCACTCGTGGGGTCGACATCGGTGCCAAACAAGAGATCTATCAGTTGATGGAGGGTTTGGCGTCACAAGGGCGTGGGGTTCTATTCGTATCGAGTGAACTGGAAGAAATCATCGGCATTGCTGATCGGGTTCTCGTCATGCACGAAGGTCGATTGGCGGGCGAAGTCACAGGTGACCAAATGACAGAACACGCTATCATGCAGTTAGCGACAGGAGGCTCGTCGTAATCATGCGCGAAAATTTAGCCGGCATCGTCAAACTGATTGGCATCTCGATCATTCTGGTCGCCCTGTGGGTACTCATGATTCGGATGACTCCCGAGAGTTTTTTGGATTCCGGCAACATCGAAAACCTGCTCCGTCGAACGGCTCTATTTTCCATCTTGGGAATTGGGGTCGCATTGGTGATCATGACGGCCGGCATCGATTTGTCGCTGGGATCGATCGTCTGTCTAGCAGGTTGTTTCTTGGCTTTGTTTCTGAAAGTGGACTATCAACCCTATCATAGTGCGGGCGTGTACGAGATTAGCAAATCCAAAGCGACCTTCTTGATTGATCCGCTGGACTTGGAGGTGGTCGAGAGTGGGACGTCTCCCACCGACGCGAGAGCGGAAGATGTTGGCAAGTTGGCCGCCGGGCAGTGGGTGCGGCTCTATCAAACCAAACGCTCGCGCAGTGGGATGCACCAGATCACGTCGGTTGAAAAGCAATCCGCCAACGGGCGTGTGCTGCTGACGGTTGCTCCGGCTCCGGCCCGAGATGAAACGGCGGACGATGGGACGTTGATTGCCAAGATTGCACCAGCGTTGCCGATGCGTGGGTTTTCGGAGGAGGACGGCAACGTGATGCAGGTCCAAGCGGGATCGGGCAGCGTTCCGGCATTAAAGGCCAGAGATCGGCTGTGGCTTTCGGACGCCAAGGGGCGACTCAAGGAGCACGTCATCGCGAGTACCGAGTTGAAAGGCGACGGACAAGACGTCCGATCGGACTTGGATGCACCGATTGTTCCGACCGATTGGTTCTGGGTGGGTTTAGAACGACGACAATTTATGAGTGTCCGGTTAGCAGTGTTGTCCGTCTTAGGAATTGGACTTGGGTTGGGTGCGTTGCACGGTTGCTTGGTCACGTACGTTCGGTTGCAGCCGTTTGTCGTGACCTTGTGCGGCTTGCTAATCTATCGCGGTTGGGCGCGATGGTTGTCCGATGATCAATCCGTTGGGTTTGGAAATGAGTATACCGACTCATTGAGTTGGTTTTCGTTGGGAAAATTCTCGACCAAGGTGCCCTGGGCCAGTGCCGAATGGGAGCTCAACATCCCATTCGTGTTCTTCGTTTTGGTGGCAGTCGCGATCTTAGGAGCCTTGCTGCTGAATTGGACGATTTGGGGTCGCTATATTCTGGCTTTGGGTCGAAACGAAGAAGCGGCTCGTTTCAGCGGAATCAACACGGGCGGGATGAAACGTTTGGCCTACACCTTGTGTGGGCTCTTGGCGGGTTTGTGTGGCATTTTGTTTGCGATGGATTCGGGCTCGATCTCGCCGTCGAACCAAGGATCATTCTTCGAACTGTACGCGATCGCTGCGGCGGTGTTGGGTGGATGCAGTTTGCGAGGCGGCGAGGGTTCGATTTCGGGTGTGATTATTGGCACCGCGTTGATGCAGACGCTCAATAATATGATCACGCTGTTGAAGATCCCCAACACGATTGAACTGGTGGTCCTGGGCGGCGTCATTCTGTTGGGGGTTGTGTTTGACGAAGCGGTGCGTTGGTTTTTCAGTTGGCTGGGAAGAAAGCGTCGGGGCTAGTGCCGGACCCCGTACGGGGAAGTCGAATTGGAAAACTAACGACCTTGTGAAAGTTGATCGGTGGCGTTTTACCACTTCAAGCGATGGCGACTGTCGTACGATTTGCGGGCTCCGCTGCTGCCGATTCCGTCGCCGGACGGGTTTTGTGTCGTGCCTTGGGAGCCCGGCCTTTTGGAGATTCACGCCAAAGTCAAGCATGCCAGTTTCGAACACGAGGTCGACGCCAATGTGTTCAACTGCTTTGCGACTCGTTCAGGCTGCAGACGATTGGTTCAAGAGATCGTAACGCGGGACAGCTTTGTTCCCGAAGCCACGTGGCTCCTCGTGCCTATCGAGAATGGAGTTGTGCCGGACCCGAGTCTTTCGCCACGAGACTTCATACGGAACCTGCAACACCAGGGTGTTCGCTTGGCTCAGGCTTGTGGAACAATCCAAGGATTGGCGATCAACGAACTCTTGGGAAGTGTCCAAAACCTCGGAGTCATCCCGACCTATCGCGGGCGCGGGTTGGGCCAGTGGCTCTTGTATTGTGCCCTGCGGGGTTTCCAACAACGCGGCATGGATCGAGTTATCTTGGAAGTGACCTGCGACAACTTCGGCGCGACGCGACTCTACGAAAGCTTGGGTTGGCAACATGAAGAGATCACCTACAAGTGTGTCGAACTCGTGGACCGTTACGGTTGAGCTTGAGGCGGTACTTGCCATTCATTGATGGCCAGTACCACGTAGTAGGTTCGTTGTTCGGCTGACTCCGGGTAAACACGGCGGTAGGGAAGGCGGCGGCCGAATCTCTGTTGCAGTTCGTACGCGTATTGAGGCATCACCAAATAGTCTGCGTCGTACTTCAAAGCCAGTTCATGAATCGCGATGGGGTCTTGAATCGCAATTCCAAAATCGCTCCTCCACAGTGGGGCACAGTCCAAGACTCGTTGCTGCCAATCCAGTAACCCTCGACTGTCTTGCGGAACATCTTTCCAGTTAACCACTTCGCTGCGGTGGGCATACCACTTGAACGTTTGTTGCGAACGAGGTGTGATAAACAAAGCGTCGTGGGGGGTATGCACTTGAATCCAATGGCAGACATTTCGCCAATGTTGAAAGATCGCTTGAGTTCGCTCGCGATCTTGGTCGGCCGGGAGACTGGCTTTGTCGGCATTCGGACGCGGGTCGACGATGGTCTGCTGGTAGACTCGGCCACCTTCCCAGAGGAGACACAACAGCGCGAGGCCGATCGTCCCAGTTCGCAATCGGGGCACCAACCAATTTCCGCCTGAAGGCGAATTCCCGACGACTTCGCTGGCCCAACGAACCGAGAAAACCAAGGAACTACCGATCAGGACGACTCCGATCGGCAGAAATACGTCGGCGGTGCGAAACCAATAGTACCGCAGCAAACTGACTGCGGTCGAGTTCCAAGATTCGACAAAGAGAACCGACAAGCTCAACCCCAGTCCGACGGCGCTCAGTCCCAACGCGGCGTGAACCAATTGGATCAATGTCGATCGAGCGTTACCATGCGTTTGCCGATCGTTCGAATCAGCAATCCGGGCCAAGGTCACGAGCCAAATCAGCGTAAGCCCGCAAAACATAAGGAGCTGGACCGGTGGAAACGCCCAGAACACCAAATGATGTGGCAGTCGCTGTAGCACGTAAATCGTGTTTGCCGCGTCGTTGAGCTCGGCCGAAATCGACGCTGTCAGGGCCAACGCCGGTAGGAGACCGACCAGCGAGCACAGCCCGCCGAACCCCACCCCGCCCAGAACCGAGCCAAGGTTGCCGATATCCAGTTTCGTTGGCCGGCCCGAGCAAAAGAAATAGCGATACCCGCCGACCATCATCAAGCATAAAACCGTCCACCCGCCGACCAAAACGTGGAATCCAGCTCCAACGCCCCCGGCCAAGAAGGCGGTTCCCCAACGGCCTCGGCATGCCGCAGCCAGGGAAAAGAACACGGCTGCAAACGCCAGTCCTTTGGCTTCGGTACCACCCACGACCCATTCACCGGACAAATGAAACCAGCGGGTCGCCACAACCAGCAACCCGGCGCTAAGCCAAACGCGGTACGAACGCATGTCAAAGCAACGGGCCAGGGAGCACCATCCGGTTGCCATCGCCAACCAAACGATCCAGCGCCCGGCCCAGGTCGATGTTTCCAGCGGCAGCCAACGAGTCAATTGGCCCAAAGTCAAATAGAAGGACCAATGGGCATCCGCCGAATTCAGGAAAGAATCGGCCGGACAGAATGTTGGATCCCAAAAGTGCTTGGCTTTGGACCAATAGTGAGCTTCGTTGACGTCGGGCACTGGACTGCAAGACAGGCAGAAAAACACGAGCGTGACGGCCAAAACATCACCGAGCCGCTGGAAGTTGGCGGCCAAGCGAGAATCGGATTTAGGACCAGCGGCGGTCGCGTGCATGGGAAGGACTCGGAAATGTTGGCCGGCGGTTCGTCCGGCATTTGTCGGAGAGTGGCTGGCCTGTGTCAAGCCCAACTTCCGCGAAAACGGAGCTGTTTTCGGTCATTGGCACACTGTTTGCACCTCGCCTGCCACTACAATCGGAGCGCCAAATTGTCAGACGTGGCCGGGGTATTGGATTTGCCTGGAGATAGAAGACATCGCGATTGGGGCAGATTGTTTTAGGTTAACCATTTTTCGAAGGAGTGCTGAAAGAATGACTGCGACCAAGTCGAAGACGAAGTGTCGTTTGATCCCATTGGGTGATCGAATCGTTGTGGAACGAGAAGAAGCCGAAGGCCGTACGGCTGGCGGTATTTTGTTGCCGGATTCGGCTCGTGACAAGCCATCTCGCGGTCGCGTGATCAGCGTTGGCGATGGGAAGTTGATGGAGAATGGCAAGCGAGCCCCATTGCAGGTCAAGGTCGGCGATCATGTCTTGTTCACGACCTATGGTCCTGAAGAATTCAAAGTGGACGACAACGAGTATTTGTTGATGCGCGAATCGGACGTATTGGCTGTCATTGGTTAGTCGCATCGTCTGAGACTTGTTTTCCATTTCAAAGATATAAGAACTCAAATCAAGGAGAAGTTCACATGGCAAAGATGATCGCATTCGATCAAGAAGCTCGGGAAGCCATTCGCCGTGGTATTGGCAAATTGGCACGAGCCGTCAAAGTCACGTTGGGTCCTAAGGGCCGCAACGTCATTCTGCAGAAGAGCTTCGGTTCGCCGACCGTGACTAAAGACGGTGTTTCGGTGGCCAAGGAAATCGAACTGGAAGACACGTTCGAAAACATGGGCGCGCAAATGGTTCGCGAAGTGGCCAGCAAGACCAGCGACGTTGCTGGTGATGGAACCACCACGGCAACCGTGATGGCCGAAGCCATTTTCAACGAAGGTTTGCGAGCCGTGACGGCTGGTGTGAACCCGATTCAAATGAAGCAAGGTATCGAAGCCGCCGTCGCCGACATCAACGAGAAGTTGTCGAAGATGTCGATCAAGATCAAGAACAAAGAAGAAATGGCGAACGTTGCTGCGATTGCTGCCAACAATGATCGCGAAATCGGCAATCTGTTGGCCGATGCCATGGAAAAGGTCGGCAAGGACGGCGTGATCACCGTCGATGAAGGCAAGAGCCTGACGACTGAAGTGGAATGGGTCGAAGGGATGCAGTTTGACCGCGGCTACCTATCGCCTTACTTCGTCACCGATTCGACCAGCATGCAAGCTGTGTTGGAAGAACCCTACATTTTGGTCTTCGAGAAGAAGTTGACCAACATCAAGGAAATCGTACCGCTGTTGGAAACCGTGGTTCAGCAGAAGAAGCCACTTTTGATCATTGCCGAAGACGTCGAAGGCGAAGCCTTGGCGACGTTGGTGATCAATCGTCTCCGTGGCACGTTCCAATGCTGCGCTGTCAAGGCTCCTGGCTACGGCGATCGCCGCAAGGCCATGATGGAAGACATCGCGATCTTGACCAATGGTTTGGCCGTTTTCGAGGCTCTCGGACGCAAACTGGACAGCCTGACCGTGGCAGATCTGGGCCGCGCCAAGAAGGTTATCGTGGACAAAGATAACTGCACCATCATCGAAGGCGCTGGCAAGAGCAGCAACATCAAGGCTCGCATCGATCAGATTCGTCGTGAGATCGAAAACACAACCAGCGATTACGACCGCGAGAAACTGGAAGAACGCTTGGCCAAGTTGGCTGGTGGCGTCGCCAAGTTGAACGTCGGTGCCGCGACCGAAAGTGAAATGAAGGAAAAGAAGGCGCGCGTGGAAGATGCATTGCATGCAACGCGCGCTGCGGTTGAAGACGGAATTCTGCCCGGCGGTGGCGTGGCTTTGCTTCGCGCCAGCAGCCAAGTGACTCCTGCAGAATCCCTGTCGGAAGACGCCAAGACGGGTTACCATATCGTCTTGCGTTCGTGCCGCGCTCCATTGACCACGATTGCAGCCAACGCCGGTAAAGACGGTGGCATCATCTGCGAACGAGTTTTGGAAGGCAAAGGCAACTTTGGTTACAACGCTTTGACCGACGTCTTCGAAGACTTGGTCAAGTCCGGTGTGATTGATCCTGCCAAGGTCACCAAGACTGCATTGGCCAACGCCGCCAGCGTTTCGACGCTGCTGTTGACCAGCGACGCGTTGATCGCCGAAATGCCGAAGAAGGACAAGAAAGCTTCCGGCGGTCCAGGCGGCGGCGATTACGACATGTACTAAACCAACTCGATGAGCGGCCCTCAACGCCGCCCATTCGACTTGGTATTTATTCCGATCAAGGCCAACAGCTTTTGCTGTTGGCCTTTTTTTGTTCCCTCTATGACGACCTGCCGACTTTTTTCAATCGTCGGGGCTCCCACTGGTAGTTCCACGAAAACGGTCTAGCATTGAAGGCTTCTCCATGGAAACGAGCCGATGAAGCCCAACTTGATACCGTTTCGTGCTGCCTTTTGGGTTTGGTGCCGCGTGGCTTTGTTGAGCTTCGGCGGACCCGCAGGCCAAATTGCCGTCATGCATCGGATTTTGGTCGATGAAAAGAAGTGGATCAACGAGGCGCAATTTCTGCATGCGATGAACTATTGCATGCTACTGCCCGGACCCGAAGCCCAACAGTTGACAATCTATATCGGGTGGCTGCTGCACCGAACTTGGGGTGGAATCATCGCGGGAACGCTGTTCGTGCTGCCGGGATTTGTGAGCATCCTACTGTTGAGTATTCTCTACGCCACGTTTCGCGACGTGACGGTCGTCCAGGGCCTATTCTATGGACTGAAACCGGCCATCATTGCCATCGTGATCGCGGCTGCACTTCGAATCGGCCACCGAGCGTTGCAGAACCAGATGATGGTTTGGATTGCAATCACCGCGTTTTTAGGCATTTTTTTGCTGAAGCTTCCGTTCCCATGGATCATTCTCACGGCCAGTCTGTTCGGTCTAATCGGTGGACGACTTTGGCCGGATAAATTTATCGCGCACGGCCATTCGAGCAACAAACGAACGACTTCCGATTCGGAATCATGCCCGACCGAACCACTGGACCTATCCCCTCGTCCCACTCTGATCACCACCGCGCGAACGATGTTGCTTTGGTTGGCGATCTGGCTCGGGCCCATCGTCTTGCTTGCGGCAACGTTTGGGACGGACAGCGTGTTCACCGAGGAAGCTTTGTTCTTCAGCAAGGCAGCCATGGTGACTTTTGGTGGAGCGTATTCGGTATTGGCATACATCGCCCAAGAATGCGTGGCGACCTATCGCTGGATCGAACCCGGCGAGATGTTGGACGGAATGGGCATGGCCGAAAGCACGCCCGGACCGTTGATCCAAGTCGTTCAGTTCGTCGGCTTCATGGGCGCCTATCGAAATCCGGGCGAATTGCATCCGATGACAGCGGCTATTTTGGGATCGGTCGTCACGACTTGGGTCACCTTTGTCCCGTGCTTCTTGTGGATCTTCACCGGTGCGCCCTACATCGAATCGCTGCGCGGGAACGCACGACTGAACTCAATTTTGTCCGCAATCACGGCCGCTGTCGTCGGAGTCATCTTCAATGTGGCAATCTGGTTTTCGCTGAACACGCTTTTCTCCAAACTCCACGAAGTCAATCATTTCGGCCTGAGTTGGCCAATTCCGGTCTGGGAAACGATTGATCCGGCCGGGACCATGATTGCCTTGTGTGCCTTTGTGGCCTTGGTCCGTTTCAAGTTCGGCCTGATTCCCACTCTCGCGGCCAGCGTCATCGTCGGGATCGTGTACTTCACGTTGTTTGCCGGGCGATCGCTTTGAAGTTCGTCAGAATTCTTCAGAATTCGTCAGCCACAAATGGGTGCGTTCCGCAGGTCAGATACAGTGATTTGGCCCAAGTTCGTCGTCGATCCGAGCTGCTGTTACATGTCGATCTCCAACAACATCGACAGCCAATTCCACTGGAAAATTCGCAGAAACGACGCAGCGTACCCATTCGGCCAGCGACAAAAAAATGTCGTGAAATTCACGAAATAATGAATCTTGGCTATTGCAATGCACCGCAACTCCGCTACATTCGTTAATCGTCCGAGTGATTTGTTTGGTATCAGGGGAATGGAAATGGCTTTGGCAGATAGTCAGAATAGCCCGATGGACTCCAACACGGGGACTCCAACACGGGGACTCCAACACGGGGACTCCAACACGGGGACTCCAACACGGGGACTCCAACACGGGGACTCCAACACGGGGACTCCAACAC
>JAUXWY010000349.1 GCA_030681235.1 Pirellulaceae bacterium | reverse complement strand
CGGCTGTCCGTACCCAAGATGAAAACCGATCGGCCTACTTGCAGACATGTCTGAAGCAAGTTCGGTCCTACGGCCTCGAAAACCGGCCCCGCTGTTGTAGCAAGAAGCCGAAAAAATCCGCCGAGTAAATCGGCGGGATTTCCCCCTGCGCCTCGTGATAGGTGCCAAGTCGTAGGTTTGCGTCACACTGCCAGTCACCGTCGTCAAGCCATGCGCGTTGTTGTGCGTTTGGGCGGTATTGGTCCCGTTGCGGTTGACGTTGGAGATTGCCGATATGGCTGCGAGTCAACCAGGCTACGTAGTCATTTGTGGGTGGTATTCGACGGGTGAGGGAGTATCATTGGGGTGGGTTTTGGGCGATTGGATGCACGCGGAATCGATGGAAAGTTGGATTTTAGAATGAAACGACGCGATTTTCTTTGCCATTCGACTTTTGGGGCAGTTGGCCTGGGGGCGTTGGCACGAGCCCGCTCAATGGGACACGCGACAATTACTTTTGGGTTAGGGACGCCTCGCCAACAGCCCAAGAACATTATTTTTGTCGTCAGCGATGGAATGAGTGCGGGGACATTGCAATTGGCCGAGCTGTATGCGAGCGTCAAGTATGGTCAGACGACCTGCTGGGCGGATCTTTATCGGCAGAACCGCGTCTCGCGAGCGCTGATGGAAACCTACTCGGCCAATTCGTGGGTGACAGACTCGGCGGCCGCCAGTTCGGCCTGGGGTGGCGGAGTACGCGTCAAGAATGGGTCGCTTAATGTCGGGCCCAACGGCGAGCAATACGCTCCCATTCTGCAAAAATTCCAACAACGAGAATTTGCGGTTGGCTGTGTCACCAGCGTGCCGATCACGCATGCGACTCCGGCTGGGTTTTGCATCAATCATGCCGATCGCGGCGAACAAGCTCAGATTGCCGAAATGTACTTGCCGTTGCGATTCGATTGTATGTTAGGAGGTGGAATCGAATACTTTTCCGCCGAGTCTCGCAGCGACAAACAAGATTTGCTGGGGACATTCAAGCAAGCCGGATACCACGTGGCGACCACCAAGTTGAATCTGGCTGAAATTACCGCCGACAACCAACCGGTGCTAGGGTGTTTTCATAAGGCGGGGATTCCGTATGCATTGGACCATGCTCAAGATGAGGCTCTCTTGGCATCGGTGCCGAGTTTAGCCGACATGGCAAAATTCGCAATTGAGAGATTGGCGAGGAACCCACGCGGGTTTGTATTGCAAATTGAAGGTGGCAAAGTCGATTGGGCCGCGCATGCCAACGATACAACAGCCCTGATCTATGACCAATTGGCCGTGGACGCGGCGTTGAAGGTCGCGATCGAATTTGCGGAAAGTTCGCAAGAAACGTTGGTGATCGTGACTACGGACCATGGCAATGCGAACCCAGGGTTATTGGGTACCGGTAGTGCCAACAAAAAATTCGAAAGCCTGGTCAATGTTCGTCACACCAACACGTGGGTCATGGACGGCCTAAAGTCAAACTGGGGGATCGACGAAATTCGCCAACGCGTCCAATTCGCACAAGGATTGGAGCTGACCGCCGACGAAGCCAAGCAACTGCACGAGCATATCGCAGCCTTATCGGAGAGTGAGCGGGGCGAAGCTCGCAAATTGCCCTTCGCAAAAATGGCGAACATTCAGAAACAGCGAACTGGAATTGGCTGGGCGGGCGATGATCACTCCGCTGACTATGTCGAGCTAGCGATGTTCGGACCCGGGAGCGAGCAACTTCCCCAATTCGTCAAGAACACCGATCTGCACCAATTTATGCTCGAAGTGACAGGTGTACCGTCGTGACCACAGAGGCTGCAATCGAAATCAGTCGTCACACGTTCGAGCAAAGTTCCCATGCGCCGGCGGCAGGGCGAGTGGTGAACGTGTCGGCTTGGATTCCGGTTGCTGCCCGATAGGCGGTGACAACTTGTTCGGCAATGGCGTCCGCGTGGGTCGCTTTGCCCAAGATCACGATGCAGCCGCCGAAGCCACCGCCGGTCATCCGAGCGCCATAAACGCCACCATCCACGCGGATCTCCTGGGCGAGCGCCACCAGCGTATCAATTTCCGGACAGGTGATCTCGTAGTCCTCGCGCATCGAGGTATGGCTGGCGTTCATCAACTGGCCCACCTGCTCCCATTGGCCCGCTTTCAAGCACTCGGCCGCTTGAACCGTACGCGCGTTTTCGCTGACCACATGTCGAGCCCGTCGATAAACGACTTCTGGAAGCTTCGACTGTGCCGCTTCGAGTCGCGACACATCGATGTCGCGCAACGAGGCAACGTTCAGTAATCGGCAGGCTGCTTCGCATTGCTGCCGACGCTGACGGTATTCGCCGTCCGCCAAGTTATGTTTGACCCGGCTGTTGATCACGATAAACGCCAGTTCGGATGACGCTGGGATAAACTCCAATTGATTGGTTCGACAGTCCATGAGCATCAATTCATTCGTTCGCCCAAAGACGCTGCTCAATTGATCCATCAGCCCGCACGGGACGCCCGCGTATTCATGTTCGGCACGTTGGCAAAGTTGGGCAATTGCCAGACCATCCAAGTGAGTCACCAGCAACTGCTGCATTGCCATTGCGACGGCGACCTCCAATGCCGCGCTACTGGAGACACCGCCGCCCAGAGGAACGTCGGTTTCGATCGATAGCTCGAACGGTGGAATGGAAAGTCCCAACTTGGCAAACTGGTGAATCACGCCGGCGACATATTTCGACCAGGGAGGCGCGGAGTCATTGGCAGTTGCCGGTGCAGAGGGCTCGCTTGATAAAGTTGTCGCTGCCGACAAGAAGCTTTTTCCATCGGGCGTCCACCATGCCGATTGCCCCAGTGCCACGCTGTGAAAGCGACTGGCATTCGAGTCCAACGGAAGTCGCTGAAGTTGAACGGTGGTGTATCGTTCAATGGCCAACGGGAGCGTGAAGCCTTCGTTGTAGTCCGTGTGTTCACCGATCAAATTGACGCGACCCGGAGCTCGGGCGACGACGACTTTGTTTATCATTTGGCGTTGGCTAAGTCCAAGAACACGACGTGTGATGGGTTGCCGACCGGTGTGTAATGCCCCGTGAAATTCAATCGCCCTGATTTGCGATCGACGCGAAACACGGTGACATTGTCCGCTCGTTGATTGCAACAGTATAAAAAAGTTCCGGTGGGGTCAAACGTAAAGGAACGAGGGTAGTTCCCTCGGGTCCACTCTTCGCCGACATAACTTAATGTTCCATCCTCGCCGATCGAAAAAATGGCGATCGTGTCGTACAAGCGATTGCCCGCATAGAGAAACTTGCCGTCTGCCGACACCAGAATTTCAGAACAAAAATTACTGCCCGCAAATTTGGGGGGCAAGGTCGAGATCGTCTGCCGTGAAGTCAGCTGGCCCAAGTCTTGATCGTAGTCGAACAGAACCACGTTAGAACCTTCCTCTTGGACACTGTAGAACCAGCGGCCGTTGGGATGGAAATGAAAGTGACGCGGGCCGTCACCTGGTGGCAAGGACACGCCCCACGGTTCATTGGGAATCAAGGTCCCCTGCTCGTCGTCGAAGCGCGAGACAAAGATCTTATCCAAGCCCAAGTCCACATGCAGGACAAACCGACCACTGGGATCGGCTTGAATCATGTGGGCATGAGTGCGATCGTGCCCGCTGAAAGCAAAGCTACCGCGCGGAGCGTTGGACGCCTTCGTTGGGCCGATGGTGCCTTGGTCTTCCACCACGCAAGTGGCTTCGTCCAACGAGCCATCTTCAGCGAGTCGTATGACCGCAACGGAGCCGCCAAAATAATTGGCGACCAACAAGAACTTGCCACTGGGGTGCAGACTTACGTACGTTGGCCCAGCCCCGCCTGACGGCAGGCTGTTGAGCAGCGACGGTTTTCCGTTGTTAGGATCGATGGCATAAGCACTGACCGTGCCATGGTTGTGCGGCGCGACGCGGTCGGTTTCGTTGGCCGAGTAGAGCCGCGTGCCGTTGGCATTCACCACAAGGCAACTGGGGCTGGTCCCTAGTTCGAACAAGCCCTGTTCCGTCAGTTCGCCCGTCCCGCGATCGACCGAAAAAACATGAATGCCGCGACCGTTGCCGGGCGGCAGATCCACTTGGGTTGGCAACATGTCTTTCAGCGGCGAACTGAAGGTGCCAATGTAGGCCATGAGCGGCCGAGTCTCGTTTGCTGTTTCGTCCAGTTGGCCCACGGTTTGGGCTACTGCATACGGTGCTACGACAATCAGCCAAAGCGCGGCGACCCATGAACAGGAGACTGGGGACAGCTTCATGATTTACTTTCGCGGCGAGTAATCGGTGGGCTTCAGGAAGCGAATTTCCATCCCTGAACCGGCAGGAGCGTCGGCCGGTGGTGTCTTGCCACTTTGATTGTACTTTTCCATAAAGCCACGGAAGTTTTTCATGAACGTCGCCCACGATTGTTTCGAGGCTTCACGATCTTTATGAGCCAGCAGATAGATAAACGACTTGTCGTCGGTGGTTCGCCAGAACTTCAAGGTCTGCATGCCGGCTTCCTGAAAGATCTCGACTTCACCCGATCCGAATCGATCCACGGTGAATGGGACTCGGGCCGGTCCATCGTTGTAGTGTCGCAATTCGAACAAACGTGGGTCGGCGTCCGAATCGTGATTGACTTCTTCATCGGTTGGTGAGAACTCGACATCACGCATCAAAATCGCGATCGGAGCTTCGGCCAATATTCTTCCGTTCTCTTCGGATTTCTTGGCAGCGGCTTGCCATTCGGGATCGGCGATAAAGGCTTTCCAAGAAGCATCGCGAGCGGCTTCGTCTTTGTGAGCAATGAAGTAAACCAACATGTTCTTGGCTCGTTCGCCGTCGGTCTTGTCGCCTTCGACCACGTCCCAATAAATAATGTTCTCCATGCCGTGCTTTTCGAATAACTTGCACGTATGGTTGCGAAAGCGATTGTGCAAGTCTTCGAGCTTGCCCGGGTTGGTGACATAGATCCGAAGTTCGTAAAGTTTGCCTGGTTCAGCAGCAGCCTCTTGCGCTTCTTGAGCGTTGAGATTGTTAATGTTGCCAAAATTGCAGGCGCTGACGCAGAACCCAAGCAGACAAAGGAACATCATCGCGGAATTCAATTTTCGAATCATGGCGGGGACCTTGGAGGGGAGGTTAACTGGGGGAGACACTTACTTTACTTCTATCGGCGTGACGTGTCCATTAGACGGAATGACGGCGATTTTGTTCCGGAGGGATTGCTTCAGGATCATCCCTATTCGAATCAGGGATCATTCTTTGGCGGGTTGGTGGTGGGAGGATAAATTGATGGGCGGAGATCGATCATTTCGACATTGCCGGACGAAGTGAGCACATGGACGCCCCGCGTATGTGGAAGTTTAGCATCGGACGCTTTTTGTTGTAATTCGGAATAATCGCCGTCGTTGGGCGACATCCACAGGACGGCTCGCGACAGATCGACTTCAAATACCCGGATCGTATTCGATGCCGTGCTAGGTGCATTCGACGACTGTGGTTGGACTGAACTCGATCGATTGGCAGTTGGATTCGACCACCCGGCCGGATTTGCCAGATAGTTGGTGTAGCCGGGTTCTAGATTCAGGGATGGACAGGCGAATACGGAGACTCGCGTCCTCGTTAGCTCATTGTGAACAGGATCGTCCCACGGTTTGGTTAGATCGACCTTGTCGAACAACTCTTGATGCTCCAAAAACGGTAGCAGAAGTGTTCGCCAACTGTGCAAAGGACGTCCTTGTTCATCGACTGTAAACAATGGAGGTGGTTGGCCATATTGCTCACGGTAATTCTCGATCGCCATCTGAATTTGGTAAAGGTTGTTTTGGCATTGAGCTAGACGTGCGGGCTCTCGTGCCCGGCGAGTGGCAGGCAGCAGCATCCCAATGAGCGCAAGTATGATCAGCAGGCTAACGGCCCAAAAGACAAGTCGTTTGGTCGACCAAAACTGCTGCGGAGTAGTCGCTGTTTCTGGGATCTCGTATTCTAGAGCGGCGTTTGCCAAGACATTCAGATTTCGACCACACTGCTCACGGCGTTCGCTTTCGCGTGCTCTTCGAACTGCGGGCAAAAAGAGCAGGGCCGACGTGCCTCCAATCAAAAGCAGCGTCAGCCAATGATACCAGCGCCAGTGCCACCAGGTGCTCTT
>JAUXWY010000089.1 GCA_030681235.1 Pirellulaceae bacterium | reverse complement strand
GGACACCAGTCCCATCGGGGGTGGGGTAGTCCGAACCAAACACACTGAGAAAGTCACGTTTGCCGACCGCTACTTGTGTCACGTAGGGCATCAAGTTATTCGGGATACCGTTTGGCGACTCGCCGATTCGACCGCTCGGATGAGCGCCCACCGGGTTGAAATAGCGGAGCAGGGCGATCTGCCAACTCGAATCACCTCGATACAAATCCCGCAGCATGTCTTCGATATGGAGTTTGGTCGCGCCGTAAGGATTGGTATACGAGAGCGGGAAATGTTCGCGAATCGGCACACTGGCTGGGTCGCCATAAACCGTTGCTGATGAACTGAAGACCAATCGTTTGACGCCCGCTGCGTGCATCGCCTGCAAGAGCCGAACGGTCCCCACGACGTTGTTGTCGTAGTACTCCAAAGGCATGCTGACCGACTCGCCCACCGACTTCAGCCCCGCAAAATGGATCACACTGTCGATCTTGTGGTCGCGGAAAATCCGATCTAACAAATCCCGGTCGCGAATGTCACCCTCGATAAAAATGGGGGCTCGCCCGGCCAACTCCGTCACGCGTCGCAGCGACTCGGCACTGCTGTTCGTCAGGTTATCGACCACGACAACGTCAAGGCCTTGCTCCAACAACAGGAGGACCGCATGAGAACCGATATAACCGGCACCACCGGTAATCAAAACTGCCATTCAAAGACTCCAGACACCATCAAAAGAAACGATCACCAAAAACTCGCACCAACCGATTCACTGGCCATGAAACCGGGAAGTCCTGTCTAAGATACCGCGCAACTACCAAACTCTCGCCCAAAATCCCCCAAATCCGCCCGTCCCCAACCGGTGGTTCCATCCGTGTCGACCCGTGTTCATCCGTGGCTATATTCCTTTCCCTTGTTACCCTCAATTTGGCTACAGGTCGTACAGGTTGCCCACCTTTCCCCGCCGTCCAACAAAGATTGAGCAAATCGCTTCCGTTAAACCGCGCAAAGACTACAATCAAATTCCAACAGCCGTTCAATTTGGTCCGAGGGAAACAATGGCGAGTCGCTAACCAATAGGGCTCGATTGTTCACTTCAATGGCGGTGATTTTCACATTAGTGATGTCACCCAGGTGGACGGCGTCTGCAATCAAACAACCGCTTCAATCGTTTCACCAGGGAACCGTACATGGGCGAAACAGCCGAACCAACTTTCCAAAGAACTTCAATGAAATCTCCAATTAAGAAAATATGTTGCATTGGCGCCGGCTACGTCGGCGGTCCGACCATGGCCATGATCGCCAAACAATGCCACGACATCGACGTCAACGTGGTCGACGTCAACCCGGCGCGCATCGCGCAGTGGAACAGTAATGAACTTCCCATTTACGAACCCGGTCTGCATGAAATCGTCATGGAACGCCGCGGCAAGAACCTTCACTTTTCGACCGAGGTCGATCGAGCCATCGCTGACGCTCAAATGGTCTTTATCTCGGTCAATACACCCACCAAAACCTTCGGCACCGGCGCCGGCAAAGCCGCCAACCTCGAATACGTCGAAAAGTGCGCCCGGCAAATCGCGCGCGTCTCGACCGGTCACAAAATTGTCGTCGAGAAATCCACACTACCCGTCCGCACCGCTGAAGCGGTCAAGACGATCCTCTCGAACACCGGCGACGGCGCGACCTTTGACGTGTTGAGCAATCCCGAATTCTTGGCCGAAGGCACCGCGATCGATGATCTTATCAATCCCGACCGTGTCCTCATCGGCGGCGAGTGCCAACAGGCCATTCATGCGTTGGTGGACGTCTACGCCCGTTGGATTCCGCGCGAAAAAATCCTCACCACGAACCTGTGGAGCAGCGAACTATCCAAGCTGACTGCCAATGCTTTTTTGGCCCAGCGAGTCTCTTCGATCAATGCCATCAGCGCTTTATGCGAAGCCACCGAAGCGGATGTGGATGAAGTCGCGGCCGCCATCGGCACCGATTCTCGCATTGGCCCCAAGTTCCTCAAAGCGTCGGTCGGTTTCGGTGGATCGTGTTTCCAAAAAGACATCTTGAACCTCGTGTACCTGTGCGAATACTTCGGCCTGCCCGAAGTCGCCGCCTATTGGGAACAAGTGGTCAAGATGAACGATTATCAAAAGCGCCGTTTCGTCCAACGGATCGTGCGAACTTTGTTCAACACCGTTTCCGACAAAAAGATCGCGGTTTGGGGCTTTGCCTTCAAGAAGGACACCAACGACACACGAGAATCGGCTGCCATTTACATCTGCCGCGACCTGTTGGAAGAGCGAGCCAAAGTCACCATTTATGACCCGAAAGTTACCGAAGCCCAGATCCGACACGAACTGGAACTCGTCATGCTTGGCCCCGACGGGCGGTTGACGCCAAGCGCGGAAAAACTTCTGGCAGAAAATCTGCACGTCGCGGCCTCGGCGGAATCCGCCGCCAACCAAGCCCACGCGATTGCAGTCCTCACCGAGTGGGACGAATTCAAGAAAGCGGACTTCGCCGACATCTACAATCGCATGCACAAACCGGCGTTCATCTTCGACGGTCGAAATTTGCTGAAGAAAAACCAACTCGCGAATCTCGGGTTTCAATACCATGGCATCGGCGTAAAAAACTAACACCGGCGTGAACTCCGATTCTTGTCAGATTTCCTTAGCAGCATCATGACGACCGAACCAAAAAATTTTGCTCTGATCGGTGTCGCGGGCTTCATCGCCCCCAAACACCTCACGGCGATCAAAGAAACGGGCAATCGCTTGGTCGCGGCCGTCGACAAACACGACGCTGTGGGAATCATGGACCATTACTTTCCCGACGCCAGTTTTTTTACAGAGATCGAACGCTTCGATCGATTCGTTGAAAAGCAGCGTCGCACGCCCTCTGGGACACCCATCCAATACATCAGCGTTTGTACGCCCAACTACTTACACGATTCACATTGTCGCTTGGCGCTGCGAACCGGCGCTCACGCCATTTGCGAAAAGCCACTGGTTATCAACCCGTGGAATTTGGACCAGTTGCGCGAAATGGAGCAAGAATATCAACGCCGAGTGTATTCGGTGCTCCAGTTGCGACTGCATCCCGATCTGATCCGTTTGAAACAAGAGAT
>JAUXWY010000336.1 GCA_030681235.1 Pirellulaceae bacterium | reverse complement strand
AAGAGCCCGGTATCACCCCAAGAACAAAGATCACAAACCACTTGGTGATCCAACAATCTCTAAGTTGACTCCCGAACAAAGAAAAAAACTACGACAATTGGAGCTGCAAACTGCCACATGAAAATGCTTCACAGCGTTGCCAGTGGGGGGCGGAATATTGATCTGACTTCCAAACGCTGATTGCGGTTGTGGGCTGAACACCGTCAAGTGTTGCGAAGTAGGATGCTTTCGATTCGATTTACATCGGCTTCGGTCAGACTGAATTGTTCGACGTCAAGGTCTGCTCGCATGTGAGCGGCGTTGGTGGTCCCGGTCAGTGGCAACATGCCTATTTGCATCGCGAAGCGGAAGATGACTTGAGCGGGCGAGCGGCCCAATCGTTTGGCGATTGCGGCGACGTGAGGACCCGCCCAAACCGTTCGATTGGCCGTCAGCAATGAAAATCCTTGGTAGATGATTCCGTGTTCGGCGCAAAACTTGCGGACAGAATCGTCCCAACCTTGAATGGCATAACAACGATTTTGCACGAAGCGGGGACGAACTCTAACGCGTTGACAAAGTTCGGTCAGTTGCTCCAAGCTGACGTTGCTGATTCCCAAGGCGCGGACCGTTCCCAGATCGTAGATCTGTTCCATGGCCTTCCACGCAGCCCAGTCTTGCGGGCCAAGCCCAGTGCCTCGGCTAGGTCCATGCAGCACGTAACTGTCGATTTGGTCGATACGCAAATGCTCCAAGGAACTGGCGCAGGATTGGGTCACTTGAACTTCTGTCGGAGCCTTTGGATCGTAGGGCAGGCGATGATCTTGGCCCGCTTGGAACGTGAACTTCGTTTGGATGAACAGATCGTCGCGCGTGACGTGGCCTTGCTTGATGCTGTAGGAAATCGCTGCCCCCACCGCGGCTTCGTCATAATGTTTGCGTTGGTTGGCAGTATCGATGCCGCGAAAGCCTTGCTGAATGGCCAGTTCCGTCAACGCTTGTGTGGTTTCTTCTTTCCAAGCCGTTCCGTACAGGATTCGCGGCAGGTTCGTTGTAGTTTCCAGCTCGGGACGCGACATCGGCTCTTCAATTCTTGGCTAGGCTTTGTTGGTGGAGATTGACCGGCAGTCACCGCCGGCTAAACTGGACTGACGCTGACCGCTCCGTCGGTCAGATTAAAAACCTTGGGCACTTACCAACCTCACTGCTCAACAATCCCCAAACGAGAACCCTACGATGATCAAGTTTCTATTTCTTGCCCTGTTTGTCGCTTCGGTGAACCAATTTCACTGTACGGCAAACGAAAGCTCTAACTCGAGTCAGTATTGGGTCTTCCTGGGCACCTATACTAGCGACGATGGCAGTCGGGGTATTTATCGCAGTTCGTTCGATGCGGAAACCGGCCAACTCTCTGCCCCGGAACTGGCGATGGAACTCGAAAGCCCGTCCTTCTTCCACATTGCCCCGGACGGAAAATCACTGTACGCCGTCAGTGAGAACAATCAAGAAGGGGGAGTGTATTCGTTTCGTCTTGATCCCGCGACAGGCACGCTGAGCGAGAAAGTTTCTCTGACCAGTGGAGCTGCCACGGCTTGTCATATCAGTACGGACAACAAGAATCAATTTGCGGTGGTGTCCAACTATTTTGGAGGCAGTTACGCCTTCTACAAGTTGCAGCCTAACGGAAGTCTCGACTCGCGGATCGCCCACTACCCGATCCCCGTGATCAAGATCGATGGCGTCGACCGTGCGGCTCGCGGTCATTGTGGCTTCTTTGATGCGACGGGTACCTTTGCGTTCACTTGCGATGCAGGACAAGACAAGGTTCACATCTATAAAGTGGACCGAGAAAAAGGAACGGTCACGCAAAACGATCCACCGTTTCTGGCGATGCCGGCGCTGAGTGCCCCGCGGCATATCCACATTGCTCCCGACAACAAAGTCGCGTTTGTCAACGGCGAACGAGACATGACGGTGAACTTGGTCAAGTTGGACGTCGCAGCGAACCGTTTTGAAGTGCTTCAAAGTCTGTCGACATTGCGAGAATCGGAAAAGGTCGAGCCGGGCTACAGTACGGCGGAGTGCCGCATTCACCCCAACGGGCAGTTCGTTTACGTATCGAATCGCGGGCACAACACCATCGCCGCGTTCAAATATGATGCCGCTTCTATGAAGTTATCGCCTGCGGGGCACATCACAGGCGACATCAATATCCCGCGCAACTTCAACATCACGCCGTGTGGCAAGTGGATGTTGATCGCCAGCCAGGATGGCGGCAAAGTTGGAGTCTACAGAATCGACGAAGCGACTGGTCTGGCCAAGGAAACCGTCAACTCGATCAAGATCGATCGTTGCATCTGCGTCAAGTTTTTGCCCAAGCCGTGATCGATTTCGCTTGGTCATCAAGAAACTCTCATCCCGCCTACCGCCCCCTTCAGTCCAGTGAATCATGAAGCAAATCCTCACGTTGCTGACCGTTTGCTTGCTGAATTCGCTAACGATGCTGTTTGGTGCGGACCTCGTTCTCACCTCGCCCATGGACTATCAGGTCGTGCAGCGGTCGACTCCGAGCAATGGGACGCTACGAATCAACGGCCAGCTTTCCGAGCAGGTTCCGGTCACCGTCGTTTTTGAGGGGCGAATTCTTCACGAGAATGTTGATGTTCCATGGCACAGACTGGATGCGACGGTCTCTGGACAAATGGTCACGATGCAGATGGAAGCCGAGGCGGGTGGTTGGTGGCAGTTGGAAATCCGCGTCTTGAACGAAGGGCAAGAAATCGCCAAGGCCGTCGTGGCCCATGTGGGAATCGGTGAGGTGTTTGTTGTCGCGGGGCAATCGAATTCGGCCAATCATGGCGAAGAGAAGTTGACGCCGCAGACCGGACGCGTCGCAGCCTTTGACGGGACCAAGTGGCAGATCGCAAACGATCCTCAGCCGGGAGCCAGTGGCGAGGGCGGCAGTTTCATTCCGGCGTTCGGCGATGCGGTCGTCGAAAAATTAGAGGTGCCCGTTGGCATTGTTTCCTGCGGCATTGGAGCAACCAGTGTCCGCGAATGGCTGCCGAAGGGCTCGCGATTTCCCAACCCACCAACGTTGGTGAGTCGCGTCGAACAGCTACCAAACGGAGACTGGGCCAGCGATGGCGCGGCGTTTGAGATGTTCACTGCTCGCATGAAGCAGTTGGGGCCGAACGGATTTCGGGCTGTGTTATGGCATCAGGGCGAGAGCGACGCGAATCAGCAAGACCCATCACGAACTCTGTCGGGCAAGTTGTATCGCGAATCACTGGAAAAGTTAATCCGCGAGTCGCGGCTAGCGATCGGCTGGAACGTTCCCTGGTTTGTAGCTCAGGTCAGCTATCATGTACCAGGCGATGAATCTTCACCGGATATCCGTGCAGCCCAAGCGTCGCTGTGGAAAGACGGCATCGCGTTCGAAGGCCCGGACAGCGATTCGCTAAAGGGAGAACTGCGTGAACGCAACGGTCAAGGAGTTCACTTCAGCGGCCAAGGCTTACGCCAACACGGGAAATTGTGGGCCGAGAAAGTCCTGGCCTGGGTCGAGGGCAAGTAGCCGTACCCCTAAGATACTGGGGTCGCTGCTTGAATCATGAGGTTTGAAGTTGGCGGTTCGTTTGAAACCATTGGCGATATCTTCTCTAATCGTTTATCTCGTGGTTGGCATATTTGCTTGCGAGCGGCTAGAAGCATTCACTTGATACCTCTAGCGCGTCGATAACTGAGACTGACAATTGCTAGACCGTTTCATTCTCGCTCCCAGAGCGATCGGGGCGCTCGCTCTACTATGAGAAGTCCGCCGACCGTTTGGGTTTGCGACGTTCGGGCTCCGGCAATTCCTGAGACTGCGTTCCGTCGGACGTTTCAATAGTGGGTGGTGTTTTTTGCGGCAGTGCAATTAATAGAGCGATGGTTGCCCAGCAGCCAGCGGTCATCGAGATGAATTGGTCTTTGCCGTGCGGATACCCCGTTTCGAAGTAGAGTTGAAAGGGAACGCTGCGTGACTTGACGTGCCATGATCCATCGGGCAATTGTTGCTTGAGTAGGAATTCCAATCCGCGACGATACTCGGGTTCGGATGAATCCATGCCGGCTTCGGCCAAGGCGTACAAAACCGTTCCAGTTGCGTAAGCATCGCAGCCAAGTTCCGGCAACTGTGCCCAGCCACCGTCTTCCCGTTGCTGGCTTTTCAATTGAGCGATCAAATCGGGTGCCTGCTCATGGAGGCCAAGGTATCGCAAAGTCAACAATTGAAAGACCGAGTCCTCGGTGTCTCGCGGTTTGGCAGATTCAAACCACGTTCGAGCGCTGGTTCTGGCGGCTTCAATTTTCTCGGCTTGTGAGCCACGTCCGAAAGCATCCAAGGCACGCAACGCAAGGTAGGTGGTTGAGAAGTCGCTGGCCTCCGACGGTGGCCGATTGCTGGAGCATGTCCAGACGCCCGAAGGATCTTGTTTGCCAATCAGATAGCTCACAACAGAATCCGTGAACTCGTTGGCTTCGCGTTTGCCGGCCTCCAAGCCCCACAACGCCCATCCCGCCGTGTCGACTTGACCGCCCGTGCCTTTGCCTTCGTCGTACTCCTTTTTTGATCGCTCCAGATGCGCAAACGTATGGTCGACCTGTCGCTTTAGGTTTTCCGAATCGATTTGAAACCCATGCTGTGTGGCCTTCATGAGTGTCACGATCGGAAGTGACTGTCCATGGCACGTAAAGCACTGTCGCTGATTCGTTGTTTCTGCCGAAGCGATCTCCAGGAGCGGCAAAGAGCGCTCAACCGCTTGCTCGATTTGATTTGTCAAGGACAACGGTTCTTGTGCGAAGACCACATGTTGGCTGAGCACGAGGAACATCAGGAGGGCTACGAAGGAGGTCTTAGAGCCGATCCCAAAAGGGGTCTGACCCTCTCCGGCGAGTCTCGCAAATAGGATAGAAAAGCGACTCGCCTCCAATGGGTCAGATCTCTTTTGGGATAGGCTTTTAATGTGCTTCATCGGAATCCCGGTTGTTGGTGTCGTGGCGACAGCTTCTTCGCGGCGTTGCCCGGCCATCGAAAGTGATGATCTATGGCAGCAACCGAAGGCCTATCTGTTGCTTCATCCCTGCAAGGGTAGCTCTTGACATTCATCGAGTGGCCTCGCGAGTTTCCTTATTGTAGATCGAACGTAGTTTCCAGGCTTGGACTTCTTTCACGTGGGTGGCATCCCCTTTGCTGAACAGGCTCACGCCCAGATTCTCGGGGGCGTAAACGTGGGGGGCCAGTGCCGCGAGCCGATCGTTGACGAAGACTTCGATGATGCTCTTGTCCAGGAAGACGCGAAGCTCGAGATCTTCGGACGATTGCAATTCAAATGGGATCTGTGTTTCACTCATGGTCAGCATGTTTGCACCGGGCTCGAAGGCAATTGCAAATCCATGGTTGTTCTCCCGGTCGCCATACACCTGAACCCCAAACTTTTGGGCCGAGCCAGTTCGGAAAACGATCCTCAGCTCCAAGGCGTCGCCGTTGATTTGCTCCAGCGGGTAGATCGCATCGGTCGCGATTGTGATCGGTCCCGTCGCACATTCTTCTGAGCGAAGTTGTTCCAATTCGCGAAGTGGCTTGATTCGCAGCACTCCGTCGGCAGGGAGGCTCAGTTCTCGTGGCAGGCATTGGATGCTGCTCTGGATCGGGACGTTCTTGAGCCGATGTTTGACCCGCGCCCAGGCCCACATGACGCGGCGACCATCGGGAGTCAACAGACTTTCCGGCGCGAACACATCCGCGTCCTCATCGCCACCTTGAAACGCGCACATCCAGTTCATTCGGCCGTGCGATTCCGGGAGAAATTTCTCGTCCTGAAAGCTCCCCAGATAGTAGCGACTGCCAATCCAATGACTCAGGCAAAGCAACATCCACTTGTCGCCGATCCGGAACATGTTCGGGCAGGAGATGTCTTCGTCCCTGGGGATGTCGAGCGGAGGAATTTGATCGTGAAGCAAACGACCCAGATACTCCCATTCATGCAAATCGCTAGACTTCATCCAATGGGGATCCTGACCGCCGGAAATCGCGTAGTAGGTTTCGCCATCCAGCCAACAGTCGGGATCCCAATGCCGCATTGTTGGTAGTTCGCCGGTTCGCGTTTTGGGGTTCACGGGAATGGGCTTCGACCAACGTTCCAGTTGATCGTCCTCGGCAATGGCAATTTGATTGCGATCCG
>JAUXWY010000312.1 GCA_030681235.1 Pirellulaceae bacterium | reverse complement strand
CGAAATCCGGAACTTATTTCGGGACAAATCCTTAACTGCCCGACTCGTACTTATCATTGGTCCGCGACCGGCCCTGGCGACTCGAGCGACTTTTCCCACCATTGCAACCGTTCGATTCGGTCAAGTTCGGCTTCCCATTCTTTGCCCTCGTAGAACGAGAGCCAACCCTGCGTCCGAGTCGTGCTGCTCGCTGGGCAATCAGGCATGATCGGGTCCGCATGCACGCACGGCACTGGCGGATTCCCCCAAGCTCGACCCAAGGGCTTCCAAGACGTGATCAACCACCGCGTACGATCCAAATTATGAACGAGCGCGTAGTCGCCGCGAAAGATTTTGTTGTCGTTTGATTCGAAGTCGAACTCGGGAGCATAAGCCAGCATCAGGCAATGTTGCACGCGGAGGCCAGTCAGCGGTTCTTGTGTTCCGTTCAGCAGGGCTAACTGCATGCGAACGTGATCGGACCTGGGCTCCACAATGACATCCCAGCGAATTCCATTGGGCAACTTCCGCTGGCTCGTCAAAACTCCATTTGAAAAACGTTGCCACTCTTGAGTTGGCAGCTTGATGCCCTTCTCGTCCCAAATCGTTGGGATGTGAGTGTGCGCCAAGTAGATGAGACCCAAGTTAGAAAAGATCGCTTCGGGAACATCCGCGACAATGTAACTCCGAGTGGACCAGGGAGTAAAAACACTGAACTTCGTTTCTCGCTGGGGATCGATCGCACCGTCCAGGAAGCCGCGTCGAGGGTGTCGGCCTCCCGGGTACGGCATCAGGGCGAGACGATCGGAGGGTCGCGGATGGGCCTGTGCTGCTTCACTCAGATTGTATTGCCGCAACAGAACACGAACCTCTCCCGGGGTCTTGCCAGTCACCTGACCTATTTCGTTCGTAGAGTATCGATGCCAAAGGGCCATATTCTCGAGCCAAAACCGCTCGTCCGTTGCCGATACGGTGGGGCGTCGTTGCGAATCCGGCTCCTGGGCTTCTGTCTGAGCGTCCGCTCGCTGGGCAATGCAGGCCAACATGGCGAACAGTGAGAACAACGTCCAGCGAAACGTTGCGGTTGTTTTTTTCATGAGGACACCGACCAAGTTCTAACGAAGGTGATGATCTTCCCATCGAAGCAAGATCGCTCGGCTGAAGAGACTTGCCAAAAGGTAATACACAAATCCCATGATGGTCAACACCAGCAGCGTGGCAAACATCAAACCCGCGTCGCGATCTTTGGCTTGGAAAACTAGAAACCCGAGTCCTTCTTGCTGTGCGGTTCCCACAAAATAGTCGCCGACACACGCCCCGAGCACGGACGCCGCCGACGCGATCCGGATTCCGGCCGCGAAGAACGGTAAAGACGTCGGCACTTGCAAGTACCAATAGATCTGCCACCGAGATGCTCGATTAAGGCGAAATAAATCCAAATGGGCCGAGTCCACTGAGATCAACCCGGTTGTGGTGTTGCTGATGATTGGAAAAATGCTGATGAACGCCGCGATCAGCATCACGGTACTAAACGTGTTGCCGAACCAAGTGATCAATAGTGGCGCCACACCGATGATGGGGATCGTTTGAAACACCAAGACGTACGGCATCAAGCTGAGTCGAATCCAGCGAGCTTGCCCTAAGATACTGGCCAAGATAAATCCTACCGCGACGCTGAGCCCGAAACCGGCAATCGCTTCGGAAGCCGTTCGCACCGTGGCGGCCCACAGTCGCGGGCCGTCCGTCCAGGTTGCCAGCGCGATGTCGCGCGGGCTGGGCAGCAGGAACTTGGGAATATCCCGAGCCCATACCAGTCCTTGCCAAGCGATCACGACAACCACCAGGACGACCAACGGAGCCAGTCCTGTCGCGAGTTTCGACGTCCAAGTCGACTTGCTGTTACGATTCGGTGGGCCAACGTTCAAAGCTGCAGCTCCCGAAAACGCTTGGTGACCCGTATGACTTCTTCGACGTAGTCTCGGCTCTCACGCAGGGCGGTGTTCCGTGCCACGCCAAACTCGATCGGAAGGTCGGCGGCCAGCGAGACCTGCTCGACGCCGCTTTGCAGACTGCGAAACATCAAGATCCGATCTGCCAGAAACACGGCTTCGGAAACGTGATGCGTGACAAAGATCGTGGTCCAACCGAATTGATGGTGCCATTGTCGCAATTCTTCGCCCAAACGCTGTCGCAGGACTTCGTCCAAGGCGGAAAACGGTTCGTCCAGCAACATGATCTCGGGTCGTGTCACCAGGGCCCGCGCGAGACTGGCCCGCATTTGCATTCCACCGGAAAGCATCCTTGGCCACTTATTTCCGTCGGCAGACGTTAGTCCAACTTCACGCAGGGATCGTTCGACTTCCGATAGCCGTACGCCTCGATTCGTTCCCTGCAATCGCAGCGGAAGCCCAACGTTTTCATCGACGGTTCGCCAGGGCAGTAGATTTGGTTGTTGGAAGACAAATCCAAGTCGAGGAACTGTGGCGTCGGACGTTTCAGAGGCTCGCAACTCCAACCGAGCCGGGTTTCCACATGCCTCAGAGATTGCATCGGGTGTTTCCAAGCCAGCCATCAAGCGGAGCACGGTCGACTTGCCACAACCACTGGCGCCCAAGAAGCAAACAAATTCCCCTCGAGCAATGTCCAAATTCAAGTCGCGCAGAACAACTTGCGTTCCGAAACTCTTATTCACGTCTCGCGCAAGGATCGCCAGGGCCGCGTTTGGTTCGGTTGCGTGGCTGCTCATGTTCGAAACGGCTCCACCCATTGTTCGGCTGCCAGGCAGACATCCCGGGACGTGCCCGTGAAAAAGTGATCGGCGTCCGGTACGATTATCATGCGATGGTTCAGCGTCAGATCCTGCTTCAGTACTTGAACGCCACGCGACAGAGCCTCATGAGCTTGCAATTCGGCCTCTCCATACATCCACAATACTGGATCACTCAAGTTGGCATACCAATGAGTGAAATTGAATCGTTCGCCCGACGCATATTTGTTCAAGTAACAACCGGGCGAAATCAGCATCCGAAACGGATATTCTGCTCGAAAGATATTTTCTTCTTCGCCACGCTCCAGCATGGCGTGGCACGCACGAATTGTCTCGGAAAACTGTTCGCCATGACTCGATAACGTGAACAGCGACTGCGAAAGACACGGTGGACTGATGGCGATGGCGGTCTCGATTTGCAGGTCGGTTCGCCAGGAGTTCGTTTCCGGGGCCGTTTGTTCTCGCAGGCACGACAAGAAGTAAACGACTTTAAACGCTCCTAGACTATGTCCGGCCAGAATCACCCGGCGATAACCATTGCGACGAATCCACCCGAGCCACGCCTCGACGTCCCATAGCGACTCTTCCAATCGTTCGAAGGCTGCTCCCATCTGCGTGACGCCGCCCCCTCGGAAGGCGACATGCCAACCATCGTGGCCGCGATTGTTGACGCGTAAGACGGGCCAGCCCAATCGAGATAAATGGGTGCCCACTCGATTGATCAAAGACGGGCCGTAAAAATTGGCCCCCGCTCCGTGCATCAAGAGCACGATCGGCCGCTCCGCGTTGCCCGCCTTCGTCGTTACATCCCAAGAATCGTCATGGAGCATCCCATCAAGTCGCAACCCGTCGCATGTCGCCACTTGGACCCAATGGCAAGCGTGATAGTTTCGTTGACGATGGGACGAAGGATTCAAAAACCAACTCCTCTCCGATACTCGTGTCGGAACTAACCAGCAGCGGATTTGGCCTTTGCGGTTTCTTTCAGCTGTTTGAGATCCAGTTTGCCGCTACCCAACATCGGCAACTCGTCGACTTGAAAAAACGAATTCCCGCTCGGAATATACAGCGAGGGTAATCCGGATTGAATCAACTTGCTCCTAACGTCATCGACCGGCATCGAAAACGCGGTGTGGAGCACGATCAATCGCTCGCCTTTCTTTTCATCTGGAACGCTTGAAACGGCGCATTTCATGTCGCCCTTTTCCTCGCAGACTATTTCGTTGAGCTTCTGTTCCACCAAGATATGCGGAACCATTTCACCGCCGATTTTTGAGAACCGACTGAGTCGGCCGGTGATATGGATAAATCCTTCGGCATCAATGAAAGCCACATCGCCTGTATTGTACCAACCATCAACGATGGACTCGGAAGTGAGGTCCGGTCGTCCCATGTAGCCTTTCATTACGTTGGGCCCAGCCACCCAGAGCATGCCAGGTTCGCCAACAGCGGTTTCTTTCCCAGTGTCCAGATCCAGCGTTTTGACACGAACGTGCACGACCGGCGCGCCGACCGATCCCTCCTTGGCTTTGACTGTTTTTCCAGCGGGTACTCGAGCTGCGGGTTGATTGACCGAGACCAATGGAGCCAACTCTGTGGTGCCATAGCCCTCGACGGGACGAACGCCATATTTCGCCTCAAACGCGTCAGAAAGTTCGGTGGGAAGCTTTTCTGCGCCGGCGACGACGACGCCCAGCGTTTGGAAGTCCTCCTTCGCGACTCGCTTCATATAACTTCGCAGAAAAGTGGGTGTCGCCAACAGGATCGTGGCTTTGTACTGTTGGCACAACTTGCCAATCTGAGGTGCGTCCAGCGGATTGAAATGGTAAACGCCGGCGATATTGGACGCCAACACCGTCCATAAGGGGACAGCGAACCCGAACGAATGAAAAAACGGCAACACGCCCAAGATCACATCATTGCTATTGAGCACCACCGCTTCATTAACGCCTTCGATGACACACGAGATGTTTCGGTGAGTCAACATGACACCCTTCGGCATTCCTGTTGACCCCGACGTGAAGATGACCGTCAAGACATCATCCAAACTGCGTTGCTTGATGCCGTACTTGCGAACCAGACTATCGGCCGAACTTACATAAGCGGCCCAAGCTCCCGCGAGTTTGTCCCAATTGCCAACCTTTTCTCGCAATTCGTCCAAATAAACAAACGGAGCATCCAGTTGGACATTGAGTTTTTCCACGATCTTTTTGGTCGTCAGAATGTGCTTGACGCCCGACTGCCGGATACACTCGTTCATGACATCGGCGGTTGCGGAATAATTCAAATTGACGGAAGTTCTTCCATCCAAAGCCAAAGCCGCGTTGGCCAACACCGCACCGGCGGCTGGGGGAATCAGCAAGCCGACATGCGTTTCGCCTTCATCCAAAACATGCTCTTTGAGTAAACGACACAGAATAACCGTCCGCATCAAGACTTCGGTGCCAGTCATCTTTTGACCCATCGAATCAGCGATCTTCATGCGGCTCCCGCGAGCCTTACACTGGCGAATGAACATCTCGACAGGATGGACAAACTCAACTTGTTGGGGTTGCATCGTCTTCGCTCCTAATAATTCAAAAGCTTGGGTAAGGCGGCCAGAGTTTCCGGGACTGGTGATGACCGGCCCTAGGTTCAATGTAAACCCGGCTCGATCCGCCACGGTACCACGAACGGCGACAACTGGCAACGTATCGAAGCCCGCTTGACGACACTCGTGCAAGAGAATTGGCAAGTTTTCGGGAACTGGTTGCTGCAGATCCGTGTTGCGGTTTCCATACATCGGAATCACGATACTGGAGCCTTCTTCCAGCAGACGGATCACAGGCCGACTATCAACCTTCCTCGCGTCGTTGAAAACACGGATCGTGGGCTCGATCAGCACAGGTACTTGATGCGAGGATTCTGCCAGGAAATTTTCCGATCGCGAGCCACGCCAAATGACCAGCGCCGTGGAACGCCCAACTCCCGCCTGCAAGGCCTCGATGGCGGCCGGGCTTGAGTTGAACAGCAAGAACACGGCGGGCGAGTTGGGTAAATGTTGTCCGCCCACCCAGGTCACGCCGGGCAGGTGAGTGGTTCGTCTGCGGTTCAGGAATCGGCTTGTGTAATGGCCCAGATGATAGACGACAATCGCCAAGACCACCGAAGTCAAAATGGCGATCAGCATGAACACTTGACGGCCCGACAGCATCGGCTGGTACAAGGACTGGTCAAACACTTGAGCCGCCAATCGCGATACAGGCTGGTTCCATCGCGGGTCCTGGCTCAAATCGTAGGACTTGCCAAAAGTGGTGCGATCAACCTCGAGCTTCGGCTGATTCGCGACCGGCGAGAATTCGTTCATCCCGCGTTGAGCCAATTCCGCCCACATTCCCTGGACCAAGTACTCGCGGGGCTCATCGGTTTTGGGGATTCCATCCAACAACACTCCAACGTCGGGCCGCTGTTGAGCCAACCCCTTGGTCAATTCGCGAAAGCGAAACAAGTTCTCAATCGACGGGTCGGACTTCAGCTGTTTCGTGGCCCGTTCGAGTTCCGCCGCATCGTGACGAACTTTTTCGGACCACTTTTGGTTCCAGACCGCCAACCGATCTTGAATTCGTTCTTCCTGAATGACGTTGACTGGGTCGGCCGCCCGCCATTCGGCAACGACGGGAATATTGGACAGTTCGCCCGGCGTCACTTTGGACCGCACCAAGTTGAATCCAATGAATCCCAGCATCATTGTCGCAAACACCATGAAGTTGTTGGCGGCGATGATGGCACCACGACTACCCGCTGGGGCTCGGTATTGCAGATACGCCGTTAAGGGAACATCGTACAGGCCCGAACCGATGCCCAAGCCAAAGAGCAGCAAACAGGCCCACACCAAATTCCCAGTTGCATCGGTTCCCAACGTGCTGCTCCACGGTCCTTGATCCAGGTAGAAGTCCGCCGGACAAAGACTCAGCAAGACCGCGAAGAAGACGATGGTGCCGCAACCAATCGGCACCAACCCCAATTCAATCTTGCCGCGCGACAAGATACCGGCCAAGACATTGCCAAAGGCAACACCCAGTACCAAGCAAATGAGCAACGGCGTGCGATCCGACGCGAGCACGCCTCCGCTTTCTGCGGATAGCACATCGATATCCAACTGAGCGACCCCTGCGACTGCCCAAAAAAAGACACTTCCAATCGAAGCGTAAAACAACAAACGTCGGCGGAATAACTCGCGCAGATCCAAATAAGCTTGCCGCATCGTCACCCAACTGACGACCAAACCAAACGAAAACTTGATTTCCGGCGCTGCGGCCTTGAGTTTGGGGATTAGCACGCTACAGCCGGTGCCCACAACGGCAAACCCCAACAACACGGCGGTCGGCATCCAGAAGTGGTGCTCGATTCCTAAATAGCCCGTGCTGTCCTTCAAGAACCCGCCAATGAACATTCCGATGACCGTCGCCGTCATGGTCGCCAGACCCATCCAACCGTTCGCCGCCGAGATCTTTTGGCCCGGCAGCATCTCCGGAATGATCCCAAGCTTGGCTGGACTGAAGAGCGCGGTCTGAGCACCCATCAAGAACACGGTTACAACCAATAAGTAAAAGTGACTGTACCAAATCGCCAACAATCCGACGGTCATGGCCAGAATTTCGAGGAACTTGCACGCAACGATGACCGTTCGTTTGGGAAAGCGATCGGCCAAGAATCCAGCCGGGGCGGCAAAAACCAGGAACGGGGCCACGAACCCAATCGAGCCAAGCATGAGGGCCAGTGTATGATTGGTCGGCAAAAAATCCTTGGCAATATCGATCGCCAACCACCGGAAGACGTTGTCGTTTATCGCAGTCAGCCATTGCGTCAGAAGAAGACCGACAAAACCACGAGTCCATAAGTGCCCACTCCCGTGATCGCCAGCGGGCTGCGATTGAGCGTCACCCTCACTCGTCGCCGCGTGGCTGAGCGAACCTAGGCCGGGGCGGGCGACGGGCTGACTCATCTTGAATTCTTTCCCTAGCGAAAAATCATCATCATGGCCGACATCCTGTATCTGTAGTCTCGATCCGAGGCCATGGAAGACAATCTTAACACGGATGCCGCGACGATGCAGCGGCAGAAACCCCGGCCGTCAGGGGTCGGCCACCTTGGCCACCAGACAAACCTCGGCTTGACTTCAAACAAAAATCCCTCACAATTCGGGGTCCAGCTGCGGCTGAGTCGAACCCTACAATTTTTCAAATTTTCAAAACTGAGAAACAGAAGTACAAGTCGCATGATTCAAGACGCGATGAACAAGGCAGATACGTTAGTTGAAGCCATGGGTTGGATATCCATGTTCCGCGACAAAACGACCGTGATCAAACTCGGCGGCAGTGTGTTGGACCACCCCGATTCGCTGCACCATCTGCTGCTGGATATCTGCTTCATGTCCGTCGTCGGGATGCGACCGGTCTTGGTCCACGGCGGCGGAAAACGTATCAATCAGGCGATGGAAGAAGCTGGATTACAGCCGCGTTTCATCAAAGGTCGACGTTATACCGATCAACAGACGCTTGCGATCGTGCAACGGGTCTTGGCCGAGGAGACGAACCAATTCCTCGCGGGCCAATTGGAGAAACTGGGCGGTCGAGCGATGACGCTGAATTTTACGTCGACCCCAGTATTGGAAGGCCGCAAGTTGACGCTGGACGAGGACGGCCAACCTTTGGATTTGGGCTTCGTGGGCGAAGTCACATCGGTTGACCGACGAGTGATCGACAACTTGTGCTACGCCGGCCAGATTCCCGTCATACCTTCCATGTGCTTGGACGAGGACGGTGGTGTACTGAACGTCAATGCGGATTCGGCGGCGATGGCCGTCGCGGAAGCGTTGTGTGCCGAAAAACTCGTGTTCGTTTCCGACATCCCAGGGGTCCTCAGGGACGTGAACGATCCGAGCAGTCGCATCGCCTCATTGACGCCCTCGAAGGTTCAGAAGCTCGTGGCTGAAGGCGTGATCCAGGGCGGCATGATTCCGAAAGTAGAAGCCTGTTTGTCTGTTCTAAAACGAGGTGTTTCGAAAGTTCACATCGTCGACGGCCGCGTGCGACATTCGCTGTTGATCGAAATTTATACCACGGATGGAGTAGGCACCCAGTTCGTCCGCGACCTGTAGAAGGACGCAATAGCCCGCCCAGACGTTTGAATTCCAATTGGCGCATTTCAGTTGGTGTTTGGCCACAAAACTAAGGAGTGAAGGATGTCCGATAATTCCTCAAGCCCATCCCATCGCCACGTGCTGACCCTGTTGGACCTTACGCCAAACGAAGTAAGGCGGGTCCTGTTCCTGGCAGCTGAACTGAAAAGCAAATTCAAACGCGGCGTCCGGCCCACGGTTTTGAATGGCCAAGTGCTGGCTTTGCTGTTCCAAAAGCAATCACTACGAACTCGGGTTAGCTTCGAGTCCGGAATCCGACATTTGGGTGGCAGTAGCCTGTACTTGGCCGACGACGTTGGCTTTGGCAAACGCGAACCAACACAAGACATCGCCACGATCTTGGGTAGTTATGTTGACGCGATCGTCTTTCGCGGGTACCGGCACCAAGATTGTGTCGACTTGGCCAAGTACGCCCATTGCCCTGTGATCAATGGATTGACGGACCATTCTCATCCGTGTCAAGCTTTGGCCGATGCCATGACGGTCTTGGAGGCCTTTGGTGAAGACGCGGCCAATCATCGACCGCTCACCGTCACGTATGTCGGCGACGGAAACAATGTCGCTCGAAGTTTGGCTGAAGTTTGCGGCCATTTGGGATGGCGATTTCGCTTGGCGTCGCCCGCTGCGTATTCATTGGAACCAGAATGCTTCACGCAATTGAGCGCGAAGTTTCCGCAAGCCAGTTTCCGCGCGTACACGGATCCTCTAGAGGCTGCCCGGGACTCGCATGTGCTGTACACCGACGTCTGGACCAGCATGGGGCAAGAAGCGGAGCGAGACGAGCGACTGATGGCCTTCACTCCGTTTCAAATCAATGCTCCACTGATGAGTGCCGCTGATCCGGCGGCGATCTTCTTGCATTGTTTACCAGCCATCCGCGGAGAAGAAGTCACCGCTGATGTGATCGATGGTCCTCAAAGTCGAATCTACGCACAAGCCGAAAATCGAATGCACGCCCAAAAAGGCCTGCTCTATTGGTTGCTCCACGACCGGTTTTGCCACGAATCCTAACGCGGCCGCGAATACCGCTCCGTTCAGTTTGCCGGATGTTGCAGCGGTCGCTAAGGAATTGTCCTGAATCAAATTCCCGATTTGGGCGAGTCCGGCATTGGAAAACCCGAGAACACGTATCGAGATCGATTTAGCGAGCGCTGGTGTACCGGCTTCAGCCGGCGGGGAGCTATGAAAACGCTCTT
>JAUXWY010000306.1 GCA_030681235.1 Pirellulaceae bacterium | reverse complement strand
GCTTAGTTTCACTCGGCGTCCCAGACAGTTTACCAAGGACCATCACCAATGAGCAGTGCTGAAAAACTTGAATGGATGGATGTCGCGACGTATTTGCGGCTCGAAGCTGCGGCTCCGCACAAATCCGAGTACGTCGATGGCACGCTTCGGTCGATGGCCGGCGCGATCAATCGCCATAACCTCATTGCGACAAATGCCCTTGTGGCATTGGCGATCCAACTTCGCGGCAAACCGTGCCGAGCCTACAATTCCGACACCAAAATCCGCATCCGACGTCGTGAATCCACTTGGTTCTATTACCCCGACGCATCGGTCATCTGCCTGCCGAACGAGCCCACCGATGCCTATCAAGATCGGCCGGTGATGGTGGTCGAGGTCCTCTCACGCAGCACTCGGGGCACGGACCTGGATGAGAAATTGAGCCATTACCTCAGCATCACATCACTCGAGTATTTCCTGGCTCTTGAACAAACAGCCCCACAAGCCATTCTCATGCGCCGCGTCAATAACGGATTCCTCCGCGAAACCTACGAAGGCTTGGACGCGACTATCGACCTACCCGAGATCGGCTGTCAATTGTCATTAGGCGAAGTCTATACCGACATCGACTTCTCTCCCGAAGCCATTCGAGAAGAACTGCCCGACTACGCTCAGGGAACCAGCGAGTTGGAGTCCACGTGTCATGATTAGTTATCTGCAACGAGGATCGTTAATCATATTGTTGATGTTCTTGGTTATCGATTGTCTTATCGAATTGCCGCAGTCATTGCATGGTCAAGAGCAACCGAAGGCCGCGCCTGCCACGGTCCATTATGGCCTTCGAGCGATCGATCAAGAAACCGGACGCGGTGTGCCGTTGGTACGCTTCAAAACGACGAACAACATCGTCTTCTGGTCGGACAGCCAAGGTTACGTTGCTTTCAACGAACCAGGCCTGATAAATACCGAAGTCCATTTTGAAGTGGACTCGCCGGGGTACGAATTCCCAGCCGATGGCTTTGGTTTTCGGGGAATTCGAGTGACTCCCGAAGCCGGCCAGGTTCATGAGGTTCGCATGAAGCGACTCCAACCCGCGGAACGCATTCGACGCCTGACCGGCCAAGGCATCTTTCGTGACAGCGAACTCATGGGTCTCACAGTTCCAATTGGTGAGCAATCGCTCAACGCCGGTGTCATGGGCAGCGATTCGGTACAAATGGTCCCGTATCGCAACCGTCTGTTCTGGCTGTGGGGAGATACCAACTTGGCCCATTATCCCTTAGGCAATTTTCATGTGACCGCCGCCACTAGTGCCCTGCCCTCTTCGTCCAATTTTCCAACAACGGAAGCACTGGAACTCGACTATTTCGTCGACAAGTCCTCGAACCGAGTCAAAAAGATGTTGCCTTCGGAGAAGCCGGGTGCCGTGTGGCTGTTTGGGTTGATCAATTTGAAAGAATCAACCGATCGCGAAACGTTGGTCGCTCACTATTCACGACATCTGCGATTGGGTGAAATGGTCGAACATGGTATCGCGGTCTTCGACGATGAGTCGCAACAGTTTCAGATCGCGAAAACTTTTGAACTCACGAACACGTGGCAAATCCCCAGCGGCCAAGCTTTTCGGCACGCCGACCATGACGGCGATTTTGTTTACTTCGCCGATCCGTTTCCGGTGGTCCGAGTTCCCGCGAACTTGGAAGCCCTTTGTGATCCGTTGCAGTATCAGGCCTATTGCTGGGACGCCGCGTTGCAACAATTCCGCTGGCAGCACGAGCACCCACCAACAACGCAAACGCTCGAACACAAATTGCTTCAAGAACAAACTCTATCCGCAACGGCTGCGAGATTTCAGATCGCCGAACGCGACACGAATCGCCCCGTCACCATTCACCGCGCCAGCGTCAACTGGAACAACTACCGCCAGCGGTGGATCATGATCGGTTGCGAAATCAATCCCAGCGGCACTCCCAGTCATCTCGGTGAAGTCTGGTACGCCGAAGCTCCGGACCTCACCGGTCCTTGGAACACCGCCATCAAGATCGCCACCCATCCGGGCTACTCGTTTTACAATCCACGCCAACATGTCGCCTGGGATCAAGCCGACGGACGCTACATTTACTTCGAGGGCACGTACACTCAGATGTTCTCCTCAACGCAGACAGCCACCCCGCGATACGACTACAATCAATTGCTGTATCGATTGGATCTGGAGACGATCATCCTTGAAGACCTGAATGGAAAATGACGTCGAATGAAAATCTGGTTCATCTCGGACACCCACGGGTTGCATCAAGGACTGCAACCGCCGAAAGCGGATGTGGTGATCCATTGTGGCGACGAAGCGAATCATGGCAGCCCGTGGCTTAATGAACCGGAATCGCGTCGTTTCTTCGATTGGTACCGCGAGTTGCCCATTCCAATCAAAGTTTTTGTCCCCGGCAATCATTCCACGGCTATCGAACAAGGACTGATTCGCGCGACTGATTATCCTGAGGTTCGCTTCTTGATCCATGATGAAGCCGAGATTGCAGGGTTAAAGATTTTTGGCTCACCGTACACGCCTCGTTTTTTTGACTGGGCGTACATGAAGGCCCGCAACAAGCTGGATCTGGTGTGGGACACCATTCCTGACGACATCGACATCTTGATAACGCATGGGCCGCCGAAAGGAATTTTGGATCTGACCAAGGATATTGAAACGAAAGCATTGGTACAGGTTGGCTGCAAGGCCTTGCGCCGTCATGTTGATGAACGAATCAAACCGCGGATTCATGCGTTTGGTCATTTGCATGATGAAGCCGACGTGAGCAACTACGGCCGCTACACTCGCGGCACCACCCAATTCATCAACGCCGCTTGCTGCAACCTAAAAATGGAACTCGCCCACCAAGGCTTCGTCGTCGAAATCGCCTAACATCGCGTCGCGAATGTGCGTCGCCAGTCCCTGGCGGCCAAAATTGTGCGTCGCCAGTCCCTGGCGGCCAAAATTGTGCGTCGCCAGTCCCTGGCGGCCAAAATTGTGCGTCGCCAGTCCCTGGCGGCTTTGCCCATAACACCACCCCAACTACCAAAAAAAGTCTCCCAAAAAAAACAAACTC
>JAUXWY010000010.1 GCA_030681235.1 Pirellulaceae bacterium | reverse complement strand
TCAGCTACTCGCCGGCTGAAGCCGGTACACCAGCACTCGCTAAACCAATATCGCTACGGGCTCTCGGATTTTCAAAGTCGGACGCTCTCCCAAGTCGGGAATTTAATTCGGGACAATTCCTAAGTCTTGCGTCGTCATTCTAAGTGGTAAGTGAAGCGGCGAGAAGGTGTAACCCTTCACTCCCCAAACGCGGGCCGCCGCAAATTTGGCGGCTGGAACTGGTCTTCAACGCCAAGTTGAAATTCGCCAAATTCGCTATGGCCACGCGGTTAACCAACTCGGACTGCTCTACTCGTGAACTGTTACGTACAAAGGCAATTTAGCGAGCGCTGGTGTACCGGCTTTAGCCGGCGAGTAGCTGAAAGGAGCTCTTTGCTCCGACGCGCAAAAAAAGCCACCCTTCAAACCGTCGTCTGAAGAGTGGCTACATTGGCGTCGTGACGGGTTCCATCGAGTGAAATCAGTCCTTCTTGACTTCGAACTCGGCGTCGATGGCTTCGTCTTCGGCGGGGGCGCCCGCAGGGGCGCCTGTCGGGGCGTCGGCTGGCTTATTCTTTTCCGCTTCGTACATCATCTTGCTCAGCGCTTGCTGGGCTTGCTCCAGTTCCGAAACGGCGGACTTGATCGAGTCCACTTGGTCGCCCTTGGGACTTGGCCGGTGACTGTCCCCAAGTTCAGAAGACCTGGCCGGTAAGAAGACTTGGCCGGTGACTGTCCCCAAGTTCAGAAGACCTGGCCGGTGACTGTCCCCAATTTCAGCGCGACGCCAATGGTGACCGTCCCCCGGTTTGCCACCCAATGGTGACTGTCCCCGGGTTTCCCTTCGTAGGCCGGCGCCGCATGTCCGCCGCGCTTTTATTGGAACGATTTTTGTCCCCGTGGTCTCGTCCTCCCCGTGGTCTCGTCCATGTTTGGCCCCGTGGTCTTTGTCTTTAGAACGACGGCTTTTGATGCCCTTTGTTTTGAAAAGGACAAGCGTCCACGGCATCTTTCCCCGCCCCAGTTGGTCCCGGGAGGTCTGTCCCCCTGTGTCCTCAATTGGTCCGGCGATGTCTGTCCCCGTGTGTCCTCAATAATGTCTGACCCACAGGTTGTCATCCACTGGTTGCGCTACATGGAGCCTGTCCCCAGGCTTGTCCCAAGTTCACAAGACTTGGCCGGTAACAAGAACTAGCCGGTGACCGTCCCCAGTTTCAGCGCGATGTCAATGGTGACTGTCCCCCGGTTTCCCTTTGCAGGCCAGCGCCGCATGTCCGTCGTGTTTTTTTGGAACAATGTGTGTCCACGTGGTCTCTCCCTGCGGTCTCATGTGTGTCCCTGTGGTCTCCGCCAGTAGCAACGTCAGCGTTCCCGCCGACCGCTTCGCTGCCGGTACATGAACTACAGCAACTTTGTTTGCAGAAAAGACGTCCTCACGAGCCAATCTTGCCATAATGCTCCCGCCGGGTTCCCTGCTTGACACAAATCACTCGATAATCGGCCCAATTTTTAGTTATGCAAGATTTTATGTATTGCCATTTTTTTTTTTTGATTGTAAAATGTCGTCGTCAGAGTCGATGTGGAAGTTCGTAGGCGATGACGATCACCGAAGCGAGATATGGGATCGTATGATGAGGGTTGCTATGGATACTAGTTGCAAATGGTATAGCCGGAGGCCGCGGCAGCATGCCCGACGTGCATTGTCATTAGTCGAGATCGTCATTGTTTTTGCGATTGTCGGTGTGTTGGGCGCAGTTTCTCTTGATGCGATTCACGCTTCTCGCGAGTCTGCTCGACAACTACATTGTCAGAATAACCTGAGACAGATTGGCCTGGCAACGGTTCAATTTGAAGGGGCTAGAGGTCACTATCCAACCGGGGGTTGGGGGTGGAAATGGGTCCCAGATCACACAATTCGGTCGCGCTTCGGGCAGCCAGGCGGTTGGATCTATCAGTTATTACCTTACCTCGAAAAACAAACGATCTACGATCTAGCGTTGCCAGTTGGAGACCAAAAATTCGCGGAATCTAAGATACATGAGTTGTTGGCGACACCATGTGTGGTATTTCACTGTCCGACACGTGGCAATCGGAAAGTTGTTCCTTTTAATGTTTTGCGAATCCCAAAATTTGTTAACCTTGCGTCACCTCCGTCCATCGTCGCTCTTACAGATTATGCGGCCAACGCGGGGACTAAAGTGATCCTGCTCGAAGGTCCAAATACGGCGACAAACTTGAAAATCGATGATGCTCGTTGGCCAGTCTTGTCTCAAGGCGACGGAATGATGCTGTACCACCATCGAATTCGAGCGGCTGAAGTGACCGCAGGATTGTCAAATGTCATATGGGCAGGTGAAAAGAAAGTCAGTGTCGATGACTACGAATCTGATCGAATTGGCGGCAACGACCAAAGTATGTATTCCGGTGACTCGTATGACACACGTCGGTACGCGATGGACGGTATTTCGCCGGACTGGTATAAGCTTGCCGGATTTATGGCAGGAAATACGGATGGGGATATTGATCCTTTGGCATACGAATCACAATCACGATTGATGTTTGGGGCAGCGCACAAAATGTCGGCAAACTTTGTAATGGCCGACGGGTCAACGCGGCGACTTGACATCAACATCGACGGGTCAGAGTTCAAACAAATGACGATTCGTCATCGTTCGATGGAGTGAAGTTCTTTGTTTGGGGTGCCTTTTTTTCGAGTTTAGAGGAGAAGCGAAAATGCGTTTGGAACATTGTTTGCTGGTGGCGATATTGGTGAGCGTTGGATTTGGATTTGCACCGTTTCAGGGGACTGAGCCGGTAACGGTAAAGTATAAATGCAAGTATGATAACTGCGGAGACAAGTGGGTTCTCCAGCAAGGTAACCCCGATCCTACTTATGATTGTGGGGATCCAATAAATTGTGACGGTTATTGTTATTTTTGTGATGGTTATACGTCTATGAATCTTTGTATAGTGCATTCCACCGGAACCGGGTGCTTGCCTTCTCATTCAACCCAGCAAAGGTGCGGAAATAAAAAGAAGGCCCGTTGTAAGAAAGTTGGAGCTATATGTGAATGTGACGCAAGTAACGTCCCTCCGAACCAACCTATCGAAGAGTGCTTTCATTACACATGTACTCTGCCTCCTTCACCATAAAGCAATGTTGGCCACCTAGCGTAACACGGAACCGGTCATCGTGGCACTCACGATAATTCCAGAGTGTCGCATCCGTCATTTACACCAACTAGCGAAAGTCTGCCCAGCTTCAATTGAGGTGTTGAGTTTAGCATTCTAACGGAGCTTCGAGGGCGTACTCGGCGCCCGGTGTGGGCCGTGTTCGGGTCGCGTAACAAATTCGCAATACCACATTGATTGCGAGTAGATTTTGCTGGTCGCTAGAGAGTCATAAACGTACTACTGATATTTTGCTGTGGAGGATTTCGAATGCAGGCGTTTTGTTTTTGCACATGGATGACTCGTTTGGTTCTATTTGGTCTTGTTTGCTGTATCGGGAGCAACTTGCACGGAAACTCCGACTCGGATTTTCCGCCCAGTTCTGAAACTCGCGATGACGTGCTGGATCGCTGGATGGCAAATTACCTTGCAATCAAGGATATCGAATGCCGAATTGCTAGCCACTCAGTTCACATGAATCCAAGTGACCTAGCTAAGTTGTTAAAAGCCAAGCCGGCGACAGACAGCCGGGGCTATTACCGAATGAGCGAAACAATCATCAAGTATCGACCGAAGGACCGCCTTTATCTTATAGATGATCGTTACCAATCCATTGGCGAAAGCGGAGGCTGGCGCAATGTGATTTTCTCGTTCGATGGGTCCGGCTACAAATCGTTTGACACAGAAACCTACAGTGGACTCGTGCGTGGAGACGAAACATTGACCATTCGCAGCAAGATAAATCCCATGCATTTTATCTCCTATGATGACGACTTGGAGCCACTGTACAAAAACGGCGTCATCACGAAAGAATCGGAATTGGTTTATACCGCAACCGTGAAGCCAAGTCAGTCACTTAGCGAGCGACTTGTCAAGTTCTTCCTTTCTCCTGAGCATGGCTACATGCCCAACAAGTTGGAAGTTTATACTTTGGATGGCGAACTTGAGATCGAATTGCGAGTTGATGAATTTTTTAAAACCAAAGGGCTATGGTTTCCAGTCCGAGGGACGTTTTTGGCCAAATACAGTGGCGATGATTCGACATTATTCGAAATTGACGTAGAGACTTTGCGAGTCAATCAAGGGCTTCAACCGAAAGACTTCAGCTTCGAGTTCCCGCCCGGCAGTGGCTATGCCAACGCGGTGACTGGCGAAGCAGTTCAAGGCGAAGAGTATTTGCGTAGAGCACTAGAGCAGGCCGGTGTTCGCCCGAAACTGGAGCCTCCAGTGAGAACCAATTGGTTTTTATGGGCTGCTTTAGGCCTATTCGTTGTCCTGGTTCCTTTCTATTTTTGGCGAAGATTCGCGGGTAGTGCGGTAATTCTAATGTTACTTCTTCCAGTTGGCTGTGAAACGCAAAACAACGCCAATTTGTCCGGTTCTGAACTGGCAACGCCTATGGCAACTCAGTTCGTATTGATCGAACCGGCAACTATTGAGGATCTTGTTTCTGCGGATACTAGCGGGGAATTCGAACGAGAGTTTACGGTTAGAAACACGACATCGAACTCCGTTCGAATTACGTCGTTGGAATCAAGTTGTGGTTGCATGGCAGCAACTTTAGATAACGACGTGATTTCCCCTTTTGGTGAAACCAAGCTTCGGCTTAGGGCGGAAATACGTGATGGAATTACGGATCAGTCTCTTGGCGCACGATTCGAGGTAACAAGCGGCGACAAGTCGCAAACGTCGGCTGTTATATGGAGTGTTAAACGGTCCAGCAATTGGCGGCCTTTTCAAACTAGCTTCGCAGTGAAAACGGTAGTCGGTACGTCTAAAATTCTTGGGCCATTTTACTTTGACATTTCCGATCATATCTCGTCACCCGAAATCAAGATTGTAGATGAAGACGGCATCTTTACGCTCGCTGACGACACCAAAGTATCAGAGGATTCTTCCAATAAAAGGAGACTGGAGTTAAGACTCGCTGCAAGGCCAACACAAATCGAACGAAACAGGAATTACCTGATTTTCGTCTACGTCACGGGTGGCGAACCAGCGTATTTCCCGCTTGTATGCGACCTAAATGTGTTACCGAAAGTCTACTTTGAATCTTCCGTTGCGCGATTGGAGAGTGGGGAAAATGAACTCATGCTGCATTCAATCGCAGAACCGAATGCCCTGACGGCTAAGGTACATCCAGCGAACTATGACGTTACCTGGCGTTGGGATCCCCATGACCAATTGGTCCGAATATCGCTTCGCGATCATAAGAACGTAAAAAACAATGATGTCGGTGAACTGACCGTTACCGTTCAAGTCAACGGCGAAGAGCTATCGGCATTTTGCAAGTTGGTGCCTGCTTCTTGATAGAAGTTACGCAATTGGTAGATAGCTGAGGACACCCATAGGGTGTCTGTCCCCCCGACTTATTGTTGCCGCTCCAGTTCGAATGCATCGAACGTATTCATCCGCAGTTCGGCCTTGCCATCCGTGGGCAGTCCGCCATCCATAATCATTAATCATTCAACCGAGAGCTTCGATCAGGCGATTTGCCGTTAACTTAGCGGTATTGGGCTGAAGCCGGCGAGTAGCTGAAACGCTGAAACGTGCTCTTTCCTATTACGCGCAAAAAAAGCCACCCTTCAAACCGTCGTCTGAAGGGTGGCAACATTGGCGTCGTGACGGATTCGCAAGAGTGAAATCAGTCCTTCTTCACTTCGAACTCAGCGTCGATGGCTTCGTCTTCGGCTGGGCCGCCGGCAGGAGCGCCGGTCGGGGCGTCGGCTGGCTTGTTCTTTTCCGCTTCGTACATCATCTTGCTCAGCGCTTGCTGGGCTTGCTCCAGTTCCGAGACGGCCGACTTGATCGAGTCCACTTGGTCGCCCTTGGCGGCGGTTCGAGCCTTCTCAATCGCTCTGTCCAGCGGCTCTTTGTCCGAATCCTTCAGCTTATCGGCGTGGTCCTTCATCAGCTTCTCGACTTGGTAACAAAGCTGGTCGGCTTCGTTCCTCGCGGTGGCCAATTCGAACTTGCGACGATCTTCCTCGGCGTGAGCTTCAGCGTCCGTCTGCATCCGCTTGATCTCCTCGTCGGACAGACCGCTCGATTGCTGGATCTTGACGTTGGCCTCTTTGCCCGTACCCAAATCTTTGGCCGTCACATTCAAAATACCGTTCTGATCGATATCAAAAGCGACTTCGATTTGTGGGACACCTCGAGGGGCCGGAGCAACGCCTTCCAAGTTGAACCGATCCAACAAGCGATTGTCGGAAGCCATCCGGCGTTCGCCTTGGAACACTTGAATGGTCACGGCCGTTTGATTGTCGGACGCGGTGCTGAATGTTTGAGTCTTCTTGGTTGGAACGGTGGTGTTGCGTTCGACCAACGGCGTCATTACCCCGCCTTCGGTTTCGATCCCCAGCGTCAACGGAGTCACGTCCAGCAGCAACACGTCGGTGCGGTCACCCGCCAACACACTGGCTTGAATCGCGGCACCAATAGCGACCACTTCGTCCGGGTTCACGCCCTTGTGTGGGTCGCGGCCGAAGATGTCTTTGACCATCTTCTGAACTTTGGGAATTCGAGTCGAACCACCCACCAGCACCACATCATCAATGTCGCCGGGCTTCATCCCCGCGTCTTTCATCGCTTGTTCGACCGGACCACGACAACGTCGAACCAAGTCATCCGTCAACTCTTCGAACTTGGCTCGGGTGATCGTCACTTGCAAGTGCTTTGGTCCGGTGCTGTCCTGAGCGATAAACGGCAAGTTGATGTCCGTCTGCGGCACCGACGAGAGTTCTTTCTTGGCCTTCTCGCAGGCTTCTTGCAGGCGTTGCAAGGCCATGGTCTCTTTGCGGAGATCCATCTTATTCTCGCGTTGGAACTCACCCGCAACGTAGTGAATCAAGACGTTGTCGAAGTCGTCGCCGCCCAAGTGCGTGTCGCCGCTGGTCGCGATGACTTCAAAGACTTGCTTGCCGTCTTCGTTGTTGAGTTCCAAAATCGAAACGTCGAACGTACCACCACCCAAGTCAAAGACCACGATTTTTTGATCGTTCTTCTTCTTGTCGATCCCGTAAGCCATCGCCGCAGCGGTTGGCTCGTTAATAATCCGAGCGACTTCCAAGCCGGCGATTTGGCCAGCGTCTTTGGTCGCTTGGCGTTGCGCGTCGTTAAAGTAAGCCGGAACCGTGATCACCGCCTTGTTGACCTTGTGGCCAAGATAGCTTTCGGCCGCTTCCTTCAACTTGATCAGAACCTTGGCACTGATTTCCTGCGGCGTGTATTCCTTGTCGCCAATCTTGATCTTGACGTAGCTGTCGCCCGTGCCGACGACGCCGTAGGGCACCATCTTTTCCTCAGACTCAACCTCCGCGTGCCGGCGACCCATGAATCGCTTGACGGAATAGATCGTCCGGGTCGGGTTGGTCACCGCCTGGCGACGGGCCGGGTCCCCAACCAAAATTTCGCCTTTTTCAGTGAACGCGACCACGCTGGGCGTCAAACGACTGCCTTCGGGGCTGGGGATCACGGTGACTTCGGAACCTTCCATGATGGCGACCACCGAGTTCGTGGTGCCCAGGTCAATGCCGATAATTTTTTCGCCTTGAGCCATTTTCTGCTCCTTCAAACTTTGGTTATGGTAAGTGGGACGTTCGGACGCGAACGCCTTGGACTCTTGATTTAGGCCGCTGCCTGCGGGTTGCAAACGCTAAGAGCAAAACCAGTGCCAATCGTCAAAAAGGTTGCTCTTCGTCAAATTATCGAGGATATTCAGGCAAACCTGGGCCGGGTGCGCGACTTTGTCTGTCCCCGTCCCCTCGCGGCCTCCGTCGGCAGTGGGTCCCCAATGCCATTTTGGCACCACCGTCGCTGACCGCTCCGATCGTCAGGTTGTCGCTGACCGCTGGGTTGGTCAGATTGTCGCTGACCGCTCCGCCGGTCAGATTATTGGTCAGGTCAAGTTGGACCGTGGGAACGGTCCACTACATATTTGGCAAGTTGGACCGTGGAACGGTCCATTACATTGTCCCGTGGTCGATAGAGGTGACTTGGTGGGCGAGGAGTTTTCTATCGAGAGCTTGCTGGCGAAGTTGCGGCGGGATTTGCCGCAGCGAGTTCACTCGTCGATTTGTCTGTCCCCGTTGCCGCGGTGGTTGGCGGCCTGGCCCCACACGCCGCTGGAGCAGTTTTGCGTGCGATTGGACGACTCAACTCCGGCTGCTCAAGAAATCGCAAACGATCACCCTTCAAGCCAACTGGCCACGACACCGTGGGTTGTCGCGTACCTGCCCGAGATGTTCCCGCCTCGAACATGCCAGCCTCCAACGCGGGGGACACACAACCAACCAGCGGGGAACTTGCCAGCGGGGACAAACTTGCCGGCGGGGACGCCAGCGGGGACACCCAACTTAGTTTCAGTGACGCCAGCGGGGACACCCAACTTAGTTTCAGTGGGGACAGACAACCTTCTTTCGAGCGGGCCGTGGACCAACTCTTTGCTTCTGGCTAGCAGCCGAGTCGTGGCTTGGTCCGAGCGACACGACCTGGCCGTTGCCGTCCGGCATTTGTTGGCCCAACAGTCCAGGGACACCTGCTTGGTCACTGGACGGGGCATGACTTGCCAAGCCCTGTCGATCCACGCGAGTCATTACTTTGGCCTCAGCTGTTGGGAATGGCTCCCTGCCGAAAAGCTCACTTGGCGAAGCTGGTTTGAATCGATCACCCGCACGTGTCAAGAACGTCGCTCAGGCCTGCGACACGGACGGCTGTTTGTCACGCCCTCGCCGGTCCCGACCTCCAAAGCGTCTTCCAGCCATGCATCAGATTCTTTGCCGAACAACACGCCCCACGCCGATTGGTTGGCGTTTCGATCGGCTCGGCAAGTGAATGTGCTTTCGCTCCGCAGTGACGGTCACACCGCTAGGTTGGTTCGCCAGGAGATCGAGACGGACTTGCGACCGGGCCGAGTTCATGTCTATTTGCCGTCAATCCAAACCAACGAGCCCAAATCAATCGCGCAATATCGAGCCACAGCGCAACAGCTAATGGACGGCGGGGCGGTGGGTTGGCATGTGACGGTCCCCTTAGGCGAACGAACTGAGTCGACAAACGTCAAAAAATCGCAGTATCAATCCAATAAATCACATCCACCACACGAAAGACTCGAACCCGTCGAATCGCGTGGGCCCTACTCCAACGACGACCAAGTCAGTTTTTTCGAGCCGGGCTCGGCGATTGACTATTTGTCCCACCACACGCGCGGGAACCCGCATCATTGGCCGGAAGAAGTGGAAAGCGATTTCTGGTGGCGATGGCTGACCGAACCGCATCGCTCTTCCTGGCCGTGGGAGACCTTGCTGCGGATCGCCTGCCAACAAAAGCTGCGGGCCGGACGGCGATTGATCCCGGGGCAACAGCCGGTCGTTTGCTTCAGTGCCCGCTGCCCAGCGGAAACTGCCGCGCAACGAACCTTTCGGCCGCACTTGCGACGATGGGACTACGAACCCTACGGCATCGCCATCCAGCGAGTTTGGTTGGAACAACATGGGGCCAAGCCTGTCGAGTACATTGAGGACGCTCATCCGCAGCACCATTTCCAACAAGTTCGCTATTCCAATGGCGACGTGAGCAGTCGTGTGGATTGGTCGTTGGAGCAGGAGGTTCGCATCGAAGGTGATCTGGACTTGCGAACCGTCGGTTCAGCAGCCATGTTCTACTTCGTGCGAACTCCGTCCGAGGCCCAACGCTTGGCGGGTTATACCTCGTGCCCGGTCAAGCACTTGGAGCGAGGAAATGAAACGTCCGACGAGTCCGACGAGTTGCCAAAAAACTAAACTGTCGATGGGTTCGATCCGAAAATCGTCAACGTCCGTAGCCCGCTACAAGGAATCTCTGCATGTCGAAATCACTGCCGCCACCCTTCGCCCCGCCGATGCATGGCGGGCCAAGTCTGAGCCAGGGAAACGTGGACGGACTCCGCTATCTCGAAATGTTTTCGTACATTTTCAGGAGCCCGGACGGGATATCCAATGTGCTGTTGTGCGGGATTTGTTTTTTGATTCCGATTGTAGGCCCGATTGTGTTGTTGGGGTATCGCTACGAGGTTTTGGAGCACTGGCATCGTCATTCTCAGGCAGATTATCCCAAGTTTGACTTCGGAAGGTTTGGCGACTATTTGAGTCGGGGGATTTGGCCGTTTCTGGTGCTTTTCGTCGCGAGCTTCCTGCTGATCCCAATCGTGTTATTGGTTTATGTGTTGTCGTTTTTTGTCTTTGCCATGGGTGGAATAGCGGGTGACGGGTTCGCCATCGTTGGAGCGATCCTAGGCTTCGGTATATTGATACTCGGCGTGATGTTGGCGGCCGCCTTGCTTGGAACCGTTACGATCCCCATGGAAATGAAAGCCGGTTTGCAGAAGGACTTTGGTGCTGGCTTTGACATGGGGTTCGTCAAGAACTTTGTGCGGTCGACTTGGAAAGAGACGGTGATTGGATTTCTGTTTCTGTACGCGGCCAATTTGGTCTTGATCTTCGTGGGATTTTTGGCTTTATGCATCGGCATGTACTTCAGCATGGCGATTTTGCTGATGGCACAAACGCACTTCGAACACCAATTGTACTTGCTCTATTTGAAACGCGGCGGGACACCCATCCCAACCCCTCATCCATTTGCCGGCCCACCGAAAAACGCCCCGTCGGGTTGGTAGGCTCGATCCGCAAGTTGGGCTTTGGCCGATCCAGCCAAGTCACACTGATCGTCAATGGCTGCTGAATTTCAAAGTCGGCAACGCAACGTCATCGTCCAATAAGACCTAACATAGTCGTCGATCTCTCACTCCCTCGATTCCCTTGGATATAAAGTACCAAGCAAGGAGAACGAACAAACCTGTGATACCTACAAAACTGAGTATGCCTTCCGGCGCATTTCTGACTTGTGCAATCAACGGACTCGACATCGACAGAATCATAAAAATCGCTCACCCTTTCACGATCAACTTGAAGAAAACAAAACGGCCTGACCCGGCAACCCAATAAATGCGGTGCCGGGCGGGCGTTTATAAGACCCTCAAAGATAATCAGGACCGATCCCTAAAGAAAGTAGGCTGGGGGGTTGCCTAGCTCACCGCTTGAGATGGGCGGCGAAATTCGCGCCAGACGAGGCTGGGGAAGACACGGGCGTCGTGCCAATAGCGTTTGGCTAATCGTTTGGGTTCACTGAGAAGTCGGTGGAGCCATTCCATTCTCAAAGCCTGGACCCAAGCCGGTGCACGGCGTTTTTCACCGGCCAAAAAGTCGATGGTCGCCCCAACGCACAAGGCGACGCCAGCGGCTATTCGGTCCTGGTGTTTGGCGACCCACAGTTCTTGTTTTGGCGCACCCAAGCCGACCACCAACACGTCTGGCTTCACGGCTTGAATCCGAACCAAAATCTGTTTACATTCTGGCTCGGATTTCTCGAATCCCAACGGCGGACTGTAGGTGCCAACGACTTCGACTCCAGGCCATTTTTGCTGGACGTTTTTGGCTGCTCGATCGGCAACGCCGGGTGCAGCCCCCAAAAGGTAGACGCGCAGCTTCCTCGCTGACTCGAATGCACCGTTTTCGTAATTGGTTTGGGCTCGACGAAAAATTTCAGGCACCAAGTCCGAGCCTGGGACTCGCTCCGGTAGTGGTTTCCCCAGCCAACGCGAGGCCGTGACTACTGGCCAACCGTCGGCCACGACCAAGGCCGATTGGCGATAGGCTTGCCGCAACTCTGCATTCGTTTGCAATTGCACGATGTGGTCGACATTGGGAGTCACCACGATTTGGCACTTTGTTGGAGCGTTGCCGACCCAATCCATGACTCGGTCAACCGCCTGAGTCATCGTCACAGGATCCATTTCGATTCCGAACAACGTTGTTCGAGCGTGCGGAGCAGTCGAAAAACTCTCGCGTGAAGCATCCGAAATACGTGGAGGAGACTGAATCAAACCCAGCATGATGAATCCCATAATTTCATGGAACAGTCGTGGAAGCGGCAAAAAGATTTACGTCAAAACCAAGGCCTGCGACCCGCAAGAGTTACGTTTGCGGCGAGAGACATTGCCACCACACTTCGGATCGTAGCGGTTGTAGCGGTTTTGTCCAAACGGTGCGATTCTGCGGGAACCTTTGCACCAAAGATCCCGCGCCGTTTGATTCCACCAAACTAAAGTTCTCCAGTGGTCGAACGCTTTTTGATCATCGTGGCGGCTCGCACAAGCGGCTCGCACAAGTATCCATTCGGCAAAACGTGATTGTCCATGAACAGCAGAGCGGAACGATTGATCGAAGCTTACCGCAAGGCCACCGAACCGTCGCGATGGCTTCGTCGCGTCGCCTGGCAGCGTGCCGGCACCATGCCGATCGTCGTATTGTTCTATCATCGCGTCGCCGATACGAACCCCACCGACTGGACAATTTCGCGTTCGGGGTTTGCCGCTCAGTTGGATTGGTTGCAAAAACACTTCGAGCTGTTGTCGATGGATCAAGTTCATCGACGCCTAGAAGCGGGCTTCAACGACCGACCCGCGGTAGCGATCACGTTCGATGATGGCTACGCGGAGAACATGGACTTCGCGTTGCCGCTCATGGCCGAACGAAAGATTCCATGCCTGTATTATGTCGCAACTTCGTTTGTCTTGAATCAGACATTCTTCCCACATGATGAGGCGTTGAACTTGCAGCTTCATCCCAATTCGGTCGGCGACCTGAAACAAATTTTGGATTGGGGTTTGGACATTGGTGCACACACAAGGACTCATGCCGACATCGGCCAAATTACGGACTCGCAACAACTGCACGATGAGTTGGCTGGCAGTCGTCGGGAACTGATGAATCTGTTGGGAGTTGCGGTCGACCATTTTGCATTTCCCTACGGCCAGACAACCAACATCACGGCTGCGTCGCTTCAAGTAGCGCGGAACGCCGGCTACAAAACCGTGTCCGCCGCGTACGGTGGTTACAACTGCATGGGTTGTGATCCATTCTTTATTCAACGTATTCACGGCGATCCTAGTTTGCCGCGAATTAAAAACTGGACCACCCTGGACCCGCGTTTGTTTCGCGTACGTCCGGTCCCGGAATGGTCCAAGTCGGCGACGGCAAACTTCGAGCAGGAAGTATGTGCACCGACTTCCGCCTCCATAGCTGTGGAGCCTAAGCAAATCACCTCCCAAAACGCTTCCTTCAAATCCAGCGAGACCATCCCGAGTTTCGTTGTTTGTGATGAGACTCCGACGACTGACAGTGTAGTTCCGTTTGTTTCCGGACGATAAGCGCCATTCTCTACAGGGGTTATCCCATGAACGCCGTTTTGCAGACCTCACTACCAGTCGTTGGTCAACAGCCGCTGAACATCGGCTTTGTGATCACCAGCATGCCGATGGGTGGCGCGGAAACGCTGCTCGTTAACTTGCTCCGCAGTTTCGACAGTTCGCGAATTCGTCCGCAAGTCATTTGTTTGAAAGACAAGGGCGTGTTGGGCGAGGAAATTGCTGGCGAGTTCCCGATTCACAGCCAATTGATTCACAATCGCTGGGATGCGGGTGTGCTGTTGCGTCTGAGAACGTTGTTGCACCGCGAGCAGATGTCGGGTGTCGTGACGGTGGGTGCAGGGGACAAGATGTTCTGGGGACGATTGGCGGCTCGGTCATTGAAGCTGCCCGTGATCATTAGTGCGCTGCATTCGACCGGATGGCCTGACGGTGTCGGGCGAGCGAATCGGTTGCTCACTCCGATCACCGACGCGTTTGTCGCGGTCGCGCATGCTCACGGCCAGTTTTTGGTCGAGTTCGAACATTTTCCAGCCGAAAAGGTCCACGTGGTTCCCAACGGGATCGACACGAATCGATTCAGGTTCTCGGCCACGGCCCGCGCGGAGCAACGTGCGGCGTGGGGCTGGAATGAAACCACAGCGGTCTGTGGTGTGGTCGCGGCATTGCGACCGGAGAAAAATCTGAAACTATTTTTGCAATCCGCCGCCTTGGTGCTCCGCGATTTGTCGGACTCGGGCTTTGTGATCGTAGGCAGCGGACCAGAAGAATCGGGGCTCCGGGAAACGGCCGAAGAGTTAGGAATTGCCGATCGAGTGCGTTTTCTTGGGATGCGCAAAGACACGCCGGAGATTCTGTCAGGATTGGATCTGTTTGCCCTAACCAGCGACAACGAAGCCAGCCCCGTTTCAATCCTCGAGGCACTCGGTGTCGAGCGGCCGGTGGTTGCTACCAAAGTTGGGTCCATTCCCGAAACGGTACTCGAAAACCAAACCGGCTTTTTGGTACCGGCCGGGCTACCGGAACCGATGGCTGCGGCCTGGTTGAAGGTCCTAGCGGACCGGGAATTGGGCGAGCGATTGGGGAAAAACGGACGTCAACGGGTCGTCAAACATCATTCTTTGCAGTCCATGACGGATGGGTACATGGACTTGATCGAGTCCATTCATAACGCCAAAACCCAGCGAAAGAACTTTCAGGCCAACATGTCCCGCCCTCGTCGTTAATCGGGCAGCTTGTTAGAATCGTCGGTTGGAAACGGGCATGTTGTTTGCCGACCTGATGATCCGAAGCGGGCCATGAACCAAAGTCAAAAGCTGACCAGTGCGATCTTGGCGATCACTGCCAAACTTTTGAGTGGCGCGACCGTGCGTTGGAGAGGCAGCGAGCCGGACGAATGCCAACGGGTCTATTTTGCCAATCACACCAGTCATCTGGATGCGTTGGTCCTGTGGTCCGGGCTGCCGCGACAACTACGGGCGATCACACGCCCCGTGGCTGCCGCCGATTACTGGAGTGCCGGCCGAGTCCGTCGATATGTGGCCAGCTGCTTCAATGCTCTATTGATCGATCGACACGACATCAGTGTGCGCAACAGCCCAATCGATATCATGCTGCGCGAGATCGGCAATAAGTTTTCGCTGATCGTGTTTCCCGAAGGCTCGCGCAGTGTGACCGGCGAATTGCAAACTTTTAAGAGCGGCTTGTACTATCTGGCCAAAAAGCGGCCTGACCTGGAACTGATGCCTGTGTACTTGGACAACTTGAATCGAATTTTGCCACGTGGTGAGGTCTTGCCGGTGCCTTTGCTCAGCTGCATCACGATCGGGGCTCCTATCTGGTTGCACCAAGGCGAGGGAAAAGACGAGTTCCTGGAACGGGCCCGGCAAGCGGTCTTGCAGTTGAAAGAGGAGCAATGATGGTTCCGACCGCAATGACCATTATCGATAACGATGTCGCTGAGGCAGTGCAAAAGCTGTTCTCGATCGACCGCCTGACGATCGGTCTGTTGTTGATTGTGATTGCTTTGTTGTTTGCCGTGTTTGGCTGGATGAATTGGTTGCAGCGTCGGTATTCCGACACGGTCGATCCGGCGATGATTCGCGTGTTCAATCGCCGGATTGTGGCTTGGCTCACAATCTACATACTTTTGGGGCTGACAGTATTTCTCGGGCCACTGACGACACTGTGCTTCTTTTTGGGTGTGTCGTTTTGGGCCTTGCGCGAGTTTGTAACGATGGCTCCGACTCGGCGTGCCGATCACCGCACGCTGTTTTGGGTCTTTTTCGTCTTTGTTCCGCTTCAATATATTTTGGCCGCTTATTCGGGTGACCGGCGGTGGTTCATTGCCTTCGCGGTACTAATCCCCGTGTACGGGTCGCTGTTTATTGCGGCACGAATTGCGTTTGCCGGCGAGGCCCAGCGTTTTCTAGAGCGAACGGCGAAAATTCAATTTGGTCTGCTGATCTGTATTTACGCGCTCAGCCATGCTCCGGCTCTGTTGTACTTGGATTTGATTTACTATGACGCGGCCAGCGGCGAGTATCGACCGTGGGAACAAACCAATTCGCGACTGTTGTTTTTCTTGGTACTGATGGTGCAGTTGAGCGACTTGTTGCAGTTCTTTTGGGATCGGCTGTATGGTCGAAACTTGATTGCCGCGCCGATCAATGCCACGAAGAGCTGGGAAGGTCTCGTCGGAGCGGCGCTTTGCTGTGGAGCGGCGGGATTGATCTTGCAATGGCTGACCGGAATCACACCGTTTACCACCTATGGGGCAGCGATCATGGGTATGGTCATTTCTTTGATGGCCATCTCAGGAACGATGACGATGTCGGCGATCAAACGGGATCGTGGTGTTTCGGATTATGGAACTTTGGTTCAAGGTCACGCGGGTGTCCTGGATCGGATCGACGCGATATGCTTTGCAGCGCCGATCTTTTATCATTTGACTCGATTCTTTTTAGGAGCGGCAGTCGCCGGCTAACCGAACGATGGACAACTCAGCAGATCCGACAACCTCACCGGGAGCCGTCGAAAGCTCCGAAGGGCAAACTCCTTCTCGCGATTTGGCGGACGCCCTAAAACGGTGGCAAGTCGAAGTGCCCGTCGAGGCCGTCGCAAAGCTAGAAAAATACTGCCAATTGTTGTGGCAGCAAAACGAGGTCTTGAATTTGACCCGGCATACGAACTACGACTTGTTCGTGACACGCGACTTGGTCGATACACTGCAATTGGCCCAGCAGTTGCTTCCCGACGAAGAAATTTTGGATATCGGTTCGGGCGGCGGAGTCCCCGGGATTCCGCTGGCGATCTTGCGGCCCGATCTGCGCGTCAGCCTGGCGGAATCGGTGGGCAAAAAGGCCAAGGCCTTGGAAGTTGTCGTGGCCGAGTTGCAAATCCCAGTCACCGTATTTGCGGATCGAGCGGAGAAACTGCTCGAGGACTTGCGTTTTGACGTGGGTGTGGCGCGAGCGGTCGGTTCGGTGAGTAAACTGATCCAGTGGTTCCGAGGGAACTGGGTCAGCTTAGGGCGGCTGTTGGCGATCAAAGGCCCCAAGTGGGTCGACGAACAAACCGAGGCCCAAGCGGCGGGCTTGCTGAAAAACTTGCAGCTCAAGGTCGCCACCCAATACGCGGTACCCGGCCAGGACTGGGAAAGCGTGATCCTGAAGATTTGGCCCAAAGGCAATCGCGAGAAGTAACCCTCTAGCGTCGCTACACTGCTGGCCATGCTCGGGCGAGCGTCGCTAGTGGAAAACTTGATTGAAGGACTCCTGTCAATGTCGAACAAGTCGCGGGCCGCAAAAAGCTGGGTGGACCATTTCCTGAGTGGCCTCGAATGGTTGGGCAATTTATTGCCGCATCCGGTGACCCTGTTTGCCGGTTTTGCGCTGGGCACAGTTCTTCTTAGCGGCATCGGAGCCTACCTGGGATGGTCCGTGACGGACCCACGGGACACCACCAAGTTCATCAACGTCGTCTCGTTGATGGATTCCGAAGGCTTGCGAAAAATTGTGACGGGCCTGATCAAGAACTTCACGGATTTCGCACCGTTGGGCACGGTGTTGGTCGCAATGTTGGGAGTGGGATTGGCCGAGCACAGTGGCTTGATCTCGGCCTCGATTCGTAGTCTGGTTTTTGGCGTGCCACGGAGTTTGGTCACGGTTGCCATTGTGTTTGCCGGAATCATGTCGAACACAGCTTCCGAGATCGGTTACGTGGTGTTGGTGCCCTTGGGTGCCGCTGTCTATTACTCGTTGGGGCGGCATCCGTTGGCTGGTTTAGCGGCGGCCTACGCGGGAGTCTCGGGTGGATATAGTGCGAACCTACTGTTGGGCACGGTGGACCCGTTGTTGGCGGGTATTACCACACCGGCGGCCAACATGTATGCGACCGAGAAATACGTCGTCAGTGCGGCGTGTAATTGGTACTTCATGGTTGGCAGCACGTTCTTAGTAACGGCCGTCGGTACGTGGATATCGTTATTCATCGTCGAACCCCGATTAGGGGACTACGATGTCGAGCAAAGCGACGGGACTTTGGCAGACAAGCCGATGCTTGATCGAATCACACCTTTAGAGGAACGCGGCTTGTGGGTGACGGGTGGCGTTTTCGTCGCGATTTGCCTGGTGATAGCGTATTTGTGTTTCCCAACCAACGAAAAAACCAGCGACCTTCTGCGGGCTCTACCGTGGTTCGGAGCGTTGGGGATCACGTTGCCGGGCAAGAATGGGCCGGTCTTCTTGGATGGTGTCGTGACCATTATTTTTGTGGCATTTCTATTCTTGGGAATTGCCTACGGGGCCGTCGTTGGCACAGTCCGCAGCGACAAGCAAATCATCCAGTCGATGTCCAAGTCGATGACTTCGATGGGCCCCTACATCGTGCTGGTTTTCTTTGCCGCGCAGTTCATCGAGTTCTTCAAGTTGAGCAACTTGGGCGCGATCATCGCGATCCTGGGCGCCGATGGGATCATCGCGATGAAGTTGGACAACGCCAGCGTGTTCGTCTTGTTTATTTTGTTGTGTGCAGCGGTCAATTTGTTGATGGGCAGCGCCAGTGCCAAATGGGCTTTCATGGCGCCCATCTTCGTGCCGATGCTCATGAGGATTGGTTATAGCCCGGAGATCACTCAATGCGCTTACCGCATTGGTGATTCTTGCACCAATGTGATCTCGCCGACGATGTCGTATTTTGGAATGATCTTCCTGTTCGCCGCCCGCTACGATCGGCGGTTTGGCATGGGATCCATGATCAGTCTCATGTTCCCGTACTCGATCATTTTCTTAGTCTGCTGGACGGCGTTCTTTTACTTGTGGGTCTTTGTACTGGAGCTACCCATCGGCCCGGAAGCGCCGATCCTGTACCCCGCCCCAAAATAAGACTTGGCACCACCGTCGCGAAACTCGCCCAGAGTTTCGGCGGGCAGGGAATGAATTCTCGAGGGCGCCGAAAGTCTGGGCGACTTTCGCTACAGAGGAACTACCCGGGCAGGCGAAGGTCGGCGATGTAGAAGCTGCCGTACGTGTGGACTCGGTCTTGGGGATGAAGCTGTGCGGCCAGTTCCCGATAGTACGTCAGCAGCTGCGGTACCTTGTAGGCCTGACCGCCAATCTCGACCTCGACTCGTTCAATAAAGTCGGTTTCCAAACCGCCGCTGCGCCAAATCATCCTCGTCCCAGGCGCCGCCGAATTCACAATGGCTTGCCACTCGGATTCCAGCAACGGGAACATGTTATCGGACAGCCAATCCATGTGATCCAGCAGAATAAACTTCGAAATCTTGCCCGGGTGTTTTTCCAAGAATCCTTGGACGGAGTCGGTATGCGCGGTGACTCGGTCGACAAGGCCGTTCTTCAGTGCGGCGAAGTTGGCTTCCTTGACGTACTCGGGGCAACAATCGGCGGTGTAGCGACCCGTCAAATAGACGCGCCAAAAATAATTGTCGTGGATTGGCACCTTGGTCAGTACGGCCTCCAGGCTGTCGTGGATAAACTTGGCGATTTGGCCCTGGTATTGGGTCTCCAGTTGCCGACGCTGGGCTTTGGGAACACCCAACATCGCCATCGTGATGTCACGGTTCATGAAAAACTTCAGCGGGCGGGACCAGAACTTCGGATAGATCTGCTTCTGATAGATCTCGACCTGTTGCTCCAGGGTCTCGGCGTTGAGCAATTCATTGACCGCCGGACGAACTTTGGCCACATGGTCGACATAGTTATTGATCAGTCGAGCGAACGAACCGCTGGTGCCGCGGAAGTAGAAGGACAGTTTCGGATGATCAAACCACTTGATCCGTTTGTCCCAAAATCTTTGGCTCCAGTTGGACAAATGCTGTCGGAGTTGACTTTGATAGACCGCCGCGACGCCCTCCAACTTGCCGTGTCCAAACATCCGAAAGAACTCGGGATAGTCCATTTCGCGGATCGCCGCTTGTTTCAGTTCCAGCAACGCATTTTGTCGTGGGTTCATGTCCACGGCATAAACGTGATTCGGTTGGCACAAGGCATAGTCGAGCGCATTACATCCAGCGCTGGTGATGACCATGACCTCGTCATGGGGCTTGAACTCCAATGCGACACGATCCAAACGCGGATCTTCCCAACAGATATTGTAGACCAGATTATTGCCGTGGACCGCTGAAAACACGCGGCGACTGACCCACTCCAGTACTTTTTTCATGCGATTTCTAACTCGCGATTGCTCGCTTTAGTGAATGATAGGCGGTCGAACGGACGCCCCGGCTCAGAATTTGCCGGAACTCGACTGCCGGGATTATGACGAATTTTTTCGCGGTGGCAAAGGACGCTGAGCGAATGTGGACCGCCATCGCATGTGGAATAGGAGAAGTTCTGATTTTCCCCTAAAATTCGGGCGGTTTCAATGAGCACCCGTTCTCACCGCAAGCTAACCCTCCGAGCAAACCGATGGAAAATAGCCAGACCGCACCTGCCCCAGAACTGGCCAATCGATACGATTTTTTAACTCAAGAAGCCGAGATCCTTCGCTTGTGGGACGAGCGTCAGGACTACCATGCGGAAGTCGACCCGACAAAAAAGCCTTACTCGATGGTGATCCCCCCGCCCAATGTAACCGGGGCGTTGCATCTCGGGCACGCCTTGAACAACTCCCTCCAAGATACCCTCGTCCGGTGGCGTCGGATGCAGGGCTACAATGCACTGTGGATGGCAGGTACCGATCACGCGGGCATCGCCACTCAAGCCGTGGTCGAACGTCGCTTGAAGGAAGAGGAAGGCAAAACTCGCCACGATTTGGGGCGCGAGGCACTGGTTCAACGCATCTGGAGCTGGAAGGATCAATACGAACGGCGGATCTTAGGTCAACTCAAGAGTCTGGGAGCCAGTTGCGATTGGCCTCGCACGCGATTTACCCTCGACCCCGTATGTGCTCGAGCGGTCTTTACCACGTTCTTCGACCTCTTCCGGAAAGCCTGGATCTATCGCGGCAAAAAGTTGGTCAACTGGGACACGTTTCTCCAAACCGCCGTCAGCGACGATGAAGTGTTCAACCTCACGGTGAAAGGTCATTTCTGGCACATTCGCTACCCGGTCATCGATCCGCAGGCCGGGGAACCGACCCACATTATCGTCGCAACCACTCGGCCGGAAACCATGTTGGGCGATACCGCCGTCGCGGTTCACCCCGAGCCGGCCAAAGCACTAGACAAAGTTCGCGAGGACCTCCAAGAAAAATTGGCCAAAGCCAGCGACAAGGAACGAACCGAGATTCAAACCCAACTCGAAGCTCTGGAGAATCGGCGAACGGAGATGCTCGCGGGCTTGGAGCAGTTGGCGACCATGGCTCGAGCCGGTCGGAAAATTTTGTTGCCTTTGGCCAATCGCCCCATTCCGCTGATTACCGACGTCTGGGCCAAGCCCGAACTGGGCTCGGGCTGTGTCAAAATCACGCCAGCCCACGATCCCAACGACTACGAAGTGGGCCGTCGCGCGAATCTGGAAATGATCAATATCATGCATCCGGACGGGACCATGAACGTCGAGGCAGGTTTGTATGCCGGCCTGTCGATTAGGGAAGCTCGGAAACAAGTCGTGGCGGCCTTGGAAGATTCCGGTCTGTTGGACAAAGTGGAAGACCGCGACATCGAACTGCCCCACTCGGACCGCAGCAAGACCCCAATCGAACCTCTGTTGGCCAATCAATGGTTCATCAAGATGGACCAATTGGCCGAGAACGCGATCGCCGCCGTGGAAGATGGCCGAGTCCAAATCCATCCGCCTCGCTACGCGCGAAGCTATTTGGATTGGTTGGGCGAGAAACGCGACTGGCCCGTGTCGCGTCAATTGTGGTGGGGACACCAGATCCCTGTCTGGTCCAAACCCGCGGGCGATCGACAAGAATTGAAACAAATCCACGACCAATTGTTCGATCTGGGGATCGATAAATCGGCCGGTAGTCGAGCCGCCGTGCAAGACGAGCCGTGCGACGAACCGGACCCAGCCAAACGCGCCCACTTGAAGCTGCCCTTGGCGACAGTCCATGTTTGTTTGTCGGACCCCGCCGATGCGTTGCACCAAACCTTGGAGGCCGCTGGGTTCGTACGCGATGCCGATGTTTTGGACACTTGGTTCAGCAGTGCGTTGTGGCCGCACTCGACTCTGGGTTGGCCAGAAAAAACTCCCGAGTTGGAGTACTTCTATCCCACGAGCGTTTTGGTCACCAGTCGAGACATCATCACCTTATGGGTCGCGCGCATGGTGTTGACCGGCCTGAACAACGTCGGCCAAGTTCCCTTCCGAGATGTTTACATTCATCCAAAGATCTTGGACGGCTTCGGCGAAACCATGTCCAAAAGCAAGGGCAATGGCATTGATCCCCTGGAGATCATCAACAAGTTCGGTGCGGACGCCTTGCGACTGTCGATGTTGCAAATGGCCACCGAAACTCAGGACGTGCGTTTACCGGTTCAGTTCGAATGTCCCCACTGCGGACACTCCTTCGAACAGACCAAAAAGAATCGCGAGTTACCAACCGTGGGTTGCCCAAAATGTGGCGCCGAGTTTTCCAGCCAGTGGGCCGCAAAACCGGAACACTTGGCTTTGGCTCGTGGGGCGGTCATCAGCGAACGATTCGAGGTTGCCCGCAACTTTGTCAACAAGCTTTGGAATGCCGCCCGTTTTGTCTTGAAGCATTTAGAAGGCTATCAACCGACTCCTATTCCGTTGGCCAATCTCCCCGTCGAAGATCGCTGGCTGTTATCTCGATTGGCGTCGGTCACTGCCGACGTCACTCAGCGATTGGAGCAATTCAAGTTCGCCGAAGCCGCTCGAACAATGTACCAATTTGCGTGGGATGATTTCTGTAGCTTTTATTTGGAAATCAACAAAGATCGCCTGCAAGATCCCGCTCAACGACCGTTGGCTCAACAGTTGTTGGCTGCCGCGTTAGACACCTTGTTGAGATTGCTGCATCCACCGATGCCGTTTGTTACGGAATCGATTTGGCAATTGCTGAATCGAACCGTTCCAATTCGTGGCTTGGACGCCTTGTTTGTTGAAGCGGCGGCCGGCCAGCAACGGTTTGACCATTGTATTCCACAAGCAGCAGTTCCTTCGTTGATGATCGCCCATTGGCCCGTGTTGCCATCATCGTGGATCGACACGGAGTGCGAGCGGCAGTTCGCCATTTTTCAAGCCGTGTTGGCGGCTATTCGCGAAATACGCAATCGCCAAAATATCGGGCCCAAAGAAACCTTGTCGTTTTCGCTGAAGTGCGAGCCCGCAATTCAATCGTTGCTGCAGCCGATGGCCGGTTACTTTCGAGCGATGGCCAATGCCGAACTGCGCGACATTGGCACAGAGATTTCGCCGCCTCAACCGAATGCCGGCGCTTCGCTGGAAGGGGTGGATCTCTACGTCGATCTGACCGGGTTTATTGACGTCGCGGCAGAAAAGCAGCGACTGGTGAAGGAACGAGACGAATTGACCAAAGCCAATATGGGTCGGCAAGCGAAATTGGCCAACGACAGCTTCACGCAAAGAGCACCAGCCAACGTGGTTGAAGAAGTTCGACAATCGCTGGCCCAAGCCAGCGCACGTTTGGAAGCTATCGAACAAGCCCTGCACGTGTTGGGCTAGTCGCTCCGCCGAAACTCTTGGCGACTATCGCAAGACGTTGGCCGTTGCCTGATACCAAGGGATCAAGCGAACGCCAATCGAGGCGATCGCCGTCGCGCATACGACCACGATCAAAGAAGCCATGATCGCGTACTCGATGGCCGTCGGTCCAGATTCGTCCCGCAAGAAGCGAATCAGATGTTTTTGAATCATGCTCATGTTCGAACCTCTCTGCAGCCAACTTCGGCCACTTGGATTGCCTGCCGAACCATAAGTCATCATTGCCGACAAACAACCATTTCCTGGGCCTCGCGACATGCGAATCTCAATAATCGAAAGCGTCAAATCCGATGCATTCCGAAAGTATCTTAGACTCCCGGCGTCACCAGGCGCAAAAAAAAGCCCCGTTCGAAAAAACGAACGGGGCTTGGTTGCACACGTCAATATGTACGTCAGGCTATTCAGCCCAACCGAAGCATTACACTTCGGCCAGAACCGCTTAGCGCAGGGTGGTTGCAATCGTTTGGAAACGAGTGCGAGCATTGTTGCCCACGGTCGTAATCGTACCGATACAAACAATAACGATCAAAGCCAACATGATCGCATATTCAACTGCGGTCGGGCCACTTTCGTCTTTCAGGAAACGAACGACTTGATTTGTGAAATTCTTCACAGGACTCTCCTCTAGAGAAACCAACGTTGGAAACAACTACGACTGACACACGCGTCAGCCGATGTACAACGGAAAGCGAATTGCCCAATCGGAACGACCGGCGTCTCTTTCCTTACCAAAACTTAGGTTGCGTTCCGTTCGATGGGAAAAAACTCTATCCAAACCGAGCCAAAACTGCCAAAACGATTCTGCTTCGACTTGTTGCCACCGTCACAATCGACACAACACGCACGAATTGTGACTGCCGCTTGTTTCACCGACTCTTCTGGGCCATGATGATCGACCGTTTATGGAGCTCGGTTCTTCGGAATTTTCCGGAAGTAACTTCCCGAAGGATGGCGCGTCCCGCTAAGCAAGATCCGGAACTTCATAACGGAAACGGTTTAGCGAGCGCTGGTGTACCGGCTTTA
>JAUXWY010000266.1 GCA_030681235.1 Pirellulaceae bacterium | reverse complement strand
CGGCCGGACAAGACATTCTCGATCGTGAACTGTGGCATATAGTCGTCAGGATCGACGGCGGCAACGGTCAAATTCCCGTCTTCGGACATGACGACGAGGTGCTGGCGAGTGACCAACATTTGGCCGTGCCGCACTCGTTCGCCTCGCCAAACTTGTTCGCCTGTTTTCCAATTCACACATTCCAAGATACCGGAAGAAATCGCGTACGCATGTTCGTTCCGAACCGCCGCTACGGTGAATTTTGTTTTGAGGACCCGAGCGTTGCGCCACAGGGATTCAATCGACCAACCCCCGTCGGCTGAACGATTCAACTTGATCAGTTCGCCTCCCATGCCGTATTCTTTGGTCACGAGCAGTTGGTCGTCGGATACGGCCAATGGTTGTGAAGTATTCGCATCGCCATTGCTGCGGCCTGACCGCGAGTGACTCCAAAGCTCTTCGCCACTGTTCGGGTCAAACCCGCAGACATGCTCTTCCGTGGTCATCACGATTTGCGGCTGTCCATGGAGCGTGACCAATGTCGGCGATCCATACGAGATCGCGCGTTTTCCACCTTGCCAGCGAAGTTCGCCAGTCAATCGATCAAAGGCCGCCAGCGTCACTTGCGGACCATCGGTTGCGCCGCCGACGGGAACAACGACGAGATCGCCGACGATCAGAGGCGACGCGGCACGCCCCCACATGACATTGCTTTGCTCGACATCGGTACGGGCGTCGCTATCGGGATTCGAAACGACGACAGGAATCCCAAACTCCTTGAGTAGGTCGTGCTCCCAGAGGACATTCCCGGTGTTCGCTTCAAGGCAAATGAGGTGGCCAATGGCCCCCAATGTGTAGAGTCGGTTGTCATGGAACGTAGGAGTAGATCGCGGGCCCGTTCCACCGGCTGGGTGAAAATGCCGACGAACCGCCTCGTGAATCCAAATGCGTTTGCCGTCGGCGATGCGATAGGCGACGACGACTTCGCGGTTGCCGTGTTGTTCCAACGTAAACGCCAGTCCATCGACGGCTGCGAACCCTGACCAACCGGCCCCAACCGCACGCCGCCACAAGACTGGGCAATCGACGGCGTTGGCGTCTTGACTGATTTCCAACCACGGGACGCTCAGATCGCGGTTTGGTCCGAGGAATTGAGTGAAGCTGCTGCTCGACTGTTGCAACGGAGCAATCTCACCTTCGACTTCAATTGCTAAAGCACCGCTGGCCTGTTTCAGTCTCAAACCAAGAGGTCGAACATCGCCATCCAAATCGAATTCGAAGAACTGCGGTAGTACAAAAAACACAACCCCCATGGTCACGGCGAGTCCCGCGAAACCAAACAACCGCGTCCGACCGGAGCAACGTAGCAACAGCGCCAACACCAACCAAAACACGGTCGAGACAATCGCAAACACGAGAATTGTATCGAGAATCCCGAGCGATAGCACTGGAAACCGGTCAATCAACGCTTCGCCGTTGGCCCAACCCACCCCTAAGACGATCCACAGAGGCACAAAGACGATCGCAAACCACCGCAGCGGATCGCGCCACCAAGCGCGTTTCGGAGTCTCGTTCATGGATTATCTCTTCGCTTTAGTCAGTCGAAATGTGACTTCGGGAACTCACAGGTCGGCATTTGCTGGGCCGCCAAAACTACGGCACGGCAACTTCGAACTCGTTAACAACTCTACCGTCTTCGGAGCAGTCCTAATAGACGACGGCTCGGAACCGCTTCAAAAAAACGCAACCGTTCTAAGCCCAAACGCGGGCCGCCGCAAATTTGGCCGTTAGAATTGTCTTTCGAGGCCAAGTCAGAAGTCGCCAAATTTGCTCTGGCCACGCAATTAACAAACGCTTGCTCCGCTCTTGAACGGTTACCAAAACAAAAACACCCGCCTGGACGGGGCGGGTGCTTTTTGGCGATGGGCGTGGACAACGCCAATCGTGGATCGCTACGGACGTCGCCTCGGCAGAGGACTAGTAGCGAATGATCCAATCGAACGTCAGACGGTTATCCAACACGTCGCGGCGTTCGGTCACTGGGAATTCCCAAGCAACACCGATTTCTTGATGGCCGCTTGGCTTGAACTTCGCACCGACGGCTGTGGTCACGATATCGTTGCCGGTCACGTTGGTCGAACCAAGATTGAACAGATCGCCACCTTCGATTCCAGGAACACCACCTGTACCAGAACCAACCCAGTGATACCAATTGGCTTCACCAACTAGATAGAAGCGGTTAGTGATTTTGCGGTCGACGTGGTGCGACCAGAACAACATGCTGGTCTCGGCTGCCGTATCCAACGGAGCGCGGTAGCCGAACGATCCGATGTAGTGAGCACTGTCGTTCAACTTCTGAGCACCGCTGACAAAGAAGTTAAACACTCCGTCGCCGTTGCCTTGCAAAGTACGTTGCGACCCGTTGGTCATTTCGTAAGTAAAACCGGCCGACAACAGGCCTTGACCTGCGGGATCGCTCAACAGGTTGTACTTCAGACCGGCAGCCAAGTCGGCCCAACCGTCATCAATCAACGGATTGGTGGAGGAAATATACCCATCCTTGGTCGCTATGATCGACAATCGATCCGTCACAGCCGCTCGTAGTTGCAGGACAAAAACATTGATTTCTCCGCCCAAGGCCGTTTGCGGTACTTTGTGCCGCAAGTAAATGAAACGAGCTTCGGTCAACGTGCGAGGATCTTCAAAATGAGTTGGGTTGGTCATCGGGCTAATGAAATCATCGTAACAATGATCCGAAGGCTTGATGAATCCCAACAAGCCGCCGCCCAACATTCCACCACCGAGCAAGCCGCCACCCAACAGTCCGCCACCGCCGGCAAAGTTGCCGCTTCCAACTCCATCACAGCAGGACGACACGCCGGTGTCGCAACCATTCGTGTCGCAACCACCGCTCCCGATCGCTGCCACTCGCGCCGAGGCTGGGGTAACGGGAGCCACTGTGGACGTGGTTTGATAATTGACTTGTGCAGTCGAGACGGTGGATTGCGACAAGAATCCGACGGTGGCCAAACCGCAATACAACCATTGGCGTTTCATGGAACTATCCTTCTTGAGGGCGTTGGTGGGCGACTCGAGCCTTCTGGCCGCTGGTTTTGGCGATCCGTTACGATCGTCACCGCCAAAATAATCCGAGTTGGGCGTTTATTGCAAACTCGCGATACAACCGCTTCACTCTGCAGGATAAGTTCGACAGACAAAACCGCAACATTCATTCGGTTGTGAATCGCTGTAACAGCCTCTAGGATCCGTAAAGCTTCTCAAGACGGTCAACTTTGCGTATCTTGACGTGACATTGTCAAAATATCACGACGGTATCAGTTATTTGGACCAACATCGGTTGATGTTCGCTCATTCGTTGAGTGGATTCGCGAAATATCGTGCGAAATCGCTCGTCGACGTCAAGGCAGACTGGGCCCGTCGAATCACTAGCACGAAGTTGCCCGCCACATGAACTTAAACCCAGGCAATGGGAGTGCGACCGTGGTCGCTCAAGAATTGATTGCTGCGAGAAAACGGACGGCTGCCGAAGAAACCTCGATGGGCACTTAAAGGCGATGGATGCGGGGAACAAATCGCCAAATGTTTGGTGCGATCTACTCGAGACAGTTTGTTTTGGGCATCTTTTCCCCACAACACGAACACGACGGGTAATGTCGCGTCGTTGACGCTTTGGATCACCGAGTCCGTTAGTTCCTCCCAACCAAAACCGCGGTGGGAGCCCGCGTTGTCTTCGCGAACCGTCAAGGTGGTGTTCAACAGCAAAACGCCCTGACTTGCCCAGTGAACCAAGTCGAATCCAGGCGGAACCGGAACACCCAAGTCCTCGCGTAGTTCGCGAAAAATGTTCCGCAAAGAAGGCGGCGGAGCGACCCCGCGCGGGACCGAAAATGACAGCCCGTCCGCCTGACCAGCCCCGTGATAGGGATCTTGCCCCAAAATAACGACGCGAACTTCAGACAAGGGCGTCAGGACCAGCGCGCGAAAGACGTTTTCCGGCCGAGGGAAAATCGAGTGGTTGACGGCTTCCAACGTTAAACGGTCCGACAATTGAGCGCCTGTTGGCGAATTCAAAAAATCGGTCAATAGTGGTCCCCAACCGGAATCGGGAATCGGCAGCCTCTGGAGGTCCCACATTTGCAACATTCTTCTTTTTGTCGATCGGCGGATCTACGCGCTGCGACGGGTTAAAATAAGGACTGGCATTGTAGCTAGCTAGCTTCATTCGCCAGAGTGTGGATGTGGACCGATGCAATCGGCAACCGTCCACAGAAAAAACGCGGGCCGGCGCAAATTTGGCCGTTGGAACGGCTTTTTTTTGCCAAGTTGGAATCCGCCAAATTTACTCTGGCCACGCGGTTAACGTATGTCGTTCACGGAGGGATCACTCGCGCTACCCACTCGCTCGGCTCGGCGATGATTACTGCCCGGCCGCAAGTTACTTGGACCGTTGAAAAATCGTGAGTGGGTCGAGCGGGCTGTGATTCTTGCCAATCTCGATCCAGATCTGTTGGCACTCTTCCAAGGCAGCCCGCGGTTCTTTGCGATCCTCCAACACGTGCCAAACTGCTTCTGTCAATGCCTGGAGTCGTTCTCGATTGCCAGGCAATGATGGAAAGATCTCGGTTCCTCCCAAGACGTCGTCGTTCGCCAGATCGAATATGTTGCGGATTTTGTCGGTGGCATCGACCGAGTACTGACGGCCTATCCATTGGGAAGCGTTGGACCATTGTTCTGATCGTGATACCAAGACTTGCTCGGCAAACGGCGCAAACGTCTCCGCGGTTGGAGTGGTCACCATCAGTTCTACCAACTTGAAAGCGGCTTCGCTTTTGCGTGTCCGCCGGAGCACACAAACGATGTGTCCCGACACCCCGACGACTTGTGTGCGCAAGACTCCGGCAGACCGATTCGTCCAAGACTTGTCGAAGAAGTTGTAGAACCGCTGCGAGCCCGGGGGCGGAGTTGGTTTCAAGTTCGCTACTCCAACCGAGACATCGTCCAAACGGGGCAGAGGAACGAGGGCTCCTTGGACGGTTCCCGCTTGGACTTGGGCAATTAAATCCGGCGCCGAAAGATTCTTCAGCTCAGCGGCGTTCGGCCCGTAGGTCGCCTTCAAATCCTCCATCGCTTTGACGAACGGAGGCGACGTCAACCGTGGCTCTCCGTCCACTCGCGAGTAAAACACATCCGATTGCGATTGGCTCTTAGCCATCGAAGCCGCCCGAAGCATTAATGAACTTGCAGGATTGAAACCCGACATCGGCTCCACCCAGCGCAACGGACGTTGGTTTTGCCGATCCGAATCCGCGGCAGCTTGCCATTCGGCCCAGTTTTCAGGAATCCTCAGCTCGTTCGAATCAGCACCGCCTGCGTTGGGATGGACCAATACGGCCGCCAATGGCGTTCCCAAAGAAATGCCGTACGTATTTTGGTCGATTCGGCCGATGCGACGATCGACGGCAAACCAACTGTTGTGGCCCCATTTCTCTAAGATCGCCGGAGGGAACTTGAGAAGTTTGTCGGCGGCCACCAACGGCGCCAGACGATCGGGTGGCACCATCAAGACGTCGTAGGCATCGCAATCTTCGTTGGTGGTGTTTGCCCATTGTTCGGCATCGATGGTTGTAATCGCGATGGTGGCCCCTCCGCGTCCTTCGAATTGCAGCTTGATTTCTTCACTCCAAGCCGGTGAACCGACGAGCAAGACTTTCAAGGGTGCCAGACGCAAGGCTTCCAATTCTGCCTCCGTCATCGTGGGACCCGTGGTTGGAACCTCAGTCGGTTTCGAGTCGCGACAGCCCAGGGCTGAAATGCCGATCAGCAGGACCAACAACCAAGCTCCATAGAATTTACATGGCGACAAGCGGTACTTCCTTTCACTCTGGGTACGGGTTCTACTTAGAGCCAATTGGTAAACGGGGGGGCAGACCTTTGGCAAGGCGGAAACTGGTCAGCCCGTTTGACGTTCGGACACCGGTGTTGTTTTGGCCCACGATCGGTACAACCCGTCGACCCGGTTCGGAAGTACCGATTGACCGACCTGCCCGACAGTTAAGACGGGCGGGGCAAAGCCGGTCGATGTCGGTTCGGCTCCGAGATCCAATTGCCGTCCATGTATTCGTCGTCGTTCGACGAATGCCCGCCGCGTCTTCAACATATTCTAACGCCATAGGGTTTTCGATGGGTAGCATCCACAGTCCTTTCGTCATCTTGTTACTTGCCTGTCACGTGTGGGTTTGTGGGGCAACCCCGACGGCCGTCGGGCAGGTTTTGGATTCGCTGCCGTTCTTGGAGCGAGAAACGTTCTGGAAGAATCGGGACTTCCAATGGTACAGTGATCATATTCCGTTCTTGGATACACCGGACGCGGAGTTGAACACGACATACTACTATCGATGGGAGTTGGTGACTCGGCACATGACCTACGGGTCACCGAACAGCGGGTATTCGTTCACGGAGTTTTCCGATCGCCCGTTTTGGTCCGGCGCTTATGGTTCGATCGCTTGTCCCGCAGGCCATCAGATCAACGAAATTCGCTGGTTGCGGGACCCTCGTTATGTTCGCGATTATGTGCGTTATTGGTTTCGAACCCCGGGGGCCGAGCCGACTCGCTATTCATTTTGGGCAGCGGCGTCCGCTTGGGCTGCCCATGAGGTCCATCCGAATTCAGAGTTTCTCGTGGAGTTGTTGCCGGATCTTCAACGCAATCATGAGACTTGGCGGTCCCGGCAATTTGTTCCCGAGGTTGGACTATTTTGGCAAACGGGTCATGACGACGGGATGGAGTTCGACATCAATGCTCGACAAACAAAAGATGTCTTCCGAGGCGGCCAATCTCTTCGCCCGTCCTTCAATGCGTACCAATGGGCGGATGCGGTCGCGATGGGTCGAGTTGCCTCGCTGGCAGGACAACCGGAGTTGGCCGTCCACTACCAAAAATTTGCGGACGACCTCAAGCAAAAAACGCAGGCGCTATTGTGGGACCCCGGGCGACAGTTTTTCTTTCCGATGAGCAATCAACGGCATGAACAGGATGGACATGTTGTGGATCGCCACACGTTGACGCACCAGAGCGGCCGATTTGCGGGCAGTCCAGCCGGGCGTGAACTGCACGGGTACGTGCCATGGGCTTTTCGCATGCCGGACCCAGGTTTTGAGGCCGCATGGAAGTACTTGATGGATCCAAACTACTTCGCGGCTCCGTTTGGGCCAACCACCGTCGAGCGACACGATCCAATGTTCCTATTGCAACCGACATGTTGTTGGTGGAGTGGACATTCGTGGCCGTTTGCTACGACGCAGACGCTGAAAGCATTCGCAAATCTGCTGCACTTCTACGACCAGACGCATGTCACCCGAGACGATTACTATCAACTACTCCGTCGGTTCGCCGTGTCGCATCGCAAAGATGGAGTCCCGTACATTGCCGAGGCGTTGCATCCGGACACTGGCTCGTGGGATGGGCATGATGCACCGAATCATAGTGAGCACTATTTTCACTCGGGCTTTGTAGATCTTGTCATCACGGGATTGATGGGTGTTCAAGCGGACGCGTCGGACAAGTTGGTCGTCGATCCCTTGGTGCCGGCCGACTGGGACTACTTTGCGTTGGATCGCTTGCCGTACCAAGGTCAGTTGCTTTCGATCCTCTGGGACCGCGATGGCCAACGATATGGGCGAGGGGCCGGTCTGTTCCTTTACGTCAACGGTAGAATCGTCGCTTCGCGCCCGGATCTCGGGAAACTCGAGTTGACGGTCCCCGCACCTCGCGACGTTCCGCTGGTTGAAACGAAACGCCTCAATTATGCCGTCAACAACGACGGCGATTGGTTTCCTCGAATGGCCGCGACCGATACGGAAGCGGGAAGTCAACTTCATTATTTGCAGGACGGCCAGTATCGCTACGACCTTCGCCCCAGCAATCGCTGAAGCAGTGGTGCAACGAACAAAGAGGTCGCGGTGACTTTAGATTTCGGAACCATGCGGCAAATCGACGAAGTCAAACTTTACGTTCTAGACGATCAAAACGACCACTTGTCGGCCCCGCAACAAATTCAACTTCAATACGAGGAACTGGGCCAATGGCAGTTGCTTCCGAACGCCACTGTCCCGCAAGGAAAAGTGGTTGGTGGGCGACCATGGACGATTCGCTTTCCGGGAATGAACCTGGCGCGTTTGCGAGTTGTCTTGACACCCGAGCCGGGACAAAGTTGTGGATTATCGGAAATCGAAGCTTGGGGACCCGGGACCCTGCCGTACCAGCCAGCCGCCCCGCCCAGTGGCAATGTCGCGTACCGAATCCCGGGCGCGGACTTCCCCCGCGTCTCGGCATCCCATTCGGATCGCTTTGGAGGGCGCCCCGACATGGCGGTTGACGGTCGAATCAGCTTCCTGCCAAATCCCTTCAATCGCTGGACCAGTTACGAATCGCCTCGCAACGAAGATTGGTTCGAAGTCGAATTCGAAAAACCGACGACAGTCTCGCGGGCGGTCCTTCATATTTACGACGATCGCGGCGGTGTCCAAGCACCACAGGCTTATCGGATTGAGTATTGGAACGATCAAGAATGGCATCCGGTGGAGGAGGCGAAATACGAACCGGTGGCGCCCACGGGATCCCAAGTCAATCAGGTTGTGTTTTCACCGACGACGACTTCGAAACTTCGGGTTGTTTTCCAACATCGGGGTGAGTCCAAGAGCGGGCTGACGGAGTTGGAAGTTTGGCGCGAGTAACTCCATAGATTGCGTGACTCCATGTCTGGGAAAGAAACTCATCATCCATCGACGGCGGCAGATTTTGCGCGTTGGATTATCGAGCGATTGAGTGAAGGCGGCCATCAAGCGTTGCTGGCGGGCGGTTGTGTGCGCGACCGATTGTTAGGCAAGCGGCCCAAGGACTACGATGTGGCGACCTCGGCGACACCCGATCAAGTTCGTGCCATTTTTGGTCACCGGCGAACCATTCCCGTCGGGGCCGCGTTTGGTGTCATTACCGTGATTGGCGACAAAGAGACTGGCAATGTCGAAGTTGCTACGTTTCGCTACGACGGAGGCTATTCCGACGGACGACATCCGGATCACGTCACGTATAGCAACGCCGAACACGATGCGCAGCGACGAGACTTCACGATCAATGGTTTGTTCTTTGACCCCTTGCAAGATGCCGTCGTCGACTACGTGCAGGGTCAAGTCGATCTGGACAGGCGACTCATTCGCGCGATTGGCAATCCACACGACCGATTCAACGAAGATCATTTGAGGATGCTGCGGGCCGTCCGGTTTGCGACGGTTTTGGACTTTGAAATCGAATTGGAGACCCTGGCGGCGATTCAAGAATTGGCGCATCAGATCCTGACGATCAGCGGCGAGCGAATTGCGGCTGAAATGCAGCGTCTGTTGGCGAGTCCTCGGCGGGGACGTGGTTTGTCCTTGCTGGATCAGTCCGGTCTGTTACTGCACTTGTTGCCGCAGTGGAACTTGCAAATGGAGAGTTCTCGCTCCACGTTGACAACGATTTGTCAAGATCTTGACCGGAGCCCGATTGCGGGTTCCGATCTTGAAGTGTCGCTTTCTATCGTGACGCTGCGGCAATTGCTGGCGATCGAACCTGCGACCCAACCGATACTGGGAAACCCCCTGTTGTCACAATTGGCCCAGGTCATGAACGGTGTCGTGCATGCTTGGAAGCTTTCCAATGAATCCAAAGCGGTGTTTCACGCCATCCAAATTCATTTGCCGACCATCGCTTGCGCCAGTCAGTTGCCATGGAGTCAATTGCAACCAACCTTGATTGCTCCCAAGATTCACGCGGTGCTGGACGTGGCTGCGGGATTGACCATTGGTGGCTGGATTTCCGACGAAGACGTCGAACTATGCCGTCGACATTTGAGCCGTCCCATTGATGAGCTAAATCCTCCACCGCTGCTGACCGGCGACGAACTGAAGAAACGCGGCTTTGCGGAGGGCCCGCGGATGGGTCGCTGCCTAGCGGAGTTGCGACGGAAGCAATTGGATCAGGAACTATCAACCCCTGATGCGGCATGGGATTGGGTCAGATCGCAGTTGTAGGTTTCAGGATTCGGGCTTCAGGGTTCAAGTTGCAGATTGCAAATTGCCGTTCTCAAAATCTCAAATCTCAAATCTCAAAATCTCAAAATCTGAAGCCTGAGGCCTGATTTGAAGATCACCGATCTGAGGGTTCGAAGGTCACTGTCTGGTGGTTGTCTGTCGTAGTTGCCGCGCGGCATCGGGTGATGCTTTACCCGGCGCCAGCGCTGCTTGAACGGCAATTCGCGTTATGCCGGTCGCGTAGACTTGTTCGACGTTGTGTTCGTTGATGCCTCCGATTGCGAAGGTTGGACGTTCCAAGGCCGGAACACATTGGCGAATCGTGTCGAGACCGGCAAATTCGGCAAACCCTTTGGTTGTTGACGGAAACACCGGGCCCAAACCCAGATAGTTGGCTGACGAATCGTGGGCAGCGGTTACTTGTGCCAGATCATGCGTGGAAATCCCAACCAAACCTTGCGGGCCAACGATTTGTCGAGCGACCTCGACGGGCAATTCCGCTTGCCCCACATGAACGCCGTCGGCTTTGGCCGCTGCTGCGATATCGGGTCGATCATTGGCAATGAACAGCGTCCGCGAACTGGCCAATTCTTGGGCCGTCCACAAACTGTACTCCCACAGATCGTGATCGGACAATTTCTTGTCGCGCAGTTGAATCACGTCGACGCCACTGGCCACGAGTTGTCGGACGTGTTGTTGATAGGCCGAAAGGCCGCCACATGAATCGGTCAAAACGTACAGCGTTGCTTGATCCAAAAGGCAAAGCCGTTCGGAAAGACTTTTCCTCTCGGCAGAGATGCTTGGTGCAGCAGAGGCCAAACTTTCGTCGGTGACCTCTGCGGTCGAATTCGCGGATAAAGTTCTCAGGACCACACGTTGTTGCAACTCGTAACTTCGATATCGCAAGTGCTCCAAAACTGGAGTCGCGGACAATTGCAAGTGTTTGGCCGTTTCTTCCAGGACGCGCAGACTCTGTTGGACGCGGTAAAAATTGGCTTGTAGAAAACTAATGTCGTCTGGCCGTTGAGACTCGCTGGTGGTCTTGATGGTCCGCCCGACGTCGGAGGGAACATCACGCGCGGTCAGGCGCTTGGTTAGAGACCATTCAGCGGACAGTTCGTGGAGTTGATGTCGCGTATCCTTGGCCAACTTCGACAGGGCAAGCTCGTTGGCGACAAACCGACACCAGTCCTCGATCGCGCGAAGGCCCTCGCCACAGCGATTGAAGTTGGCATCAAGTATCCGCCACCATCCGGTATTGGGATCGATCGTATCAGACATACAAGGTCCTGTGATTCACGACGTCGCTCTGCTCATGACAATAGCCCACGGCGACCACTTCGTTGAAAAACATCGTCCAGTTCAGGCATCAGTCCGTACGCTCGGGCCAAGATCTTGAGCGGATGAACGGTGGGCTTGTCGGTGTCTTGTTCCATTTGAATGCGGCAAGAACTGCACTCGGTCGTTCCAGCTTGATAGGTATCTTGGGAAACTTCGCGGATGAGTTCGGCTCCGATGCGCTGGGCGGTCCGGAAGTTTCGTTCGAAGACTCCAAACATGCCCGCCATTCCGGAACAGCCCTTTTGAACGGCGGTCACTTGCAGTCGCGGGATCAGTTTCAACAATTCGACTCCCGGATTCCCCTCGACGGTCGCTCGTTGATGACACGGCAGATGATGGGCCAAATGGATGGGTGTCTCGCGGAAGTTCGTGCGGAGCTTGCCTTGAAGATAAAGTTCCCACAAGTAATGAGTTGCCTCGGACGTGTGATCTGCGACTAGTTTTGCGTCGGGATCCGACAAGATATGCAAGTACTCGTGTTGCAGAGCCAATGTCGCTGAGGGTTCGATCGTCAGAACGGTCGCTCCATCGCGAACGGCTTCGGCCAATGCAGCAACATTCGCCGACGCGACTTTTTTCGCGGCGCTGATCGCTCCGGCCGAAATCAAGCTGAGCCCGGAAAACTTTTGATTCAATGGCACCGTGACCGAGATTCCATTGTGTTCAAGCAGCGCTACCAAGGCACGTCCAAGCTCCGGGTCGTTCCAATTGACAAACGCGTCCACAAATAGCACCACCCGTCGTCCGTCGCCGGACGATGGTCTGTTGAGTCGACGACGTTTCGCCCAAGACAGGAATGTTTTCGCGTGAACGCGAGGCAACTTTCGTTGTCTTGAGATCCCGGTCATTCGCATCAACAGCCAGCGGCTCCATGTTCGCGTCAACAAAAAGTGAGCGAGCGTAGGTGAAAGACTGGCCAGCGAAAACATCCAGTCCATCCGCAAAAGCAACCGTTCGGCCAACCCCAACCCGTTGTTCGCGACATATTGCGCTCGCATTTCATTGACGATTTTGGGGATATCCACTCCTGCCGGACAATCGATTCGGCATTGGTGACAATTGAAGCAAGTGTCGGTCACCGCCTTCATCTCAGCCGTCGACAAATTCGCGGGTGGCAGTTGTCCAGTGATGACGGACCTCAACAAATTGGCTTTGGCACGTGGCGACGCGGCCTCGTCGCGAGAGACTCGGAACACGGGACACATTCTCTCGACTCGGCCGTGAGTCCGACATTGGCCGCAGCCGTTGCAGTTGCGAGTGTTGTGAGCCAACGTCTCGGGGTCCCAATTCAATTGGGGATCGATAATCGCAAACTCTTTAGGCACGGTGTTGTTGACATCGCGATCGTTCTTGGCAGATGTGTCCGAGTGGGCAGCGGTCGAAGTGATTGGGTTCGAAACGGAAGGTCTCAAGCCGATGGGCGAGACATTTTCGTTTGGTGTGATCAAGCATTGCGGTAGCACCGAACGAATCTGACTGTGGTAGGTTTCAAATCCGCTGCGAATGATCTTGCCCGGATTGAGAATAAAGTTGGGATCAAAAATTCGTTTGATTTCGGCTTGGGCGGGGTAAAGCGAGTCCGCCTGACGTCGAAAATAGGGCGTGCGTGACAGGCCCAAAGCGCCGTAAGTCCCAACCGACCCACCACGCTGCCAAACATCTTCGTAAATTGCTCCCGTCAAGGACTCCAACCGATCCATGTCCGTCGGATTGGCCAGGTCGATAAACGGCCGCAATTGAATTCGTCCTTGTGAGGCATGCGCAAAAATGGACGCTGTCAACTTGTGTTGATTGAGCAGTTCTTGCGCGAATATAAAGAACTGATCCATTTCGTCCGCCGGGACCAGAATGTCCTCCAGAAACGGGACGGCGCGGGTCGAACCACGCAGACGATACAAGGCGGGAATAATTCGGCGAACCAAACGCCAACACAGGTCGCGTTTGTTTCTTTCGACGGTTACATAATGCGGGACGCCTTGTTTCAGGCACCCGTCCGCCACGACCAAGATGTCACTGAGTGTATCCAGCAACCGGGTTTGGCTATCGCTTTGGGCTTCCACCAACAGCATGGCTTCGGCCCCTTGCGGAATCAATTCGGCATAACGAACATCCGCCTCGCGAGCCAAAGACAACAAGCGACGATCGACCAAATCGCAGGCGCGAATGGGCAAACAATTCAAATGAGCACTTACGCGAGCCGCGTCGGTGATGCGAGAGAAAAACAGCAAGGCCACGCCGCGATGATTTGGCAAGGGAAACGTGCGCAACGTCACCTCGGTCATCACGGCCAGTGTTCCTTCGCTGCCTGCCAACAACGGCAACAAGTCAACTTCGCCCTCGGTGGAAACGGAGGCGAGTCGATATCCGGCCGGACGAACCTTGGTGGTTTGCGCGGCGAGCAACGGTTCGATTCGTTCCCGACAACTCAAAACTTGGTTTTGCAGCATTAACTTGGCCGCGCGACTCTCGGAAGTCGATTCACTGGCGGTTTGCCCCAAGTTGATGGTCGTGCCATCGGCCAGAACCAAACGCAGGCCCAAGATCTGTTCGCCGATGCTTCCATGATCATGCCAACGCGAGCCGCACGCGTCACGAGCCACCGCTCCACCCAAGGTACCGAAACTGCGGTTGCCGGGGTCCACTCCCAAGATTCTTTCATACTTGAGCAGTTCGTTGCTGAGACTAGAAAGAACCATGCCTGGTTGAGCCGTCACCGAATCGCGTCCGACCGCCAAGACTTGGGTCATGGACGTCGAAAAATCGATGATTAGTCCGTTCCCCAGCGACTCGCCGGCGAGCCCCGATCCGCACCCTCGGGGAATCAGCGGAATCTGACGTTCGCGCGCGTAATTAACGACCGCGACCACGTCTTCGTGGCTCGCGGGTCGCACGACCCCCAGCGGTGCCACTTGAAAAATGCTTGCGTCGGTTGCGTACTGTTGGACAGTGACATCGTCGCAGAGAACTTGACCAGAGATCAAGCCGCGGAGGTCTTCTTGAATGCGATGTCGTTGGGGGTCCATCATAGATCCGTGGTGTTTTTCCAGGCGAGGCCCAGTGCCTCAAGCGAGATTGTGCCTCAATTGTCCAACGTCGGAAAGACGCCCGGATGACTGGCGGCGACTGGGCAGTCGGATTCTGACCGGACCAATGTAGGCAAATTCGAACAATCGAGTAAACTAAACGCGGTTATTGTACCGAGTTCTTGGATAAATTCGGGCATTTGGCGATTTTGCGGATAACGACATGGGTTTGTTCGACAAATGGTTCTCGCGAGGCGGTGGCAGCCGGAAAAGACTGGATCTGTCGTCCAAGTACGAATTGGATCGCCACTCCTTTTCCGGCACGATGAGCAAGTTCCGCGTGGCCCGCGAGATCAAGACCGGTGATCTATACGGAATCAAACTGCTGGACAGCGAAAAGCGGGCGTATTTCGAACAACGCTTCAAGGGGTTGAACAAACCAGAAGAAGGCGCGATCGCGATCCAGATGGATCACCCTTGCATCGTCAAGACCTTTGAATATGGGACGACCACCAAGAACGAACACTATATCTTGATGGAATACGTTTGTGGCCCCGGTTTGAATACTCTGATCAACGACAAGAACCCGGGGCTGATTCCACATCGAATGTCCTTGCTCATCCAGATGGTGCAATCGATCGACGCCGTGCACGAGAAGGGTTTTATCCATCGAGACATTTGCCCACGCAATTTTATTTCGTACGACGATTTCAAGAAACTAAAATTGATTGACTTTGGCTTGAGCGTCCCAGACCTGCCAGAATTTCGGACGCCCGGGAATCGGACCGGCACCCCCCAATACATGGCCCCGGAAGTCGTTCGACGCCGCTCGACCGATAAGCGATTGGACCTGTTCTCGTTGGGTGTTACCATGTACAAACTCTTGTGCTTCGAGCATCCGTGGGATGCCACCGACACAAGCGGGTTGGCGGCGCTCCACCATGACCAGCGTCCGGCGAACGACATCATGATCCATCGCCCTGATTTAAATCCCACGTTGGCTCGGATCGTGATGAAGTGCGTGGAAGCCAATCCTGACAATCGACCCAAAGACGCAAAAGCGATCCTGCGTGCGATGGCCGATCTGAAATCCGACATCTCTTGAGCGTTTTAGATGCGAAAAATTGGCAAATTTCCGGACGAGACCGCACAATACTTCGTGAACTATTTGGTAGCCAGCGAAATGCCAGCGCAGATCTCGCCGGCTCCGGGCGGCGGGTTCGATCTGTGGATCGTGGAAGAAGATCATTTGGTACAGGCGCTACAGGATTTCGAAGAATTCACTAGAAATCCCGATGATCCCAAGTACCGCCAAGCGACCACCAAAGCGGACGAATTTCGCCAAAAGCAGCTCGATCGCGTCCGACAATATCAAAAGAACGTGCAAAAAGTGCACCGGCGGACCGTTCGTCGAAAACCGCCGGTCGGAATGGCGTTGTTGTTCATTTGCATTATCGCGTTTGTCACCTCCAAGTTTTCCTTCAACCTGGAGACAGCGACCGTCCAATCCATGGCGTTTATGTTTGCCCCTGCCTCGGCCGAATTGGACTCGATGGGCTCGTTGGAACGACAATGCTACAACTTGATGCAGGGAGAGGTTTGGCGGTTGATCACTCCGGCGTTTCTCCACATGAGTTTCGCGCACATCATTTTCAACATGTATTGGCTGGTCAGGTTGGGGTTCCATATTGAACAACGCGAAGGAATCGCGTGCTTTTTGAGTCTCGTGCTGACAAGTGCAGCGATCCCGAATCTACTTCAGGCGACCGTACCGGTAGAATTTGGCGGCACGCCGGCCTATTCGGTGGCGGGATATTGGGTGGTCCCGTTTGGTGGATTCTCAGGCGTGGGTTATGCGATCTTCGGATTCGTCTGGATGCGGGGAACTTGGAAGATTGTGCCGGAATATTTCATGTCACCGGTTTCAGTCATGATTTGGATCGCATGGTTTATGTTGGGCGTCGTGGGTTTGGATCGCAGTCTGGTTGGATTCCAGATGGCGGACTGGGCGCACGGAGGCGGGCTGTTTATCGGCCTTTTATTCGGAGCCATGCAAATTGGGCGAACTGCGAAGCAGAGATGATTTGGCAGTTAGAGTCGTTTTTCGACGCCAAGATAGACTTCGCCAAATATGTTACTCGTTCGCTTCCAATTGTTGACAGATCCAGGCCAAACGAACTCGAGCGGACTCTTCCCACGTGCGTGAATACATCTTGCCATAAAACCGCTTCCAACCCGAATGTTGGACCGTGATGACGTATCGCACGACACACCCCTCCAAGCCCTCAGCGAAAAACTCGACCCGCGCAGGATCCAATTTCACCAATCGAACGTGATCTTGAGCGTCGAATTCTTGCAAATAGAAGTAGTCGTCGTCTCGTCCGTACCACTGCAGTTCCATGGCATCCGAGGAAAAAAATTGGGTGTCCGTAAACACGATGGCCGGGTCGAGGATCGACTGTCCCGACGGTTCCGAACTGAAAACTATATCGGCGATGGGCAGGAGCACGGGAATCGTCACTTGGCCTGGCATACCAAGCATTGAAAGCGGAGCAACCGCGGTTCCATGGATCGGTACGATCCGCCTCGCATCCACATTGGTGTCAGAGGCCGACAATTCCGGCAAAAGTTTAAGCTTTTGTTCGAACCGTTCGGACAACACGACCGAGGACAGCGAGGAACGAACCTCGATGGTCAACTCGGTTGGCCGACCGCCGGTCAGCCACAGGCCGCCTAATGCCAGCAGCATGAAGCCGACAAACACCAGTAAGACTCGAATCGGGCTATTTTTTGAAACTCGCATGATTTGTGATTGCCACGAATTGGCCAGCGCCCATCGGAATTCTTGGCGAATTCCGCTACGCGACCTGCGGTTTTCCAACCGGAAAATTAGTTTGGGAACCTAAGCAGAAAATCCGTTCCACTCCATTCAACAATTTCTCACCGTCTTAAGTCAGTTTAGTCCTGCAATCGAGACCGGTCAAGAATCTGTGTCGTTTTTGAAACAAGCTCATGTGATTTCACGTCGTCCATCTGGAAAAACGACAGAAAATCCGGAGAATTCCCGGCTCGAAGGGCAAAGTCGGTTAAGATTTGCACATTCGACGTGCGGCCCTAGTGGTCGGTTTCTTCGAAAATAGCCGATCAGAGCCAATCGCGGGCCGTCACAAATCTGGCCAGATACGATTCAAGCACTGGCATGTCAGCCCAACTCGGAGAAACCTGATGGCCGTTTACCGCTTTTTTCCTGTTTCAAATTGGCCGGAACAGAATCGACTAAACGAGCCAAGCACGCGAGTTTTGCTTCTTCTTTTCATATTGAAGTTCTTCTTCTTTTTCGGGCCGACGGTGCTGGCCTATCTGCCGCAAAGTAGCGAGCCAATTCCGGCCCGAATGGATCGACTTTGGGAAGGGCAACTGGCCGGTACCATTCGGTTTGCGACGTTCAACATGGCACTCGAGCGTCGAGAGGCAGGGGCACTCACTGCGGAGCTAAGAACCGGCCAATCCCAGCAAGCCAAGCGGTTGGCCGAGATCATTCAATTGGTTCGACCCGACGTTTTGCTCTTGAATGAAATCGATCGCGACGACCAATCCGTTGATCAATAGCTCGGCAATACCTAAAAGCAGCGGTGGAAGTCGCGCCGCTCAGTCACAAGCCAAAATCAACCTCCAACATCGCGGCGATCCGGCACAGGACACCGGGGACTTCAACGACGATACCACCGGGAATTTACGAGTCGACTACGTCCTGCCGTCCGCAAATCTGGAATGCTGCGGCAGCGGGGTCTTTTGGCCGACTCCGGAACAGCCCGAAGGTGAATTGGTTTTGGCATCGGATCATCGGTTGGTGTGGATCGATGTTCGGTGACGACCCACGATTCGTGCCAACGTTGCAAAGCCCGACAGGTTTTACCGCGTGTATCGATTCTGTGGGGCGTGGAGCCTCGCATGGGCTCCAATTCTTCCGAATTCTACGCCCAACCGGTCGCAGGCGATCTACCTTTCTGGTGAGATCCAAGTTTCCACAAGAGTTTAACGCCATGGCGGGTTCGCAAACAAATACCGTTCTTTATAGTGAACTTCGCGATGATCCGGATTTTCTTCCGCTAATCGAGCACTTTGTTTGTCGTCTGATCGACAAAGCCGATCGGATGCTGGAATTGATCAAGAGCCGGCGATTCGACGAGATCGCGCAATTGGCCCATCAGCTTAAGGGCTCGGGTGGTGGCTACGGATATCCGACGCTCAGCGAGGCGGCGCGAGCCGTTGAGTTCGCGTCGAAAAACGACCCGCAGGTCGACCAGGTCAAGCCGCTGATACTCGAACTGTCGGAACTTTGCCATCAGGCAACACGCGGATTGCGTGCCGGAGCGTGCGAAGTCGATTTCTTTAGCTAGCCAATCCACAACTCCGCTGCAATCGAATCAACGACGCTCAGGCTTCGGGCAACGGCATGCCATTCAAGAACTTCGCGGTCGCTTCTTGTACCCGTTTGTTCTCCATGATGAACGAATGAATGGCGGGAACGATCATGTGGTCTTTGACCGTCGGTAAGCTCGTCTCGGCAACTGCCACGACCAAGTCACTGGGTGCCGGAACCAGAGGATTCCACTTTCCGATTGAAGCGTCGCCCGCAATGATCGCGACCGGACACGGCGGCACCGCCAGGCGACTTTCAATTTCCGGCCACCCGCTACCCAATTGAGTTCCCGCTCGTCCCGTAATCAATTGAAACAGTCCGGTGTATCCAAGCGCTCGGGCGATGGCCGCTCCTTGATTGGGCGGTGCCAACATCACGATTCGATCCAATCGGTCAAGAAACGACATTCCGTTTGCCGATCGTTGCCAATCACCGATCATGTGACGGATGACAATGTTTCCCAGACTGTGCCCCACAAAACTCAGACGTGGAGCGCCCGGTAAGTGTTTGATGACCGAGTGTAACGCTGCGGCCTGGCAAGAAATCGTGGCCCGCGAACTCGCATATCGAAAGTCAACGACCGCCGACCAACCTTGTGTTTCGAGATATCGTCCCAATCGTTTCAACGAGGAACTCGTGCGCATCAAACCGTGGACAAGAACGACCACTCGATCCGCAGGAAGCTCAGAAATCTTGCTCCTTTGTTCGCGATAGAGGCGTAGACACGACTTCAAGTCACCGCTCGCCACGCGACGATCTTGCGCCGATAAGACTCGCCAATGTCGCGTCACTTGATTCTGCTGTAGACGCAGCCCATGCCACCAACGAAAATCCGTCCAGAACTGCTTTCCCCCGAGTGTGGGAGTCCCGCGTTTGGGATTCGATGGCATTTGGTTGTGACTTGGCTCGTTCATGGTCCCACTCTACTCAGCTACGTCGACTCGCATCAGATTGCGGGTGGAGTACAATCAGTCATTCGAGGCATACCTAGGAGCATTGTATGACATTTCGCCGAAACCTGCTGATTTTGCTAAGTTTCTTCATTCTGGCAGAAGAGAACCCGACATCGGGGGCCTGGGCCATCCAAGCCGAGCCCGCGTTGGCAGACTCACCGACCGACATGAAGGCTGGCCAGGTTTTTTCGGCCCAGGATAGTTTGGACGTCGCGGCCGTTGACCCGGGCGATGCAGCGGATTGCCTGAAGGGCCTGCGGTGGGTGCCTGAAGATTTTTCCGTGACCTTGGAGCAACCCCGACGCGGGTTTGGACTTTGGCTGGTTCGGTTTCCGTCGCCGCGGCCACAAGGAGACGCCAATGGCGACAACGTTGCCATGGAGTGGTACGCCACACGCAATGAAAACGGGGACATTCAGACCGCCCCAGCCGTGGTGGTCGTTCACGAATCGGGGCGAAACATGGCGGTCGGACGATTGATCGCGCGCGGTTTGGCCGGCATGGGCGTCCACGCCTTTCTGATTCAACTCCCAGGTTATGGTGTTCGAGGCCAACCGATCGCCGATGACCCGCAAAAGTTTCTCGGCGCGCTGCAACAGGCTGTCGGTGATGTTCGGCGAGCACGAGACGCCATTGCTGTTCTGCCCCACGTGGATCAAAAGCGAATCGGTCTGCAAGGAACGAGTCTCGGCGGATTTGTCACCGCAACCGTTTGTGGACTTGACCAGAGTTACGATCGTCAGTTCGTATTTCTGGCCGGTGGGAATTTGCATGACGTGGTTTTGCGAGGCCAACGAGATGCCGCCAAGGTTCGAGAACGATTGCGGACGGCCGGACTATCCGACGAGCAGATCATCGCATTGGCACGACCCGTGGAACCACTGCGTATCGCTCATCGCGTCAAAGCCGAAACAACTTGGCTCTATAGTGGAATCAAAGACGATGTCGTTCCACCTAGCTGCTGTCATGCGTGGGCGGACGCCGCGAATTTGTCGGAATCTCACCATATTCAAATGCCCGTCGATCATTATTCGGGGATAACGTACCTTCCTAAAATTTTGGGCGAAATGGCCGCGATCATGCTGGCGCCAGTCGATGAGCCATGAGTGACATCCTTCGTTGATCGGTATTCCAGGATCTACCAGGATGAGTGCCGGTAAAACCGGAGAATCCGAAAAATTCCATTTAACCGATCCCCAGCAGTTTGCCGAAACCAAGCCGAATGGCGCACCTTCGCGTAGATTCGTCCTCACCCGACGGTGAAATCAATGATTTGGAGCCACTCTGCATTCGTCTTCACGGCGCTGGCGGCGTGTTGGATCGCGCTTCCGGAAAAATCTTGGGGCCAACGATCCGATCGTCCGCAGTCAACGCAGAACTCGCGGATTAACGCGGCAAAAAATCCTGGGACCGGCACGGTCCGAACAATGGCTGCGTTCGGTCGTAGTTCTACCTCGACGGATCGCTCAGAGGCTAGTGAGTCCAAGATTGCGCCGGAACCAAGCCCTCGAAAATCCATCCCGACAACTTCTGCCAGCTTCTCCAGGCGCCCGGCCGTCCAATCGCTCACCGATCATCCGAACGTAGAACGCACCGACGATCATCCTGTAGCCGTTTCGCCTCCAGCGGAGGACGACAGTGAAGCTGAAGAGGCGGACGAACCAACCGCGTGGCGACTCTTTTCCGGACCGTTATTAAGTCGTCATCAAATCGAGGTGAACGGGTGGTGGTCCAATAGCTACACGTGGAATCCCGCCAGCCCCACCAACCGACTCAACGGTCCCAACGGCGTCAACGACCGCGCCAACGATCACATGTTTCATCAATTGGGCCTCAGCATCGAGCGCGCCATCGATCCATCCGCAGCAACTTACCAATGGGGCGGTCGGATCGATCTGATGTACGGTGCGGATGCGAGGCTAGTACAGTCCGCAGGCTTCGATGACTCGTGGCACTCGGGTCGGTTTGTCTCTTTGGCCGCGCCGCAAGTTTACGCCGAATGGTTTGATCCGAATCTGAATCCATGGGGGCAAGGCGTGACATTTCGTGTGGGCCGGTTTTGGTCGCCCATTGGATATGAAGGCGTGCCATCACTGGATCGATTCTTCTTCTCCGCCACCCATGCATTTATGTTGGCTCAACCGTCAACCCACACGGGAGTCATGGCATCGGCCGACATCGGTACGAACTGGAGCGCCCAAGGCGGGTTGGTGCGCGGCTGGGACGTCACGACCGATAACAATAAATCACCTGGCTACATTGGAACGCTCGGTTGGTTGAGCGACGACGAAGCCACGTCGGTGACTCACGTCCTGTACCATGGCGATGAAACGAATGACTTGACCGACGCGCAATCGACCTACGAGCTGATTCTAACGCGACAACTAACGGAAAAATGGAGCTATGTGGGCTGGTTTGATTTCAACTTTGCCCAGCGAATTGCGGCGGATTCCGCAGGTGACCCCAACAACGCCCAATGGTTTAGTTTGAACCAAGCCTTGTTGTTGGCCATCAACGACCGGACTTCCTGCGGAGTCCGCGGGGAATGGTTTCATGACAATGATGGAGTTCGCATCACCCATCCAGAATCCGGCGACCCCTTGGGTCACGGCAATCTGTTTGGATTGACTTTTGGAATCAACCACACGCCGACCATGAACCTGCTCGTTCGACCCGAGGTTCGGTGGGATTGGTCCAGCGGCGGAATGCCGTTCGACGACCAAACCAGCAGTCGTCAATTCACAGCGGGCCTCGACGTCGTTCTGTCGTTTTAGCCGGCTCTGCTCCAGCGGTTAAACAACCCTTCTTGATTTGCAATATTCCAACTCTCGACGTTTCGCACACGCCACGTGCGGTTACGCACAGGTGGTTTCTTGAGTACATCTGATAAATTCGGCAAGATATTACGAATCGATTTTGGACAATCATTCGATCCGAGCGTTACAACCGATACACAGCTATAGGGCGATAATCAGGTTGGAGATCACATGACGCATGCGACTGAAGAGACCGTGGCAAAATTTTGGCGACTCACGCAGTTGGGATTGAGGCACCGTCCAACGACGGTCTGCGTGTTCGCATTGGTCGTCGGCTGGATGATCGCCGACGCAACTGCGCAAGATGGGCTTCAGCGGATCTCGGACGAGTCCTCCCCACCTGCTGCCGACCTCGTTCAGCCGGTTCCAAATCCGGATCCGAAGAACGCTGCTCCGACTGAGCCTGTGGCGAGTTCCAAACCAGCTGATCCGAAAGCCGCAGCCCCGAAAAGCGTCTGGGATGGCATCCCGGTGATTCAGAAGCCAGCCAAACCAGGAAACTATGGCGTCCCACCGACGGGCCCTGGATACTACTCCTTACAAGACCGCCTGTTGGGCAATTGCCGCGAGACTCCGCCGCCGACTCCGTACCCGGCGTTTGGGTTGATGCAACCGTCGTTTTTTGATGTGAATTGGTCGTTTTTAGATGATCCCAAAAAGTCGTGGAGTTGGAGCGACGGCTTGAAGCGGCAGCCATTGGGCTGCAATTGGTTGGCCACGACGGGTGGATCGGTGTGGCTGCGGCACATGGCCGAACGAAACGCACGGTTGAGTGGCGTCAACCAGAACTATGAACTGTTGCGAACAAGAGCCTATATGGATCTGTCCTATTTGGACCGGGCCCGAGTGTACTTCGAATTCATTGATGCCCAGCATTTCGGCGGCACCTTGCCACCGAGCGCCATCGACGAAAATCACTCGGATATTCTCAATGCGTTTGTCGATTACCAGTTCATGACGGTGAACGATCGCGAATGGTGGGCGCGCGTCGGGCGACAAGAACTGACACTTGGTTCGCAGCGTTTGGTGTCGGGCCTGGAGTGGGCCAACACGCGACGCACGTTCGACGGCGTTCGCATGTTCCGCAGAACGAAAGAGTCCGACCTGGACGTGTTCTGGACTCAACCTGTGGTGGTTGACGACGTACGCATGGATCGAGTTGACGGCAATCAGCACTTTGGCGGTGCATGGTTGACGCGAAGGCCAACTGAAAATCGCGTCGTGGACCATTATTACCTATTTCTGACTCACTCGGCTCCCGGGAGCCAATTTGGTCCAGGAACTCCACCTTACGACAACCATACTTTTGGAACGCGGGTTCACGGCAACGAGGGCCAATTCCACTACGACTACGAAGGGATGCTTCAAATAGGTGGCTTTGGAGCGGAAGACCTCTTGGCGGGATCAGCAACCATTGGCCATGGCTACCACTTCAAAGATCGACCGTGGAATCCAACGCTCTGGTTGTATTATGACTGGGCCTCGGGCGACGATACCCCGATGACAGGTCGACGTACGACGTTCCATCAGTTATTCCCATTCGGGCATTATTATATGGGCTTTGGTGATTTCGTCGGTCGACAAAATATTCACGACATCAACGTTCATTTGGTGGCCTACCCCAGCAAATGGGTGACGTTCAACACGCAATACCACTATCTGACGTTGGCCAGTGCGAACGACGCATTGTACAACCCGGCAGGTCGGGTTTCACGTTCCGATGTCTCCGGAGCTTCGGGGCGCGAGATCGGACATGAGATTGACTTCTTGTGGAACTTCCACTTGAACGAAAATTCCGACGTTCTGGCTGGATACTCGCGATTGTTCACCGGTCGATTTGTCGAATTGACAGGCGCCGGCAACGACGCCGACCTGTTTTATCTCCAATACGGCTATCGCTGGTAGTTTGTTGCAACCGCTGGGTGATGCGAACTTCAAGCATCGCCCAGCGACTTTTGATCGAGGCTCGG
>JAUXWY010000263.1 GCA_030681235.1 Pirellulaceae bacterium | reverse complement strand
GGGTTCAAGCACTGATTAAACGATTCTGCAAGCGATTCATCGTTCCAAGCTAAGTCCCAATCGCAGGTCGCGACGCCACGAATCTCAAGTACACCAAAATGGCCGAAAAGGCTTATCGGGGATGAGTCACCGGGGATGTTGTAAAAGACGCCGGAATCGTTAGTCGCAACTCGAATTTTGTTTTCTGTGTCGATCAAGAATACTCTTTCTCCGTATGTATGATTGGGCGTCCCCGGCAATTTCATGATCCTGCGGTTTCTCGCTCGTCGATTCATCCACGCGTATGACAACTCTGGAAGTGTAAGATCCGTCGGATAAATCCTTTACTAAGCGTAACGATTCGGGCCGGATAGAAACGAATTCTCGCCGCTTCGCAACGACACTGACGGAATCGTATTCCTCTGTACCCGTTCGGCGTAAGTAGAGTTCTCCGGAGATCGCTGATCCGATTATATTCTTCCCGACAACAATGAGTTCGATATGCCGGTTTTCCACATCCTGGTAATGAAACTTTACTTGAAGGTCCCGTAGGTTTTCCGACACCTGAACTTCCAGCTCGCTTGGATTTACATCTGAGGTGAGAAGCACAGGAAGTTTGACGGTCACTCCCGCTTCATTAGCAATTTCCGGAACTTCAACGACAACACCACTACTCAGGATCTTGAACATGCTATTTAGTTCGTAATTAAAATCGAGGCCAAAGACGTGTTCATTCATGTCGTCCAAGAATCGAACTCCTGATCCAATTTTCGTTTTGATATTACGCTTCGGAGTATCGATTAAAAATGTTAGAATTGTGCTTTCGCCGGGGGGCAGGAGTTTGGAATTCGATTCGAACTTTAAACAACCACAGGGAGCGTTGATTGAGGCGAACGACATGTCCTTGGTGGACGCATTTTGTACAAGTAGTTGGACCTTATAGCGTTTTCCGGCTGCCAGATTTCCTAACGAAAAATTAGCCCATGACTTATTGGCATAGCTGATCTGTTTTTCCAAGATTACTTCACGCGTAATGACTGGAACATTGGCCGTATCGACCGGCACGGGTAAAGTAGTGGCCGACTCTTGGGCGACACAATCAGCTTGCTCCACCACGATCCACTGGAAGAACGTCGCGAAAACAATACCCAGAATGGAGACTTTACTTGTCACCGCCAGGCCTCCCTAAAATCGGCACTCGTACAAATCACCGACAATTGACAATTGTATCCCCTCCCCAGTTCATCAAGCCGCAAAATTGCAGGTTTTTAGAGATTTGTTACAGATTGTCCTGAAATGCCCGCCCCGTATTTTGGCAAAAGGTTCGAAACTGGGCCACGACCAAAAGCATCCGAAATTGTCGAGTTTTTGCCCCTGGAGGACTGGGGTAATGGAAAATACGAGTCCGTCAGTTTCTGAATAGCAGGCTGACGTCCGTCTGCCCCAATGACAGATCAATCTTGATTGCGGCGAAAGAAGGGTCTACTATTGGAAACCTAGGTAGAGCGTCTTGGCCGTCGGGTCAGGCGTGCTTGGATGCCGTTCAGGGGTTTCCTGAAGGGTGGAAGTCATTTGTTTTCGCGCGGGAATGTCGAAATGCGTTTGCGATCCGTGAAGTTTCTTGTGGCGATATCGGCAGTGGTACTGGTGGGGACCCTATTGGGTTCAACGGCGATGGTCAACACCGGCATGCCGGCCACGGAAGTGGTTCGCGTCGAACGCGATAACGAAACAGTGGATGCCAGTCGTTCTACGGACGAGCTGAAACCAAAAAATGCTTTGCTGCGAATTGTCGGTCGCGACACGTTTCAGTTGATGAGCCAACTGAGTTTTTCCAAGAAGAAATTCGATAGTGGAATGGCTGCGGAAGGCCTGAAAATGTACTTCCGAAATTTGGATCCTCTAAAAGTCTACTTCTATCAATCGGACATCGAAGAATTCTCGAAACGTTCGGATGAGATGCTAAAGGCGTGGCCGGAAGGTCGCTACGAATTAGCTTTTGATATCTTCAATCGGTATTTGAAGCGGGTCCAAGAAAATGTCGTGATTGCCGATGAATGGATCGATTCGGACTTCGATTTTTCTACACAGGAAGAATTGGCGACCGATGCGAAGTTGATCCAGTACTCCGCTTCCCAAGCTGAAATGAACGAGCGATGGCGGAAACGGATCAAGTACTCGTTCTTATTGCTGGAAATCGAACGCGAAGAAAACGAAAAGAACATGGCCGAGGATCCGACCAAGGCCGATAGTTCGTTCGAGAACATTAGCTCCCGCGAAAAACTCCATCGACGCTACAAAGCGCTCAACCGTCGGATGGGTCAATTCATCGATGAAGACGTCGTTGAAATATACCTTTCGGCCATTACCACCTGTTACGATCCACACACGAGTTACATGTCGCCGACCAGCTACGATGATTTCATGATCCAGATGCGGTTGAATCTGGAAGGGATCGGAGCAACCTTGCAAAGCACCGACGACGGGTTGACCACGATCAACCGAATCGTCAAGGGCGGAGCGGCCGATCGGAGCGGCGAGATCAGTGTTAACGACAAGATCGTCGCCGTTGGGCAAGATACCAGTGGTGAAATGGTTGACGTCACCGATATGAGACTAAAAGATGTCGTCGCCATGATTCGCGGCAAGGCGGGAACAACTGTTCGCCTGAATGTGCTCAAAAAGGACGGCGGCGGCCTGAAGACCATTTCGATCACGCGTGAAAAGATCGAGCTGAACGACAGTGCGGCTCGTGGCAAGGTCTTCGACCAAGGACAAAAGCCCGATGGTACACCGTACAAAGTTGGTGTGATCGACCTACCAAGCTTCTATTCGGATATGGAAGGAGCCCGCAATCAAACCGGCGACTTCCGCAGCACGACTCGGGATGTGCAAAAGCTCTTGGATCAATTCAAGCAAGAGAACGTGGACTCTGTGGTATTGGACCTGCGGATGAATGGTGGGGGAAGTCTCCGCGAAGCGATCGACTGCACCGGTTTGTTCATCGAACGCGGACCGATCGTACAAGTCAAAGATCCGTTGGGCCAAATCGAACAATTGGATGACACCAACGGCAACATTGCCTGGGGCGGCCCGCTGGTCGTTGTCACGAGCAAGTTCAGCGCCAGTGCCAGTGAAATCTTGGCCGGAGCAATTCAAGACTACAACCGCGGTGTCGTTGTCGGTGATCCTGCGACTCACGGAAAGGGCACCGTGCAAAACTTGCTGAATTTGGCCGCCCAATACGATCGTTCCCGCGAGTCGGCAAACGCAACCACGTTGGGAGCCCTGAAGTTGACGATCCAACAGTTCTATCGTCCGGGTGGCGACAGTACTCAGTTGCGGGGCGTCGAGGCCGATTTGGCACTGCCTTCCATCACGGCACAGATGGACGTCGCGGAAAGTGATTTGGACTACGCGATCGCCTTTGATCAAGTACCGCCGGCTCGGTTCAATAAGTTGAAAATGGCGGGCGCGGAAGTGGTTGCTAAGTTAACAGAAAACAGCGTCAAACGGCGCAATGAATCGACGGATTTCCAACGTCTGGAACGTGACATCAAACGCTACGTTGACCAAAAACAGCGCAAGACCGTCACGTTAAACAAGGCCGCCTACCTGGCCGAGCGTGAAGAGTTCAACGCCGACAAACAAGACGAGGACACGGTCAACAAACAGGTCGAGGGGCCAAGCGCCGAAATCCAACGCGATTTCTACTTGGACGAAGTGCTGCAGATCGCTGTGGACTACTCGCAAATGGTAAAGAAGTCGTAATGTTTGCTCCACAGCGGACGGCGTTTTGGTGCGGATTGGGCTGGTTTTTTCTGGCTCGGTCCGTGTGGGCGTGGGACGAACCAAAATTTGAAATCCAAGAATTGGATCGCGAACTGTCCATTGGCTACGCCGTAATCTCGACCGATATCGATGGTGATCACAACTTGGACATTGTTGTTGCCGATCAATTGCAAATTGTTTGGTATCGAAACCCCGGGCAACGCCAAGTCGCCTGGGAAAAGTTGGTGATTCTCGACGGACAGACGCATCCCGATAACGTTTGTATTGCGGCGATCGATATCACCGGCGACGGCCTGCCCGAATTGGTGGTTGGTGCCGGTTGGAAGCCCTTCAACACCACGATCCCCGGCCAATTGGTGTGGCTGAAGCGCGGTGAGGACGTCAACCGCCCATGGTCGATGTACGAATTGCCTTGCGATGAGCCGACCGTTCACCGCGTTCGTTGCTTGGATCTCGATGGTGATGGTCGTTTGGAAATTGTGCACGTTCCGCTTATGGGCCGTGGAGCCACGAGCCAAAACAATTGGGCCGATGGCCGGCCTTTGCAGATTGTCTCTCTGAAGATCCCTGAAAACCCGGAAGACAAGGCAAGTTGGCAGCCGCAAGTTCTCTCAAGCGAGTTGCATGTCGCGCACAATTTCTGTGTGGGATTCGATGGTGGTTTTGCTCGGCCTGGGCAGTCGCTACTCGTGGCCTCCTACGAAGGCGTGAGTCTGGTTTATCCCGAAGGCACCGGCGAAGCTTGGACAACTCGGTTGATTCATCCAGGTGACCAAAGTCATCCGAGTTCGAATCGCGGCGCCAGTGAGATCGATCGTTCGTCGGATGACCGAGGGCTTGTCGCCACCATTGAACCATGGCACGGAAATCAAGTGGTCGTTTACTCGCCGGGCAAACCCGACCCCGAGCAAGCATTCACGTACGAACGAAACGTTATTGATAACGAGCTCCGTTGGGGACATGGGATCCGTTTTGCCGATTTGAATGGAGACGGTCAGCAAGAGTTGGTCGTGGGTGTTCGCGACGACCCCAATCCAAACGCTGGCGACACGTTTACAACTCGGCGTGGGTTGCGCGTCTATAGACAAACTGCATCGGGCCAGTGGCAACGAACCCTGGTCGACGAAGGGAATGTGGCAATTGAAGATTTGTGCGTCGCCGATCTCGATGGCGACGGTCGCTTGGACATCGTCGCCGTTGGTCGACAAACCAAGAACGCCCGTATCTACTGGAATCTCGGCGGTTGACAGTCAATCGCGTTCAGTTTTCGTTTAACCGCGACGCAGAGTGATGAACGTTTCGCTTGGCACCGTGGGGGCTCAAGACGCTTGGCGATTGCGGATTGAAAATGCGCGCAACGGATGTCATATGCGAGTCGAAACACGGGAATAGAAATCACACAAGAGGCCAAGTTTTGACCCCCTCACCCCCAACCCCTCTCCCCCAAAATGGGAGAGGGGAGCTCAGTACCCGGAGCGCGAGACTGGGCGCGAATGCAGATGCGACAGACCTGTCGACTGCCTTGATGCGATGATCACTCAGGGTTTACTCGATGCACGTACCGAGCCAGATACGCCACCGCCCTTTTTCCGTCATCCAACGGTTGGATATCCACCACGAATTTCTTGTTCCAAGCGTCTAATTATTTCTGCGTCGTCAGCTGACTGACACCTAAGCCGGCCCGGATCTTTTCTCGCAGCGTATCGAATGCTTCGATGCCAAACGAGAGACGAATTGTACCGGGAGAGATGCCCAGGGCTCGTTGTTGATTTTCGGACAAGTGACGATGACTACTGCTGCAAGGGTGGCTGAGCGTCGTGCTGCATTCGCCTAAGGATGGGAAGTACAAGATCCCGCTGGTGGCGATGAACTGTTCAACAGATCGTTGTTGCAAATCAAGTTCAAACGACACGACGTTCCCAGCGACATCATTTGGGCTGTCCGACGCTGCTTTGGTGTTGGCAATCGATTTCAGATTCGCCTGAGTGGGGTGATGCGGTAGGCCGGGGTAGAAGACTTGTTTGACGTCGTTGTGTTCCACCAAGTATCGCGCGGCCAAACCTGCATTTTGACTGGCTCGTTCGATGCGAAGTCCAAAGGTCGTCAGGCCTCGTTCGGCCAAGAAACAGTCCCACGGTGCCGCCCCTAATCCCCAAGTCGAAGCCATTTGGCGAATTCGTCCCCAATGTTCATCTTTGCCACAGACCATCCCCATCATCAAGTCACTGTGACCGTTCAGCATCTTGCTAACGCTTTCCCAGACCCAATCGACCCCCAATTCTAATGGTCGACACCAATACGGCGTGGCAAAGGTGTTATCAACCGCGACTTGAAAACCGTACTCCCGACCTAAGGCAACCAGGCCCGGCAGATCGGCGACTTGCAACAGTGGGTTGGCGATGGTTTCGACGAGGAGCAGCTTGGTTTGGCCGCGACGCACGTTCCTGCGAACCGACTCCAGGTCCGTGGGGTCGAACTCGGTGGATTCAATGCCAAACTTGGGCAGTTCTTGTTGGATCAAGACACTACTGCGTCCGTACAAGTAGCGGCTGATCAGGCAGTGGTCGCCGGCTCGAAGTTGATGCAGGACGATTGCTGACAGTGCTGCCATGCCACTGTTGGTCACGAGAGCCTGATCGGCATGGTGCAACAGTCGGAATTTTTCGGCCAGCCGCAGGCCATTAGGATGGGCATCGCGTTGGTACGCGAAACCGAATTCATCCCCGCCTAGAATTCGGTTGGCCTGGTCGGGATCGGAACAAGCATACGTTGCCGCCAGAAAAATAGCGGGGCTACTGGGGTGGGTGGATAGAGTGGGTGCCGGCGGATTCGAGAGACAAACATCGTCCAAGCTGGGAAATTCTCCGTGTTCCACAACTAGCGTCCCTTTGAAGGCCTCGTATGCAAGTAGCGATTTCGACAGTCGACCCAATAGCGAAATCATCGACGTCGCGTCAAACTGTAGCGTTCCGCTCCATCGAATGGAAGTGGAACGTCGGTCAATTGCGCCGCCATTTTTGGGTATTTTGGTAGAACTTTCGACCGCCCAGTTGTGTTTTGGCGGAACTTCCTTACAAGGATCGGCGTTGGAATTTGTCGCAAAACAAGTTTTCGAACTTGGCTACCGGGCCAATGCAGAATTTTCTGCGTCATCGACCACGAGGTAGACAAACGGATATTTGGAGACAACCTCATGTCAAAGATTGACGAGACGGAAGATTTACTAGCTCGGGTCGTTGGTGGCGACAAGAAAGCAGTGAATCAATTGCTGGATCGGTACCGGGCCAAGTTACGTCGCATGGTCGATATCTACATTGATCCTCGAGTCGCCGTCCGGGCGGATGCATCGGACGTGGTGCAAGAAGCCTTGGCTGAGGCGGCCATCAAACTGCCAGAGTTCGCTCGGCAAGGAAACTTTCACTTCTACCCTTGGCTGCGACAATTGGCTTGGGAACGATTGGTCCAACTGCATCGTCGCCATATTGGGGCGGCCAAGCGAAGTGTCAAACGCGAGCAGCCCGGTGGTGGATTCGACTCGGAGCAGTCGGTCATGCAGTTGGCCGAATGGGTGGCAGCCAAAGAGTCGAGCCCCAGTCAACGTCGGATTCGCGAAGAGCGGCGGCAAGAGTTGATGATCTCGTTGCAGGCGCTGCCGGAGCACTACCGACAAGTTGTGGTTTTGCGGCACTTGGAAGAATTGCAATTCGATGAAATCGCCGTCATTCTGCAGCTAGGCGTGGAGGCGGTTCGTTCCCTCTACCGCCGGGCGATTGAACGACTCCACGTTCTGCTCAAAACTCGAGGTATGGAGCTAACCTAATGGAAGACCACGATCATCGTGTTTTAGTTTCTGCCGATGTTGATGAGACCTTCGACCAACTCGTGTGTCGGGTCT
>JAUXWY010000082.1 GCA_030681235.1 Pirellulaceae bacterium | reverse complement strand
GGTCAGACCCCTTTGGGGATGGGCTCTTAGTAGAGACTTAGTTGCTGTTGAACCGCTAGTTTAGTTCCGACTAGAATGCAGTGGACCAAATGTAGTGGACCACTCCGTGGTCCAACGGATACTTCGGACCAAGGAGTGGTCCGCGACACTCGAATCATCAATTGCTCGAAAGGCTTCATTCGCATGGAACTGCAGGCGATTCGCGAGATTGTCGAGACGCAGCGACATCGCCCCGGTGCGACGTTGCCGATCTTGCATGAGATCCAACATGTCTGCGGGTATATCCCCGAGGAAGCCATTGGCATCGTGGCCCACGGGTTGAATCTTTCTCGAGCCGAAATCTACGGCGTCATCACCTTCTATGCGGACTTTCGCACAACGCCGCCCGGCAAACGCATCGTGCAGATCTGTCGTGGAGAAGCTTGCCAGGCCAAAGGTGGTCGAGAACTGGAGCAACATGCTCGGCAGTGTTTGGGCATTGACTTCCATGAAACGACCCCCGATCACGAGGTCACGTTGGAGCCCGTATTCTGTCTGGGCAATTGTGGTTGCTCGCCATCGGTTCGAGTGGGCGATGAAGTTTATGGTCGAGTGGACTCGGACGTGTTCGCAGAGATCCTGAACGATCCGGCGACTGGACACGTTCGATGTGATGCAAAGGGACACTCATGAGCATCCGCGTCTATGTGCCGAGCGATACGACGGCTGCTTCGGTCGGAGCGGACAGAGTTGCTCGGGAAATTCTGCAAGAAGCAAAATCGTTGGGCGTTGAGGTTGAGCTAGTACGCAATGGTTCGCGCGGGATGTTTTGGCTCGAACCGCTGGTCGAAGTACAAACGGTTCAAGGTCGCGTCGCTTACGGTCCCGTGAAGCCCAGCGATGTGCCTTCGTTGTTCGCGAGCGGTTTTCTACAAGGCGGGACGCATCGATTGGCGTTGGGTCTGACCGAGGAGATTCTCTATCTCAAACAGCAAGAACGATTGACATTCGCTCGAGTTGGCGTGATCGATCCGTTGTCGCTAGAAGACTACGCGGCTCACGGCGGTTGGGCCGGTTTGCGAAACGCGATCGATCTGGCACCGACAGAGATTGTGGCAGCGGTGAAAGGCTCTGGTTTGCGTGGACGTGGCGGAGCGGCGTTTCCGACGGGGATCAAGTGGCAAACTGTCTTGGACACTGCCGCCGACCAGAAATACATCGTGTGCAATGCCGATGAAGGTGACTCGGGAACATTTGCCGATCGCATGTTGATGGAAGGCGATCCGTACTGTTTGATCGAAGGCATGATCATCGCTGGATTGGCGGTCGGGGCCACGATGGGCTACATTTATCTGCGCTCGGAGTACCCTCGTTGTTGGACGACGCTTAACGAAGCGATTCGACGTTGTGCAGCCGCCGGTTGGTTGGGTGAAAACGTCGCTGGTTCTGGTCGAGCGTTTCACATGGAAGTGCGATTGGGAGCCGGTTCTTACATCTGCGGGGAAGAGACGGCTTTATTGGAGAGCCTAGAAGGCAAACGGGGCGAAGTTCGCGCCAAGCCACCGTTGCCGGCTCATGTGGGTTTGTTCGGCAAACCAACGGTCGTCAATAATGTGATTACCTTAGCCAGTGTCCCGCTGATTCTGGAACGCGGGGCGGCCTTTTATCACGAATATGGCCAGGGGCGCTCGCGGGGAACCCTTACACTCCAATTGTCCGGCAATATTCAGCGCCCGGGGCTAATCGAAAAGGCTTTTGGCTTGACCTTGCGCGAACTCTTGTATGATTACGGTGGCGGCAGTGCCAGCGGGCGACCGCTGCGAGCCGTCCAGGCGGGCGGGCCGTTGGGTGCCTACGTTCCGGCTCACGACTTTGACTTGCCCTTGGACTACGAAGCATTCATGCAACGCGGAGCCATGATCGGGCACGGCGGCATCGTGGCCTTTGACGACACTGTGGACATGCGCGAGATGGCTCGGTTTGCCATGGAATTCTGTGCCGAAGAATCGTGTGGCAAGTGCACGCCATGCCGGATTGGTTCGGTTCGCGGTGTCGAAGTGATTGACCGCATCCAACAGGGGCAAGACCGAGATGCCAACATTGTGTTGCTGGAAAGTCTGTGCGACACGATGCAACACGGTTCGCTTTGTGCGATGGGCGGGATGACCCCGTTCCCAGTACTCAGTGCTCTAAAACATTTTCCGGAGGACTTTGAACGATGATCGCGCGAAATGCTTCGAGTCGTGCCAGCATTGTCGGACAAATCGGTGCCAGCCCGAGCGGTTCAACTGCCGGTGGTGTGTACGTTGAACTGCAAACACGCTTGGGCCGTGATCCGGGAGTGGACTTAGGGACCCCGCCCAGTTCGCAAACGAACTTGGTCCAAGTTTTGATCGACGGTGCGGCGGTGCATGTCCCGGCAGGAACTTCGGTCATGCGGGCGGCGGCCTTGGCCGGGATCAAGATCCCTAAACTTTGCGCGACCGATCAGTTAGCGGCGTTCGGTTCGTGTCGATTGTGTTTGGTGCAAATCGAAGGGCGACGTGGCTTCCCAGCCTCGTGTACAACCCCGGTCGAAGACGGCATGAAGATCGCCACCCAGTCGGCTCGGTTGGCGGAACTGCGACGCAATGTGATGGAGTTGTACATCTCGGACCATCCGCTGGATTGTTTGACGTGTACGGCGAACGGCAACTGCGAATTGCAAGACATGGCAGGTGTCGTCGGCCTGCGCGAAGTTCGTTACGGCTTCGCGGGCGAAAATCACTTCGACAAACAAAGTGCCGAACCCAAAGATGAATCGAATCCGTATTTTACGTTCGAACCATCGAAGTGCATCGTGTGCAGTCGCTGCGTCCGAGCCTGCGAAGAAGTGCAGGGCACTTTCGCGTTGACGATCAGTGGACGTGGCTTTGGCTCGAAAGTTTCGGCCAGTGCCGGCGAATCGTTTTTGGACTCGGAATGTGTGTCTTGCGGTGCCTGCGTGAACGTGTGTCCGACCGCGACGCTATCGGAAAAATCGCTGATCCAACTTGGTCAGGCCGAACGAACAGTCACGACCACCTGCGCGTATTGCGGCGTCGGATGTTCGTTCAACGCCGAGGTCAAAGGCCAACAAGTCGTGCGAATGGTGCCCAATAAAGCCGGCGGCGCGAACGAAGGGCATGCCTGCGTCAAAGGTCGTTTTGCTTGGGGCTATGCATCCCATCCGGATCGACTCAAAGAGCCGATGATTCGTTCGAGTATCGATCAGCCCTGGCGAGTAGTTTCCTGGGACGAGGCCTTTGAATACGCGGCCAGCGAGATCCGCCGGATTCAAGCCAAGTATGGCCGCAAGTCGGTCGGTGGCATCACTTCCTCGCGATGTACCAACGAAGAAACGTGGCTGGTGCAAAAGTTGATTCGCACCGGATTCGGCAACAACAACGTCGACACTTGTGCGCGAGTCTGTCATTCGCCGACCGGGTATGGCTTGAAACAGACCTTGGGCGAATCGGCCGGGACGCAAGATTTCTTGTCGGTGGCGGATGCGGATGTCGTCGTCATGATGGGAGCCAATCCCACCGAAGGGCATCCGGTGTTTGCGTCGCGTTTGAAGCGTCGCTTGCGCGAGGGAGCCCAGTTGATCGTTATCGATCCGCGGGCGATTGATCTGGTGCGGTCACCGCATGTCGAAGCCAAGTATCACTTGCAACTGCGGCCGGGGACCAACGTGGCCGTTATCAACGCACTCGCGCATGTCGCTGCCAGCGAAGGATTGATTGATGAGGCGTTTGTTGCGACTCGGTGCGAGAAGCCCGCGTTCGAGCAATGGCGCGAATCTATTTTGCGACCGGAAAATAGTCCGGAAGCTGTGGCTGAAATCACGGGTGTGCCGGCCGAGATGATTCGTGGGGCGGCTCGCTTGTACGCGACTGCTCGCAACGGGGCGATCTATTACGGTTTGGGGGTCACCGAACACAGTCAAGGTTCGACCACGGTTATGGGGATTGCCAACTTGGCGATGGCCACGGGCAACATCGGCCGACGTGGCGTGGGCGTGAATCCGCTGCGCGGGCAGAACAACGTCCAGGGTTCGTGCGACATGGGTTCGTATCCGCACGAACTGCCCGGCTATCGTTCCGTGAAGGATGACGCGACGCGGCAGTTATTCAACGCCTATTGGAACACCGAGATCGATCCGGAACCCGGCCTGCGAATCCCTGGGATGCTCAATGAAGCAGTCGCGGGTAATTTTAAAGCCATGTACATTCAGGGCGAAGATGTTGCTCAATCCGACCCGAACACCCAGCACGTTCAAGCCGCTTTGAGCAACTTGGAATGTCTAATCGTGCAGGATATTTTCTTCAACGAAACGGCCAAGTACGCGCATGTCTTGTTTCCGGGCGCGTCTTTCCTGGAAAAGGATGGGACGTTCACCAATGCCGAACGACGAATTTCGCGGATACGGAAAATCACCGAGCCGTTGGCGGGGTTGGCCGATTGGGAAGCCACCGTCGGATTCGCTCGAGCGTTAGGCGTCCCGATGCATTACAACCATCCGTCCGAGATCATGGACGAAGTTGCGGCCCTGACACCGACTTTTGCGGGCGTTTCTTACGAAAAGCTGGATCAACTTGGCAGCATCCAGTGGCCCTGCAACGATGAGCGCCCCACCGGCAGTCCTATCATGCATGTGGAAGAATTCACGCGTGGATTGGGCAAGTTTATCGTGACCGAATACGTGCCGACCAAAGAGAAGGTGACCCGGAAATTTCCGTTGATTTTAACGACCGGACGAGTCCTGACGCAATACAACGTGGGAGCCCAAACGCGGCGAACGGATAACATGGTCTGGCATGACGAAGATCGTTTGGAGATTCACGCAGAAGACGCTGCCGAACGTGCGATCAGCGATGGTGATTGGGTGCACATCGAAAGCCGCGCCGGTGAGACTCGTTTGCGGGCTCAGATTTCCGAACGGGTGCAACCCGGCGTGGTTTATACCACGTTCCACTTCCCCGAGTCCGGTGCCAACGTGGTAACGACGGAACTGAGCGATTGGGCCACCAACTGCCCCGAGTACAAAGTGACGGCGGTTGAAATCCGTCGCTCAGCGGAACCGACCGTTTGGCAAGTCGACTTCCAAGCGACCGAACAGCAGCAAGCGGAACTAAAAAGTCGCTGACCGATCCGTCAGATCCGACCGATCCGACCGATCCAACCGATCCGACGACTTGCGCAACACACCAATTCTGGAATCGCCATGTCGGACAAAGAAATCCTCGCCCCGCAAACCGACGCTTCGCTCGGCAACTTCCCATTTCCGGTCGGCACACGAGTCGTGGTGTTGGTCGATGTGCTGGCGCAAAATGGTCGGATCCTGCATCCACGCGGGGCGGTCGGCGTGGTGGTTAGTGCGCCGTTGGATCTCCAGCACGCGTATCGAGTCCGTTTTCCCGATGGTGTGGAAGAATCATTCCAGTCGCGCGAACTGACGACGTTGGCCAAGTTCCAAGTGGGTGACTTTGGCAACGTCGCGGCCCTGTTGGCTCGGCACGATCTGTTTCAGCGAGTGATTTTCCAATGCGTGATTGGCTCGCAGGCTTATGGTTTGGCGGATGATCAATCGGACGTGGATCGCCGCGGGATCTATTTGCCGCCAGCCGATTTGCATTGGTCCTTGTACGGGACCCCTGAACAGCTGGAGTGCCATGAAACCCAAGAATCCTATTGGGAGCTGCAAAAGTTTATTAATTTGGCGCTCAAAGCGAACCCCAACGTTTTGGAGTGTCTCTATTCTCCGTTGGTAGAAACGGCAACGCCTTTGGCTCAAGAGTTGTTGGCCATGCGAGACAAGTTCTTGTCGCGGCTGGTTTATCAAACGTACAACGGCTACGTGATGTCGCAATTCAAAAAGATGCAGGCCGACATTCGCAATCAGGGACAAGTCAAGTGGAAACACGTGATGCACTTGATCCGCTTGTTGTGGTCGGGTGTGCAAGTGTTGCGTGAGGGGTGGGTGCCAGTTCGAGTGGATCCATCACTGGGCGAGCGGTTGTTGGCAATCAAGCACGGCCAAATGCCTTGGTCGGAAACCGAACGATGGCGCAAGACATTGCACGTTGAATTCGAACAAGCCTTGGCTCAAACTACTTTGCCTGAACGCCCCGACTATGCGGCCGCCAACGAGTTTCTGATCCGAGCCCGCCGCGCCGCTCTAAAGGACGAGTTGCCATGATCAACGATCCACGATTAAAAAATCAAGTTCTGGAACACGGGTATCCGTTGCTGTTTGCTACGATCAGCGGTGCTCATTTGTATGGGTTTCCGTCACCGGATTCGGATTTTGATCTTCGTGGCGTGCATGTTTTGCCTGTTCGAGAAGTGGTCGGTTTGGAGGTTGGCCCCGGGACCGTCGAAAAATCAGGTTGGCGGGATGGGATGGAACTGGATCTGGTCACGCATGACGTCAAGAAATTCTTCGAGTTGATGCTCAAGAAGAATGGTTATGTCCTGGAACAACTGCTTTCGCCGTTGGTGGTGCAGACAACTCCCGAGCACGCCGAGTTAAAAGCTCTGGCTCCGGAATGTTTGACTCGGCATCATGCTCATCACTACATCGGCTTCGCTGCAACGCAGTGGGGTCTGTTCTTGAAGGAAGATCCGCCGCGAGTCAAACCCATGTTGTACGTGTTCCGCGTTTTGTTGACCGGCATTCACTTGATGCGCACTGGCCGAGTCGAAGCGAATCTAAGAATTCTCAACGAAACGGCCCGACTTTCGTACCTGGATGAGCTCATCGAGCGAAAAGTAACCGGGGCAGAGCAGGGCGTTTTGGACTCGGCCGACTTGGCGTTTTACCAACGCGAATACGAACGCTTGGTCGTCGAACTTGAATCCGCCCATCAAACCTCGCACCTCCCCGAAACCGCCACCGCCAAACCAGCCCTGCACGAGCTGTTGCTGCGTGTACGGTTGGCCACCCCAACCTAGCCTCCCCGCCCGGCAGCCTCCCCGCCCCCAACGAGTTTCAACCTCGTTGGAGCGCAAGTTTGGCTGCTAGACCGACTCTTTGCGGTGGCAAGCGGTCGAGTCAACGGCTCTTTTGGCAAGTCAATCTTGCCGAGACCGCAACGTTGGAACCCAGTCAGGTCGGCTGCCCCCAGTGGCGGGTATTGAATCTAATGACTTGCGAAAAAGTTAGACCCATGTGATGATGATATCACACATCGCACTCGATCGATTAACGGTAACAAAAACGAACTTCATCCAGAACGCGCCGAGACCGACGTGTTTCTTGAGACATGGCAAAACCGCGAGACATTTCAATTAGCTGATCAACACGTGCAAGTTGTCTCGCGATCCGGACTGATCCAGATGAAGACCATCGCCGGTCGGTTGCAAGACTTGGCCGACATCGAAGGTTTGCAACAGGAGCCAAGAAATGGTTGAGCCGCTCCATTCGGGGGACCAGCAGCCAAATAACACGGATCTCAAAACCCGCTCGCGCGGCGTCAGTACCGACATGAGTTCCGCAGCGATTCTGGAACGTCTGAAAATCATGAGCGACCTCAGCCGAGCCTGTCAAGCACTTGGTCAAGCCAAGCGAGTCGGCAAGACCCTGGAACTGGAGCCACGAATCAATCACGAATCGTAAACCAAGACGACCGCTTAACGCACCATGCCCGTGTGCGTTTCGCTGGCCAATGATGTTTACACGTAGTTGAATTCGTTTATTCGGCCCGCTCCAAGCATTATACAATACACCCAATCACGATGCGTTTCTGCGTCGCAACCATACTGCCAATCCAATTAAAACAGCACCTGCCAAAATCAACCACCACCACGATGGGTAGGGCGCGTTTCTGGGTTCCAATTCAATCCCATAAAAGGCCAATTCGAATTCTTGAGGCGTGACTTGGTCGTCAATCTTGACCTTATATTTTTCGCCAAACCGTGGGATGGACACCCATGAGTCGCCTTCTTTGCGCAGGATTTCCCTTTGATAATCAAATTCGGTAAAATCGTCGGTGTGATACTGAAACTGCCGTTTCGTTTGATCCGTGTCATTGCCCAACGAGATTGAAACCGGGCGAAAGCCATGTTGTGTCGAAAGGATGATTTCTCCGGACTGGGTATAGTTTTCCGAGGTCGAAATCCGGTACGTTAGCGTTTTTTCGGTTTCCGACTGCAGCTGAACCGAATCTGCAGGAATATGCTCATCAAATCGCTTCATCACCCCAGACGGCCAGCACGGTAAATCGACTAGCACACGCGCAGTAGTTCTTGCACCACCGTATGAAAACTGCGGACCAGGGCTCCATTTCCAATCGTCAGCTTCTTCGCGTGCAATAGCCTGTTTCAGGGTCCATACGTCGGATCCAAGCTGGCGCTGAATGCAATAGAACCGGTCGCTTAGGTAGATTGATTTTTCAATCCCAGTGCTGCTTTCAATCGTGTATATGACGTTATTACTTAATAACTGAAACGTCTCGATATGATTGTTCGAGTGCTGCTTGACCACTTTTAGAGGTGTGCATGGCCAACTGACTTGCGGAGTATCCGGCGACCATCCATACCGTTCCGAATTTGCTTGGATGCTTGCCTGCCAAGAGTCAATGGCTTGTGGGCTAAACCCTTGTCCCACAACGGTCGAAAAAGGATCGCCGACGATCCACATAAGCACAACAAGACGTACCAATATTCGAACAATGATGATCCAAGCCATAACGTTGGACTCTCTATAAATAGTCGATGACGAAGCGAAAAACATCGCAAAACAGGGGAGATGAGTACCTCCACTGTTTTGGCGATAATTTTTAAAACTGGAAATTCTGATACAACTCAATTAAACACCACCTCATGGCGCTGGAGGTGGTGTGTACTTGCACTTGCATGACATTCTGGTGGCGTCGCCATCAATCAAGCCATTGTCCGCGCATCCGCAAATTAAATGACAGAGTCCGTTTCCGACCACGGTGCAAGAGGAATTTGCCGGTGGCGTGCCGCAATTGACACCAGCGTCATTTGGGTTGACCGTCTCGCAAGTTGAACAACCCGAGCAATTTGGCAGCGGCGAGCCGCCACCACCGCCCTCTCCAATCGTGCCGGGGTCTGCGTTTAACACTTGGCCCATCATGCCAAGACATAGCAATGCAACTCCGATTCCAGAACATACAAACGAACACAAATCTCTAACCATGGTTTTCCCTTTCAAATAGCCCCTAGTCGCTTCCCAATGCCAGATCAACCACTGACCCGGCTAACTTTTCCTGAAGTAGACACCGAGCACACTCTTCGCCATGCTGATTCAGGAAGCTCAGCACACGAAGTCCCTTTAGGTTTTCCAACGCCTCTCGGGTACGATGTTGTTTCAATTCATTGATTAGCCAGTTTCGGCCCTCGTCGTTCATTCGTTCCATCTTCCACAATAAATTAAAGTTACGACTCTCTCCGGGTTCCAGCACAGAATTTTTGAAGTCGAGTAATTCGGCGGCGCAATTGGAATTCCAGCCGATGATCTTTAGTTGACGATGGGTGCGATTGGTCAAGGTCAAAGGGACGCGGATTTCATAACCATCAAACCCGTATTCCGCTTCAATCAACATCGGTGAAACAGCAACGTGACTCCGCATGTTGCCGGTTAACTGAGGGAAGCTGACTAGCGTGATTGCTATCATGCTTGATGCTACCAATGCTCCCCACGACACGGTGCCAAGTTTAAATGACCTCACAAAGTTCGTTGGAATCCAGTAGATCACGACTAGAAGCCCGATGTTTAATCCGGCCGAGTAGATCGGTGCCACCCGAATGCTTCCATAGCACCCACACGAACTAGCCCCTTGGGCAATCAAGTACACGTTGTAGGCCAAGAATACCGTAAACAATCCCAACATGATTCGGCGCATGATGCCGGCTTGCCACCGACTCGCGTAGATCACTCCTAGGTAAATCTCCAGCAGTCCTTGCGCTACGGACATTACCAACGTGGCGTAATCGCCGCCATAGGTTGCCACCGACCCCAACTTGGCTAGTCCCGCAACCAACAACACCGCGAACACCAAACCGCGTCCGATCGTAGCCGTGTTTGTCATCCCGTCTATCGCCATCGACAACCACCAATAACAGTTAGAATCACCTTGAGAACGGAATGAGAACCCCTAGTTCGACGCCACGTTTCCGTCCGCAATCGAGACCAAATAACTGAGGAGTGCCGAGTCGATGTCCTCGGCCAGGAATCCAACGGCTCCGTCCGCGTAAGCAAAGTTGGCACCACCCGGATGGAACGAAAACGGCTCACCAAACCGATTCGTCATATTCACGGCCCGACCTAGTTCAGTGCGAGGACTTACTTGAACTCCATACGGAGCCCATGCTGTTAGACTACCTGTCCTGAATCCGCACCAACTGTACAGGTAGGTTAGACTGGACGCGCGCCCTACCGACTGGAAGCTTCCTCCCCGTTCTCGCCAATAAAATGTTTCCGGAGCCCCATCCTGAATGGTTTGCCGCAATCCTTGTGTTCCAGGCAGGTACAGCCCGTCGCCCGCACTTTCCCAAGCTAATAACGTGCTGGAAAGCCCATCGCGAACCTCGGCAACACGAGTCCCAGACTGGTTGCCCAGTCGCAGACGAACCACACCGCCGTTGCTGCCATCCATTCGGCCAGAGAAATCCCAAACCCCACCTGAACCTGAATAGTCGCACGTTAACGAATCCAGACCTTCGACCACCGCCCCGGATACCCCGGAAGCGATATTCGTTAGCCCACTCGGATCTCCCGCAGATGGACAGTACAGCGTCGAAACACGTGTTGTCAGACGATCTCGGTTCGCTATCGAGTGCAGATAGCTCTGCCGATCGAATTGGCCATGCAGCGGTGATTGTTCCAAATACGGCAACAACTCAAAGAGAAATCCTGCGTCTTTGGTGTAGCCAGCCGTTCCTGGCCAGGCATTTACCACCGGACCCGGGAAGTGTGATTTCGTGACCAGGAACCCTTGACTGGCCAAGCTCAGTTGCCGAAGATTGTTGAGGCAAGCGGTTCGGCGGGCCGCTTCGCGCGCTTGCTGTACGGCGGGCATGACCAATCCCAGCAAGACAGAGATGATGCCCAAGGTCACCAATAACTCGACCAGGCTAAATCCACGTTTGATGGTACAAATCACCACAATCACCCTCCGAATGAAATTGCCTCAATCGCACATTTCTATTTCTCGCACATTATACACACACACACACACAAGTCAATGGTTGCTTCCGTTTTTAGCCAAATTGCCGAATTGCGAAAATGGTCCGGCGTTTTACTCGGGAACAAGGCACCGACGAGTTACCAAGGTACGAAATGTTCGTTGATGTCACTCCACCACACCATCCGCACTTATCTTTGATGCCCCTGGGGTCGGCGAAATGATTTGTGGCGAGAGTTTCGTAGGCAGTTCGCAGTTGGCAAAGAAGTCAGTGCTGGGGTTTTCGAGACGAGCTTGAATTTCCTGCGCGGTCTCGTTGCCGCGGGCTGCTTCTGATATTTCCGGGGTCTCGTGGACACGCCAAACGACGCGACCGGCTTCAACCAGCATCAGATCGTAAACCAACGGGCGGATCTCGACGGTTGCGCGTTCAAACTGTCCATTCCTTCGGAACGACTTGGTCAACGTTGTTGGTCTGTGTCGGCGGACGTCGGCTCGCAATTGTAGAGTTGCGGTGTCGTCGATTGTGACCCCAATTTCTTGTAAACGCTTGAGCAGGATCGACTTGGCTTCTTCGCCCAGGTTGCCCATGTGTCGGAAGTCGACGTCCAGTTTCATTCGGGTTCCGCGTTTTAGAAATGGATAATTCTTGATCGTGTTGACCATTCGGTCGATTTCTTGGAGCCGCTTGGAATCGAGCAATGGAATCGGAATCAGAGCTTCCGTTGTCAACAACCAGCATCGATCGCGATCAAAGAGCACGCGGCCATTCGTTGGCCAAGTGTAACGCCAAACAGAGGTTGGCACATCGATGTGATAGAGGTCTTCCCCGTGAAGGATCAGCGAATCGGACACGAAATGAGTTCGACTTTGGCTGTCGCCGACGCTCATTGGAAAGGAGGCCAGTTTTTGCCCCGTTTGCAAATTCCACAGCTGTCGTTCTCGATCCGCCAACGCCATCAAGTGCCGCTCGTTCCACGCGATATCTGGGTAAAAGCGACGCGAAGATTCTGCCTCGGTCACGAAGTTCAGACTGCCGACGACTTGACTATCTGTCAATCGCAACAGGTCCATCCCATTTTCGCGTCGAACCCCTAAGTGCTTGCCGTCAGAAGCAAGGAAATGATAATGCAAAACATTCTCCATCGGCATTTCGTATTCGACTCGTTGTTGTTCTATATCTACCAAGAAGGAATTGTTGCCAATGGTGAACAAGTGCGACTCGTCCACAAAAAACAATCTATTGAGACCGAAAAAAACGTTGCTCGAAGTGTTGATGCTTTTGGAAGTACGAGTCAAGCGGTTGTCGTGCAAGTCCCAAATATCGATCGATTTCCAGTCGAAGAAGTCTTTAGTTGCAATCCGAGAGCCGGAGGGTGAAATTGCGACGTTTTGCGTGCTGCTTGGCAACTTTTGACGACAGATGACTTTGCCCGCCATTAGGTCCAGCAAGATTAGTGCGTGTGCGTCGAAAGATTTCATATAGACCAGTAGCACACGTCCGTCGGCACTGAAGCGAGCGTCCGCAATTTCACCATCTGCAATGGGCGATGTTAACGCCATTCTTGAATTGGACCGCGGGCCGGGGTCAGGCATTGGTTCGGGCTTGTAATTCCAGTTCGTTGTGGGACGAAGCCCGTGGTGGATAAGATGGTGTTCCGGTGCTGGTTCGGCTGGTTGGCGAGGAGATGATGAGTCCCCCTCGGGTTTCGCAACCGGAGATCTCGATGTGTTCGATTCGCGGGGATGTTGGTTCTGGGGCCGTTGTATCTCAGCCAGGGGTTGGCCGCCAGAAAAAGGGTCGACTTCAGGTTCCAGCTTCGCCGGCATGGACCTCAGGAACTGACGATCACCTTCGCTCAATTTATCCAACGCCAATGTTACTTTGGACCCGTCAGTTTTCTCTAACGTGACTTCTTTTTCGGATTGGTCGACCAGCTTCGCATTGACTTTGTGTTGCCCCGTCGAGTCGGTCCAGATCCGGTATTCATCCGAGTCATTCGATTGGGCTGCGGCGGTTATGGTTTGCAACGCGATGAGAAGCGGTAGTCCGGACACGATTGCCCATCGCAGAGACTTCTCAAGCCGGTTGAGAATGGATCGTTGTTCGTTGCCAGCCTGCATGAGAAGGTGCTCCAGGAAAAATCAGGCCAAGAAGCCGTTGAGAAAATCCACTCCGAGATCAATGTCCTCAAAACGCCATCCACAATTCCGCGTCGCGGTTTCGTTCTTGCTGGAAAACAGCCTTTCGCAAGACGGTTTGACCATCGACGACGGATTCAAAAACAATCACAGCTCCGGATCGAATCGAGCCTTTCAGTTCGAAGCCAACTGCTTCGGTGTCGTTCGCTCGAACGGTTTCGTGCCAACTGTATTCGAGGGATTTGATTTGTCCGACGTGCTGTAGTAGTTCGTTGTGGGCCATGATCTTATTGCGATACTCGCCCAAGTTAGGATTCTTGGACTGGTCATCGAATCGCATGGTGGATTGCGGGATAATGGCAGGACGATTGGACGCGTCTAGGGCTATCGGACGTTGAAAATAGACGACGAACAGTCCGGAGACGCAGCACAACGAAAACAAACCGCAGGTGCCCACACCGAGGAGGATCCACAGCAGGTTGGAATTTGACGGTGCTGCTGGCGGTTGGGGGAACGGCGGTTGAGCCAGCGGCGGTTGGTTGGGCGATGCGGTCGAGGGTTTGGAATAGCTCGGCGACCCAAACCCTCGGCCTGGCGACGGTTGCCAGGGATTCGACATGTGATGCTCCCCAATAGAATGTGAACGGTCAACAGAACCATTTTAGCCAAACAAGCCGGAGTGTCGACTCTTCTTATATTTTCCGGCAGAAGAGATCCAATCGAACCTATGGAGCAGCCTTTGGCGAATCGTTGGCGGCGCCGAAGTCGTTGCTAACGAGTGTCACGCGACTCGGAGGCCCAGTCCGGAGATTCCTAGCCGGCAAAATGCTGCCCAAGTTCGGCGGCCTAAGTGTCGATAAGTGATCATCTCGGAGCCGTTTCCGACGAAAAACCCGCCAAAAACAGGGCGAAAAGCGAATTTTCAGAAATGCCAACTTTGCCCCTTGTAGAGTCTGGCGTCCTCCGTATACTTACCGCTCCTTCGACCGGAACAACTGGAACAGGGACGCCTAAAACTCTTGCGGATCGTCAATCCGACCGAGATTAGGTCGCTGGGTACTGGACCAATGTTTGCTCGTTGTGTCCTTGGCCTGCTCAAGAAAAAAACTTGGGTGGCCCTTGACCTGCTTTCGGGCCTTGTGTTAGACTTGGCCCTCCCCGATCAGGACGATTCGAAGTTCGAGTCAAAATGGTGGGGCCGGAATGATTGGCGAAACGCGACGGAATGTTCCGTATTGTTTCACTGATCATTCAGTAGCAAGCCTTTATGGCTGGCTGTGTTCTTTGACAATTTAGCAGCTTAAGTTAAGAAAATGGCATCTAGCTAAGGCTTGTGCTTGATAGTCCTGGTTTGCTGGGCTCTTCGGAGTTTGGTGAGTTAGTGCTAAAGAGTAAAGGTCTTGAGCGACTCTTTAATAGCGTCTTAGAATCGCAGCGAGTTGCTGGCCTTCGGGTTAGCGATAAGTTGTGTTTCGAAAGAATAAGAACAAATTCGTTACATAAGTGGTTTAATCGCCATGTCTAAGTTAAAGGCTGCAGTTTGGTTGGCCGAGTGGCTCGCAAGAGTTGTTTGGTTGGTCGGTTGCGGCTTGAAGACGCTAGATATTGGTGGTCAAGCTATTAAGGGCACATGGGGGATGTCTTGGCGTTAGAAGAATGAGCGTGGAAGTCTGCGAAAAGCTTGGGGGAGTTGACAAACGAGCGTCGATCCCAAGATCCTCAATAAAACCCAGGGAACTGAAACATCTAAGTACCTGGAGGAGTAGAAAGAAAAATCGATTCCGTAAGTAGCGGCGAGCGAAAGCGGAATAGCCCAAACCGCGAAGGTTTCCTTTGCGGGGTTGTAGGGCTACTCATATGGGAGTTACAAAGCTTCACTTAGCCGAATGGCATGGAATGGCCAACCACAGAGGGTGACAGTCCTGTAGGCGACAAGTGCAAGTCTCTCGAGTAGTTCCTGAGTAGGTCGGGTCACGTGAAACCCTGACTGAATCCACGGGGACCATCCCGTAAGGCTAAATACTCTCTAACGACCGATAGTGAACCCAGTAGGGCGACCGAAAGATGGAAAGAACCCCGATAAGGGGAGGTATTGAACCTGAAACCATGTGCCTACAAGCGGTCGGAGCACGTTAATGTGTGACGGCGTGCCTTTTGCATAATGATCCGGCGACTTACGGTTTATGGCTTGGTTAAGACCTTACGGGTCGAAGCCACAGGGAAACCAAGTGTTAATAGCGCGAAAGTGTCATAGGTCGTAGACGCGAAACTGCGTGATCTACCCATGAGCAGGTTGAAGCAAGGGTTACACTTTGTGGAGGACCGAACCCACTTGGGTTGAAAACCGAGGGGATGACTTGTGGGGAGGAGTGAAAGTCTAATCAAACGCAGAGATAGCTCGTTCTCTCCGAAATAGCTTTTGGGCTAGCCTCGTGCCACTATTTGTTGGGGGTAGAGAGACTGATTCGGATGGGGGTCCTTCCCGGGATACCTCACTGAGCCAAACTCCGAATACCGACAAAATTATCACGGGAGTCAGTCCGCGAGGGATAAGCTTCGCGGACGAGAGGGAAACAACCCAGATCACCGGCTAAGGTCCCTAATTCATACTAAGTCACTAAGGAAGTTAGTTTGCAGTGACAGCCAGGATGTTGGCTTAGAAGCAGCCACCATTTAAAAAGTGCGTAACAGCTTACTGGTCGAGCAAACTTGCGCCGATAATGAACGGGAGTAAGTATGAAACCGAAGCCGTGGGTTCCAATTTATTGGAGCGGTAGGAGAGCGCTGTATGGGAGATACAAGGCCGACGGAAACGACGGTTGCCGGCCCATACAGGTGATTATGCCGGAATGAGTAACGATAAAACAGGTGAGAATCCTGTTCGCCGAAAACCTAAGGTTTCCTGGGGAAGGTAATTCCGCCCAGGGTTAGGCGGTACCTTAGTCGAGGCCGAAAGGCGTAGACGATGGACAGCAGGTTAATATTCCTGCCCCAGTGTGTGGACTGATGGAGGGACGGCGTCCAGATAACAATCAGACGAATAGAAATGTCTGTGGAGGTTGCTGAGTTGGCGAGGGTTAAAAGACTCGCGTAATACAAGGCGACTAACCGACCTTCGGGGAAGTTGTTGGAAGGACGTCCAAGAAAAGCTTCTAGGGTTGAAGCACACTGACCGTACTAAAACTGACACAGGTAGGTGAGTCGAGTAGACTAAGGCGCTCGGGAGAACGGTGGTTAAGGAACTCTGCAAAATGACCCCGTAAGTTCGCGATAAGGGGTGCCTGCGCAAGCAGGCCACAGTAAATCGGTTCCAGCGACTGTTTATCAAAAACACAGGACTCTGCTAACACGCAAGTGGATGTATAGAGTCTGACGCCTGCCCGGTGCTGGTAGGTTAAGGAAGTAGGTTAGCCTTCGGGTAAAGCTTGCGACCGAAGCCCCAGTAAACGGCGGCCGTAACTATGACGGTCCTAAGGTAGAAACGCTGCCTCCCTGGCGAGTAATCGTCAGGTAAACTCTTGGCTGTATGCGGGAAAACCCTTAGAGCCCATCTCTACGATTCCAGGATTCAGAAATGAGTCGCTGGCGTAACAATGAGTGGGATTGGACAATCCGCAGGAAATTCGAGTGGTTGGTTTGGCCTTGGGCCAGAGCAATGGCTTGAAGCTCCTCAGAGACTACACGCCGAGTATCCTTAACCAAATATATTAGCCATGGAATTATCCCCTGAATGGGTTGTCGGATTTGTTGACGGAGAAGGTTGCTTCCTCGTCAGCATTGTCGAACAGCCCGAAGATAAAGTTCAGTACAAGGTGCTGGCTGAATTCGCAGTGGTTCAACACCGACGCGATGTTCAAGTCCTGCAGGCTTTGAAGCGGTTCTTTAAAGGGGGAGTCGTCCGAGTCAATCATGACGACCGCCTTTGTTTCCGAGTTCGCAAACTCGAGACATTGGTACAAGTTTGTTCGTTCTTTCAGCGGTATCCGCTGAAAACGAAAAAGCAGGTCGATTTCGTTAAGTTTCGAAAAGTGATTGCTGTGATGGATTCCGGTGAGCATCTGACAATCGATGGGCTTCGCAAGGTGATTGGATTGGCAAAATCCATGATCCACGCGGATGCGAGTCGTTTCCAGAATGTTTTGGCAAGTTTGGGTGAAGGATAAAGATATAGTCCACGCACCTGCGAAAGCAGACATGCATAATTTCGTGAGCGAAATTCCTTGTCGGGTAAGTTCCGACCTGCATGAAAGGCGTAACGACTGGAACACTGTCTCAACCACCGACCCGGTGAAATTGTAGTCGTGGTGAAGATGCCACGTACCCGCGGTTAGACGGAAAGACCCCGTGAACCTTGACTGTAGGCTGATATTGGGCTGAGATATAACATGTGCAGGATAGGTGGGAGGCGTTGAACTGGATGCGTCAGCATTCAGGGAGCCAACCTTGAGATACCACCCTTGGTGTGTTTTAGTTCTAACTTCGATCCAGTGAATCCTGGCGAAGGACATTGTCATGTGGGCAGTTTGGCTGGGGCGGTCTCCTCCAAAAGAGTAACGGAGGAGCGCAATGGTACTCTCAGTGTGGTCGGTAATCACACGTCGAGCGTAAAGGTAGAAGAGTGCTTAACTGCGAGACTTATCAGTCGAGCAGATACGAAAGTAGGCCTTAGTGATCCGGTGATTCCGAATGGAAGGGTCATCGCTCATCAGATAAAAGGTACTCCGGGGATAACAGGCTTATCGCTCCCGAGCGTCCATAGCGGCGGAGCGGTTTGGCACCTCGATGTCGGCTCATCACATCCTGGGGGTGTAGAAGCTCCCAAGGGTTTGGCTGTTCGCCAATGAAAGTGGTACGTGAGCTGGGTTCAGACCGTCGTGAGACAGGTCGGTCCCTATCTGCCGTGGGCGTTCGAAACTTGAGGGGGTTCAACTTTAGTACGAGAGGATTTTGTTGGACGTAGCTCTGGTGTACCAGTTGTCGCGCTAGCGGCATGGCTGGATAGCTAACTACGGAACGGATAAACGCTGAAAGCATA
>JAUXWY010000081.1 GCA_030681235.1 Pirellulaceae bacterium | reverse complement strand
ATCTGAACTACTCATAGCTTTGCTTTCAACTTTAGTCCGTGGTTGCGTTTTACTCGTTCGCGTTCGGTGGAGGTTGCAAGTTCGGTGCGGCGGCACCGTAAGTGTCGATCTTGCTCAGATCCAAACCTTCGGAAAACGTTTCGCCACGCATCAACCGGATATCTCCGTGGACGTCTTCTTGCGAGGCGACAACAGCATGATGACGAATCAACTCGAGCACCGCCAGAAACACCCCGACGATGGACGACTTGTGCATCCCGGGACGGAACATCTCCGAGAACATGACCTGCCCGCTTTCACGCAGCGTGTCGTGAATTTGTCCGACATACACGTGGATCGGTGTGTCATCGTAGATAACGTCTTGTTCTTGTGGGAGCCGATGCTGTTTCAAAATTCGGCCGACCGCACTGACCAAGTCCCAGAGGGCAATCTCTTGGATCGGTTGATCCTGCGGAGCGATCTCGCGCGGTGGCAAATCGTTGGCCAACCGAGCATATCGCTGTTGCCATCGCAGTTCCCGTTCGCTGAGCAGTGTGGCCGCGTCTTTGAATTGTTTGTATTCCAACAAACGATCCACCAGTTGCTCGCGGGGATCGGTCCACGCGCCTTCTTCGTCCTCGACAGCTTCGGGACGAGGCAACAAGGCCTGCGATTTCATCTCGACCAGGAGCCCCGCAACTTCCAGAAAATCGCCGACCGCGTTGATGTCGATTTCTTGCAGCACTTCCATGTAGTTTTGGAATTGCTCGGCCATGCGTCCCAATTGAAGCGTGCTAATCTCCAGCTCGTGCTTGCGCACCAAATGCAGCAGCAAATCGAGCGGCCCGCGAAAGATATCAAGTTGGACGCGAAAGTCACTCATGGAATCAGCGTCGTTAATGGTTAGTTTTAGGGAGCTACGGGGACAAGCATTCGGCTGGGCGACGGCGGACGACAGCCGGCCTCTTATCTTACGCGACAACCAGAGCCGCTGACGAGCCCAATATTGTGGACGGCAATGCTTTTCGAATGCATCCCGTTGTGATAGGCTAAGCTTCTCCCTTCATGGAGCCGTTTCCTGTGGGGACAAACGCTGCTCTCGAAAAAGGATCACGTCCATGTCAGGCTCGAATGCCGGTCCGTGTCCACCGCGCGTGGACATCGAATTCGATTGTCTGCCTTTGCGAAGCACCGCAAATCGGGCACTGCCACCCGATTCCAGCCCTGGATTTGAGCGTTTGTGGCGGTCACTCCAGCAAGCCGCCGATAAACATGGAATTCACAACACTTACTTTTTGAACCGCGGTCGCTGCTGCTTTCATTTGACCAATCATCCTCAGTTGGGGCAGGTGACGTTTAGTTTTTCCGGTGTCGTTTTGACCGACGGTCAAGACCAACGCACCGTGTCGTCCGACCTGGTGGTGGAACTGCAACAAGAGACCTGCGATTGGCTGGAGCAGAACATCGTGACTTGGTTGGCCAAGACGGTCGTTCGCGCCGTCGAAATCGAATTCGATCGTTACATTCATGCCGGTGATTTGGCACGCACCCAACAACGCTTGGATGAACTGGAACAACAGGCCCAGGCCAAGGGCGGATACCTCGGGATGTACTTATGAAGCGCACCTTGATTCGCGGCGGGACACTGGTTTCCGGAACGGGCAGTTCGGTCGCCGACCTCTTGGTGAGTGGCGGCAAGATCATCGCTCTCGACCCAGGGTCTGCCATCTCCTACGACGAATGCGTCGACGCCACTGGCTTGCATGTTCTGCCTGGCGTGATCGACGACCAAGTTCACTTTCGGCAACCGGGGCTCGAGCATAAAGAGGACTTGGCCCATGCGACCCGCGCCTGCGCGAAAGGAGGCATCACCAGCTTTCTCGAAATGCCCAACACCAAGCCAGCGACCGTCAGCGTCGACTTGTTGCATCAAAAGTTGGACCTCGCGGCACGCCACTGCTTGGTGAACTACGGGTTCTACATGGGCGCGACGCCCTACAACGTCGAAGAGCTCAAATGCGGGCGGCGAACACCGGGGATCAAAATTTTTATCGGCAGCAGCACCGGGGACCTGTTGGTCGATCAACAAGACGCCTTGGAGCGAATCTTCGCAGAGACCACCCTGCCCATCACGGCACATTGCGAAGATGAAGCCACGGTGCGGGCCAACGCGGCGCGGTTGGCGGGGGTTCACGATGTGGCCGTCCATTCTCAAATTCGCGATCACGCGGCCGCACTCATCGCGACTCGTCGTACTCTGAGTTTGGCCAAACGACACAAGCACCGGTTCCACGTCTTGCATGTCTCCACCGCCGCCGAGGTCGCGGAGATCCGCGATCATCAACATCTTATCACGGCCGAAGTGTGTCCTCATCATTTGTTTTTCTCGGTCGATGATTACGCGCGATTGGGAACGCTGATCCAAATGAATCCGTCGATCAAATTTCGCAGCGACAACGAAGGGCTGTGGCAAGCCTTGCTCGACGGCTCGATTCAAGTCGTCGCCACCGACCACGCGCCGCATACCTGGGAGGAGAAGCAACAGCCGTACCCGGCCAGTCCCTCCGGGTTGCCGGCTGTCGAGAACTCGCTGGCTTTGTTCCTCAATCAAGTGAATTTGGGTCGATGCCGAATCGAGCAAGTCGTGCGTTGGATGTGCGAGGCCCCGGCCGCCGTTTGGAACATAAAAGACAAGGGCCATTTGTTGCCCGGTTTTGACGCTGACTTGGTTTTGGTCGATTTGCAGTCGCAGCGAACCATCCGGAATCAGAACCAACAAACCAAGTGTGGCTGGAGCCCTTGGGACGGGGAAACATTGTCTGGCTGGCCTGTGATGACCATGGTCGCGGGCCGTTGGGTCTTTCGCCAGCGGGAAGCAAACGACCAACCGTGGTTCGCCTCGGAACCGCTGGGCACAGAAATTCAATTCGACCACGATGGCCCCGGCTATTGGGGGCGTACCAAGTAGGCCATCTGACCAATTGGGTCACCGCAGCCAATGGAGTACAATGGGGGCGGGTATTTGGGGTGTCGCGTTGGCTCTGACCGGTACGGCCCACAGTCAAACTTCCGATTTATTGAATAACAGGAGAATCAGTTATGAATCTATTGAGTGGCAAGCCCGTCATTGTGCCTTGGGATTTTTCCGACATGTCGCAAGAGGCACTTTCCAAAGCCCTTGGCTTGGCCAAAGACCCCGATCTGATTCATGTTGTCCACGTGACGCAATTGCCACCGGTGATGGAACCTGGCGTCGTGTGGGGCTCGCTTGACGAAGGGTCAATCACCAAGCATTGCGAAGATTCGTTCCAAGCCTTGCTCGCGTCGCGGACCGATTGGGCCGGGGTTCACTTCAAAGTTCTGGTCGGCGATCCTGGCTTGTCCGTCACCGATTACGCCAAGGACCACGGCGCCGAGTTGATCGTGATTTCCTCGCACGGCCACACGGGATTGTCCCGTCTGTTGCTGGGTAGTGTTGCGGAACGCGTCGTCCGTTTGGCCCATTGTCCGGTCCTGGTCCTCCGAAAATAGGGATCAATTCCCCCAACCTCCGCGTGGTTTGAAATGCGATTTGACAACTCGATCGTCGTAGCCGTTCTGTTCGCGTTTGTCGTTGGTTGTGGTGGGAACTCCCTTCCGGAGCCGACGCCCACCAAGCCCAACACGCAAGGTGAGAACACCGTTCCTGAGTCGATCCCTACCAAGCCCAACACGCGAGGAACGATCGGCTACAGCGCGCTCATGCTGACCAATCCGTTCTTCCAGGAGATCTCGGCAAACATGCGCGAGGCCGCGGACGCCGCTGGATACGAGTTACTTGAGGTTTCGGCCGATTCGGATGTCAAGAAACAAGCCGACCAAATCGACGATTTCATCGTCCGCGGAGTGTCTGCCATCATCCTCAATCCGGCCGATTCGCAGTCCATCGGGCCCGCGATTCAAAAGGCGAACGCGGCCGGCATTCCGGTCTTCACCAACGACATCGCGTACGCGGGACAGGCCGGCCAAGTCATTAGCCACATCGCCACCGACAACTTGCAAGGCGGACGATTGGCCGGCGAAGCGATGCTGGAACTTGTCGGTGAAACCGGCGGCAAAATTGCGATTTTGCATTTCCCGCAAGTCGAGTCCTGCCAACTGCGAGTGAAAGGTTTTCTCGAGATCGTCGAAGCGCACAATACCAGTGGTCGCGGAGGTCGCATCGAAATCGTCGCGACTCTGGACGGTGCCGCGGCCCGAGACAAAAGCCATGACGCCGCTCGCGATATCGTGCAATCGCATCCGGACCTGGCCGCGATCTTCGCCATCAATGATCCGTCCGCGCTGGGGGCTTACTCGGCATTGGAGGCCGCTGGTAAACACGACCAAATCAAGTTGATTGGCTTCGATGGACAAACCATTGGGAAACAAGCCATTCGCGACGGCAAAATTTACTGCGATCCGATTCAATTCCCCGACCAAATTGGCAAGAAAACCATCGAAATCATCCTGCAATATTTTCGTGGCGACGATGTCCCAAAAGAGATATTGATTCCGACCAAACTGTATCGCCAAACGGATGCCGTCGCGGACCCGGGCCTGAAATGACAACGCTGGCCGGTCGTGTCGGTGAAGCCGTGTGGTAACAGAAGGGTCGTCCATGCCGGACTCGCTCACTCAGCAGATGGCCCCACAACCCCTCTTAAAAATGTGCGAGGTGTCGAAGTCGTTCCCCGGGGTTCAAGCGCTGTACCAAGTTCAATTGACGGTGCAGCGCGGCGAAATTCACGCCTTGTTGGGCGAAAACGGAGCGGGCAAAAGCACGCTGATCAAAATTCTAGGCGGCGTGCATCAACCAGATTGCGGGACGATCGAAATCGACGGCCGAGCGGTCGCGTTTTCCTCGCCCCGAGCGGCGCTGGATGCCGGTATTGGAATCATCTACCAAGAGTTCAACTTGGCGCCCACGCTTACCGCAACCGAAAATTTGTTTCTCGGCCAGGAGCGATCGACTTGGGGGTTCCTGCAACGCCGGCGGGAACACGACCGCGCTCAGAAATTCTTCGCGCGCTTGGGCGTGCCAATCCCGCTCGACGTTCCTTGTAGTGAACTTTCTGTCGCTCAGCAACAAATTGTCGAGATCGCCAAAGCGCTCAGCAGAGAAGCGCGGCTGTTGGTCATGGACGAACCCACGACCGCTTTGACCCCCGCAGAAGTCGATCGGCTCATGGATGTCATCGGCGAACTCCGCGCTCAGGGCCTAGGCGTGATCTACATTAGCCATCGCTTGGACGAAATCCAACGAATCGCCGACCAGGCCACCATTCTCCGCGATGGGCAATGTGTCGGTACATTAAAACGCTCGGAGATGAACCGACAGACCATCATCGAGTGGATGGTCGGACGGCAGATTGAAAACGAGTTTCCGAAACAAGCGACCGTGCTGGGTGCAACGCGACTCGAAGTCAAGAATCTGTGCCGCGGCGTCGCCGTCCGCGACGTTTCGTTCCATGTCCGAGCAGGTGAAGTCCTCGGGATCACAGGACTGGTTGGCGCCGGACGGACGGAGACGGCCCGCTTGATATTTGGCGCCGATCGTCGCGACGAAGGCAGTATCCACTTGGATGGTCGCACCCTAAAAATCCGCAATCCACGCGACGCCATTCGCGCCGGGATCTGCCTCTTGACGGAAGACAGAAAGCATCAGGGCCTGATGTTGGATCGAAGCGTCCAAGAAAACTTTGGCTTGCCCAACTTGAAAGAGTTTTCGATCGGCGGCTTTCTCTGCCAGCGACACGAGCGAATCGCCTGGTCCGGTTACCGCGACCAATTGCAAATCAAAGTTCCGCACGCCGAGACCTTGGCAACCCATTTGTCGGGTGGGAACCAACAAAAGGTCGTGTTGGCCAAATGGTTGCAAGCCAACGCCTCGGTGGTTATGTTCGACGAACCGACTCGTGGAATCGACGTCGGAGCCAAGTACGAAATCTATTTGCTGGTCAACCAATTGGCTCAAGCCGGTAAAGCCATCATCGTGATCAGCTCCGAACTACCGGAAGTATTGGGGATCAGCGATCGGATCTTGGTCATGCACGACGGGCGAATTTCTGGCGAGTTGCTTGAGCCGCGCCAAGCAACTCAACAGCAGATCATGCAACTTGCTGTCGGCTAAAGGAATCAATCATGCCATCCATGCCCGAGGGCTCAAACGCAGGCGAATCGAAAAAGCGCGCGTCCCGATTCAGCACGGCTCGTTGGCTGCAGCCTTTCGTCCGCGATTATGGGATGTTGTTTGTCCTGTTGGGTTTGATTGGTTGGTTCAGCGTTTTGACGTACACCGAGCAACATCCCACCGGAGTGGACGCGGGCCAACAAGTCGCGCGGCAAATCATGCAACAACAGGGCGCGAAGGCGCGCGTCTTGATCGTGGCCCGACCGACTGCCGAAGATGTGGCTTTTACGTCCGCGATGGCGACCGAACTTAGCGACTTAGGAGCGTCGGTCTTACGAGTCGTCAACGGAGATCCAAAGGCGGCTCGGCTCGCCATTGAGGAACTGTCTGAATCCGGCAAACAACCCACAGCCTTGGCGGTTAATGACGTTTCGAGTCGCTGGTCGGTCTTCGCTCAGTCCGCGACGACTCGTGATTTGCCGTCGTTCAAGCCTCGGACATACTATTGGCCCAACTTTCTCAAACTATCCAATCTATTGGGCGTCGCCAATCAAACGGCGGTCTATGCCATCATTGCGATCGGGATGACGTTAGTGATCCTGACGGGCGGAATCGATCTTTCGGTCGGGTCGTTGGTTGCACTCGCTTCGGTGGCCAGCGCGTTGTATTTGCGCGACTACCAAGGTGGCGCGGCGGCGGGTTTGGGTGGCGTCGTTGTGGGCTCGCTGATTGGCATCGTCACCTGCATGGTCGCGGGCGGGTTCAACGGCGTGATGATCACGATGTTTCGACTGCCACCGTTTATTGTGACGCTGGGCGTGATGCTGATGGCCAGCGGTTTGGCGTTTCGCTTGGCCGGCGGTGCCTCGATTCCCGAACTTCCGCGTTCCTACTTTTGGTTGGGTGGCGGTACATCCTACGGGATTCCCAACCCCATTTTGCTGATGGTTCTGCTTTACGCAGTCGCCTACGTCGTGATGTCACGAACCGTCTTCGGTCGCTACGTGTACGCGATCGGCAGCAATCCCGAGGCCGCGCGACTGTCCGGTGTTCCAATCAATCCCTGCTTGATCGGTGTCTACATGATTTCAGGTTGCTTGGCTGGACTCGGCGGGGTCGTCCTTTCTTCCATGCTCCAAGCCGGTGACCCCAAGTTCGGGCTAATGTACGAACTGGAAGTGATCGCTTCCGTGGTCGTTGGCGGCACTTCGTTGGCAGGCGGACGGGGCAAAGTCCTGGGCACACTGATTGGCGCATTTATCATCGCCGTGATCAAGAATGGAATGAACCTAACCAACATCGATGCCTTCAATCAAAAAATCGTCCTGGGCGCGGTTTTGTTAACCGCTGTCTGGCTGGATACCCTCAAACGCGGCGGATGGACCGCCAAATCAAATCGGTGAGTGCGTTGATTAGTGTTTTCGAGTACACTAAAAGACTTCGCCGGGCTGGATCGCACGTCACTTGATCTCTCGCTGAAACTTGTTCCAATCGCGAGAAGTCTCCGATTCGGCAACCTACCTCCCATTCCCAAAAGGACCTACCCATGTCGCAATTTTCGCTCGCCGACAGCTGCAGTCGTCTACGACTGTTTCGAAACACCATCGTCGCCTTGAGCTGTGGCTTGTTGCTGCTCTTGTGCGACGGACTCGCCAGCCGCGCCGTAGGTCAAGAGCGGGTGGAAAAACAAATCGCCGCGTTGTCAGAAAAACTGGAACGCGAAACGCAAGAAATGAAGCGGCACTATTCCGAGTTGGTTGAAGCCGGACGGCAAGACGAAGCCGAAGCGACCAAGCGTGCACTTTCGGAGTTTCAACAAGCTGTAGAGACGAAAATTCGCGAGCTCAAAAGCCGTATTGCGTCAGCAAACGATCAACAAGCCCGGCAAAACGGCGAGGAAACTGCTCCCAAGAGAAATCAGGCTGAACGGAAACGACGCACCGAAGCCCAACAGAATCGCCCTGCCCCGGAACGCGAGCAACGCGAAGCAAGGACTCCCGGCAACAACCCGACTCCGGAACCCGAGCGGCATCTTCGGGAGCTACACGAACAGTTGACCATCGCGATCAAGCAGCGACAACCCGATCGAGTCCTCGAACTCAGCCACCAAATCGCCAATCACTTGCGCGAACCACAAATGCACGAACAGCGACAACGCGAGCGAAATACACAGGAACGTCCCCGTGATGAGCGTCCCCGTGATGATGGACCACGACACGATGGACCACGACACGATGGACCAGGTGTCGCGAACGAGATGCGGATGATGATGGAACAGTTGCGTGGCGAGTTGCAGCAACTGCGTCGCGAGTTGGAAGAACTGCGCCGCGAACGTCGCTAAAGTCAGGTCACCGTTCGCGGGCACAGCAAACGGCGTTGGTTAACCGCGTGGCCAGAGCAAATTTGGCGAAATCCAACATGGTGCCAACAAACAACTCCAATCGCCAAATTTGCGGCGGCCCGCGTTTTTTGGCTGTGAACGGCCACAAAGTCAGAAAGCAAAGGACGGATCATGCTGCTTCCGGGTACGGACGATTGGGTTGAGGTGGTATCGGCGCCGATCGACGTGACCCGCGCCCATGAATACTTGGCGAATGGTGCCACGCACTTCGGTGCAACCTTGGTGTTTCTCGGGCGAGTCCGTGAATTCACCAGCCCGCAAAACACCGGCTACTCGGATCGGGCGCCACTTGTCGAACGAAACGGTCAATTCGTGGTTCATACCCCCGAGTTGATCTACGAGTGTTATCCGGAAATGGCTACTCGAGCGATGCAGGAACTATTGGTCGAGACTCGCGATCGCTGGCCCATGGTTCGGCAGATCCTGCATCATCGTGTGGGACGGCTGGCGGCGGGCGAAATCGCGATTTTGATTGGTGTCACGAGTCCCCATCGGGCGGCGGCCTACGCTGCCAACGAGTATTTGATCGATCAAGTCAAACAGCGTGTCCCGGTTTGGAAAAAAGAGATCTATGCCTCGGGGTCCACCGGCTGGGTGCATCCAATGCCGAACTCGATAGCAAGGTAAGCAGCTTTGTTAAGCAAGTGGTGGTTGTTGCTGAAGAAACGACTGGGTTGGACGACCGATTCGCGCCCGCGGCACTTGAAATGCGAAAACTGTGGCGAAAGATTGGCGAGCGCTCACTTTTGCCGAGCGTGCGGTGCCAGTGAAGAATCGGGCTGGGCCGCGCCGGATTGGTCGGAAGATGCCGACGACGATTTCGACTATGACGATTTTGTGCGCCGCGAATTCGGTCGTCGCCAAGGTCGCCCACGCAACGTCGCTGCCACCGTCTGGGGCACGATCCTGATTTTATTGTTGGTCATCGGAATGTTGTTGGCCCAATTCGGCGGCGGCTTCTAAGCTAAGAGCCTATCCCAAACGGGGTCTGACCAATGGATGGATTTCTTCTGTGGAGCTCGCGGCCGAACGGCTGAGGCGATCCGAAGTCGTCTGGCATCGCCAGTGTTTGCGGAAGCTGTAGGAGTCTTAGAGATGATTTCCAAAACCCCAGAACAACGTCGCTATTACCAAGCGCGACTGAAGTGGGAGCTCGACGAGAACTCACGTCGATTCGCTGAAGCGGCCGGCCCAGCTACGCGAACGACTGTCGTAGAATGCGGCAGGTAATCAATCGTTAACGCCCGATTCAACCGATTTGCGAGCCCTTGGGTTTTCTGGGTCGTTCCATTGGAAGCCAGGGGTATCGCCCAACGACAATCCACGAAGCGGCGATTATTTCTTGACCAGCGCCAACGTTTCTTTCAACGAACGTTCGCTGGCTTTAAGCCCTTGCAGCTCTTTCGGCCACAAGTCGATTTCCAACATGGCCTTACGACCGCCGTGACCAACTTTTGTCGGCACGCTCAAAGCAACGTCGCGCAGACCATAAACTTCCCCGCGCAAGACGGAGGAAACGGGCAGGATCAAGTTCTTGTCCAAAATCACTGAGTCGATTACGTCCGCGATCGCCACGCCAACCGCAAAACCAGCGCCACCTTTGGTCTTGAGCATCTCGGCGCCGGACTTTTTCGTCCGCTCAAAGATCTGCGTTCCAATTTGGTGACTCCAATTCGGGTACTTGTCCAGCGGCAAGCCCGCCACCGTTGCTCCCGACCAAATCGGAACCATGCTGTCGCCATGTTCGCCCAAGATCAACGCGGAAGTCTGTTTCGGAGGTGTTCCTAAGTGGAGCGCCAACAAACTACGAAACCGAATCGTGTCCAACTGCGTTCCCAAGCCCAAGACTTGCGCTGTGGGCAGTCCCAATCGCTCGGCCGCCAAGTAGGTTAACACATCGACCGGATTCGAAACCACCAACACCACGGCCGAAGACTTTGGTTTGGCCTTCGCAACCTCGGCCAAGATCGACAAAAAGAGCTCCGTGTTCCGGTTGATCAAGTCCAAGCGGCTTTCCTCCGGTTTGCGCCGCAACCCAGCCGTAATGCAGATCACATCGCTATCGGAAATGTGTTCGTAGCCTCCCGACGAAATCACCTGATCGCTGGTGCTCGGTCCGCCATGCATCAAGTCCAAGGCTTGGCCCAAAGCCAAGTCTTTGTTGACATCCAACAAAGCGATCTCGCTCGCAGCACCTGTCGCTTGCAGCGCGAAACCCGCACAGGAACCGACTAAACCGCCACCACCAATGATGGAAACTTTCATGGATCGACTTTTAATGAAAGGAGGATCTTGGACATCAAAAACCTAACAACTATCGGCGTTGCAGCTCTTTAACAACGCGATCGGTGATGGTGTTGACCAATGCTTCCAAAGCTGCGGGGCTCAATCCCGCCGAACCTGCCGCTGCGGAAACGGCCGCGGCTGCAGTGGCTGCTACATCGCCGCCGCGATACTTGGCAATATCTTCAGGTTTGGCCGCTGGCGGTTCGGCAAATGCTTTCCGTTCCACACCCGTGGCCGACCAACTTTCGCGAAAAATATCGTTCGCGCAGATGTCGCAGTTTTTGTATTCGGGCGTATTGCGTGGGTCGGTGAACCCCCATTTGTCCTTCAGCTCCAACAGCTCTTTCGATTCGTTCGCATTCAAATAATTGACCCCGCCCAACTGCTTGGCCAACATCAAGATGCGGCAATAGGCATCCAAGATTTCAGTCCACCAGTAAGCTCGTTCGACATCTTCGCCAAAACTCACCGTGCCGTGATTGGCCAACACGATGATGTTGGTCTTCTTCACGAATGGAATGATCGTGTCGGCAAAGGCCTGTCCACCGGGCGTCTCGTACTTGGTGATCGGCACATCGCCCAAGAAGACTTCGACTTCCGGCAACACGCATTGCGGGATCGGCTCACGAGCCACCGCAAAAGCGGTCGCGTGAGGTGGATGGCAGTGGACCACGCTCTTGACGTCCGGTCGATTCTTGTAGATCTCCAAGTGCAACAACGCTTCACTAGAGCGTTTCTTGCGGCCCGACAATTGTTTGCCGGTCATGTCCACGATGGAAATATCGTCAGGAACCAAAAAGCCCTTGCTGTGCATCGTCGGCGTACACAAGACTTCGTTATCACTGACGCGAACGGTGATGTTGCCATCATTTGCGGCCGCAAAACCTTTGGCGTAAATTCGCCGACCGATTTCGCAAATGTCTTTTTTGATCTGGTACACGTTTTTGGCTGACATGTTTGAAATTCACCTAGTTAGGATTTTTTGTGTTTGATTTTCTTCAAGGCGACCGGATCCACGCTGACATCGTCCAACAAGGCGGCGATGCCGGCATCGATCGGTTTGAGTTCGGGCAGAAACGGCTGGGCTGCCTCCGGGCCTTCCGCTAAAGCCACGATGCTGTCCAATCCTGCCGAGCAAAAATCCCAAGCGACCACCACGTCGTCGGGATCACCCGACCACGGATCCACGCTTGGCCCCTCGGCCAATTGCTGCAAGTCCAATGGGATCACGATCCGCAGTCGATTGTTCATCAGCGTTGGGTGCTGACGCGATAACGTCACCGTCCCAACCACTTTGCCGATTCGCATATCCGTTTCCCCACCATAGTTTCGTGCTTGTTTGTGTTTAACCGTTAGCCGGAGGCGTACGCGGTGGCGGAGTTAAATCGGAGACTATTTCCACCTCCGCGTACGCCTCCGGCTGACGGTTAAACACCGCTACGTTCGTTTCAACAACGCCACCCACTGGCGCACGATCCAGGACGTCAGAGGCGGTGAGCACAGCAGCACTTGTGGCGCTGCTTCTCTGGCTTGTTCCCAAACCTGCGTGCCACCGGGCGGCATGTTCCAGGAAAACACACCATGCTTGGTTGCCAAGCGACGTTGCACTTCCCACGGTCGATCACTAAGAACCAGCTGCGTCGGACCCCGCAACGACTGGTCATTGCTTGCTAACACGGCTGCCAATTCATCCGCCAATTTCTGGCTGCACGCCACTTGGCGAACGTCCTTCGCAATCCGCGAATCGATTTGCCCCATCCAACTGGCAACCGGCTGCCTAGCACTTGACTGCGCGGACAATTTTGTGCCCAACTGCCACCAAATCTGTAAGGCCCAAGGCGAAACAGACTCAGAAACAATCGGCGTGTTGGCCGTTGCGACGGCGCTCGTTACTCGCTCCAGTTTCACTTGCCATTTTCGCAAATGGTCGCGAACTTCCGGAGTCACAATCGTCTTCTGTCCCACTTGCAACACTTGCCCGGCTCGCAAATCTTGCGGCAGGCTGGCCATGGCCAACAACCGACCGGCGAATGAACGCAAGTTCGGCATACCGGCAGTTGGCAAATGGGTCATGTGGTTGGGTTTCAATTTATCTGGTTATCTGGTCCGCCAAACCAATGATGGTCCAACGAACCGGTGTTTTTTCAGCATTCAGCCGCGTTCGAGCCAATGGTCCATCGCTGGACAACATCACTCGATCTCCCACCGCCGCACCCACCGCGTCAATCGCAATCAGCGGAAAGCCGTCGGCCCGATCGTCCCTCAACAAGGGCTGCACCAACCACAAAGTCGCGCCCTGTAACGAGGCGTCTTTGATGGTCCCATGAGTTCGACCGACAACCAACGCCGGGGTCATGCGTCGCTCCTGGGTTGTCCCAAAATCCACAGGTCGTCAATCATGCTGCACCGACGCTCGCGAGTGAACGTCAACGGCGTCGTGATGCCTTCGCCTGTCGGACCAGCGATCGAAAACGACGCGTAGCCTTCGCCACCCATGCCCAAGCCTGCCATGCAGGGCCCGTTTTTCACAAACAAGGTCGTATCCATCAGCTTGCCCATCCGTGTGATGTTGCGCACATTGTTCGAATGAATCAGTGAAGTGTGTCGATAGCCGTGTTCGTAATGCTTGGCCAAGTCGATGGCTTGCTCGACACTGCCGCAACGCACAAACGGCACAAAGGTCATCATTTGTTCTACCGAGACGAACGGGTTGTGTTCGTCCGTTTCGCCAAACAACAGCGGCGTGCGTGGATCGATTTTCAGTCCGATTGCATTCGCCATTTTCACCGCGTCTTGTCCCAACAACTCTTTCGCGGGCGCCAAGTGCTTGTCGTCGCCAACTTCCACAAAGGCGGCTGCGGTCATTTGGTCGACTTGTTTGCCACGCAGGCGAACCGCGCCGGCTCGTTCCATTTCGTCCATCAAGCGATCAAAAACTTGTTCGACCACAAAGACTTCTTTTTCAGCGATGCACAACAGGTTGTTATCGTAAGAAGCGCCCAAAACGATCGACCGAGCCGCTTTGGCCAAGTCGGCTGTTTCGTCGACCACGACTGGCGGATTGCCTGGGCCGGCCACCACGGCTCGTTTCCCGGCCTTCAGCGCCGCCCGAGCCACTGCTGGACCGCCGGTCACCACGACCAAGGCCACACCGCGATGCGCGAAAATGGCATTGGCGGATTCCAGGGTCGGTTCGGTGATCACACAAATCAGATTGTCGATGCCGGTCTTTTGGAAGATGGCTTCATTGAAACGCCGCACACCCTCGGCCGCAATCTTCTTCCCGCTTGGATGCGGGTTGGCGATCAGGGCGTTTCCAGCCGAGATCATGCTGATCGCGTTGCAAGCCAACGTCGGCAGCGAATGCGTCACCGGCGTGATCGCGCCGATCACACCAAAGGGAGCTCGTTCGATCACGGCCAATCCATGATCGCCACTGTAGGTTTGCGGGCGCAGGAACTCGACGCCGGGCACACGAGGATGATCCAAGGCAACCAATTTTTCGATCTTGTGTTCCAAGCGACCAATCTTGGTTTCTTGGAACTCTAGGCCGCCCAATTCCTCGGCTTGAGAACTACAAATCTTGCGAATGATGTCCACGATCTCGCGGCGCTGTTCCAAGCCTTTGGTCGACAGTTGGTCAAAGGCGGTTTGAGCGGCCTCGACGGCTTGATCCACGCAAGTGAATTGTCCGCGCCGACCCACATGACCACGTGGCGCCACCGCAGCGGCGTTGGTCCAACGACCGGAAGACACGGCGTTGGAACCTGCCGAGTGTGAACCCGTGGATTTGGCCGCCGCCGTCACCTCTTGCAGGACTTGCGTGACCACATCGCGAATAAGTGCTTCGTCAATCTTCATCGAAAATTTTGCCTTCTACTACTGTTCTGTTTTGCGATCGTAGATGCAGCCTTGAGCCAAACTAACTTGGTCGATCAGGCCGATGACAACCGCATCGATCGGCAAGCTCTTGGTTTCCGGCGTCAATCTTGCACTGGATCCTTGAGTCACCAACACCATGTCGCCCACTCCCGAGCCCAACGTATCCACCGCCACAAAGCTTCGTCCGGTACCCACCAACGATTCGCGTTTGTTTGGGTCCACGCGATACGGTTCGACCAACATCAACTTGTGGCCGGTCATCGTGGCGACTTTTTGCGTGGAGACCATCGAACCCACGACCTTGGCGATAAACATGTTAGGGCGACTCCAGCAGTGCTTTGACTTGTCGAGCGACAACCAACTCTTCATTGGTCGGCACTACCCATATTTGACATCCTTGCCCATCGTCGATCCGACCTTCCGTGCGAACTTGCGGGTTCAATGATTCGCTGAGCCGAACACCCAACCAACTCAAACCTTGCGTGATCTCTTGCCGCAACTGCCAATCGTTTTGACCGATGCCGCCCGTGAACACGATAGCGTCCGGTGGACCCAATTCGATCACCAAGCCGCCCATCAAGCGACGCACTTCAGCCGCAAAGAAATCCAACGCCAACTGAGCGTCGACATTTCCCGTGGCCGCCGCTTGTCGCAAGTCACGCATGTCGCCACTGACACCGCTAATGCCCAGCAGCCCACCTTGGCTGGAGAGAATCGCGAGAATGTCTTCCAGCGACTTGCCGGTTTGCTCCATCAGCAGTGGCAACGCAAAAGCATCAAAATCACCGACGCGATTGTTTTGCGGCAAGCCCGTCTGTGGACTCATGCCCATCGTGGTTCCAACGCTGCGGCCATGATCGATGGCACACAAACTGGAAGAACCGCCTAAATGGCACGAGATCACTTTCAAGTCGTCGCGGCCCATCAACTGAGCAATGCGACCTGCGATGAAGCGATGACTGGCTCCGTGGAATCCCCAGCGTTGCACGCCTAGATCGTCCGTCCAAGCTTTGGGAATCCCGTAAATTTTTCTCGCCCGAGGAATCGTGCGGTGAAAGTCGGTTTCGAAGGCCGCGACCAAGGGCAGCGGTCCACAGGACTCGGCCAATTGTCGCATCGCGCGGATGTAAGGCGGATTGTGAGCCGGGGCGACGATGGCGACTCGTTGCATTTCCTGCAACAACGCTTCATCGACCAAAAAGACTCCTGATTTCAAACCGCCATGCACGGCCTTGAAACCAATCGCCGAAATCTCAGCGACCGAATTCACGCAACCCGTTTCCGGATGCGTCAACTGCTCCAAACACCACTGAACGGCCACACTGTGGTTAGGCACCGGCAAAGTGCTGGTGGTTTGGCCACGAGCGGTCCGAGTCTCGCAGGCACTTTCAGCGGCGCCGATTCGTTCGACGCCACCTTGGGCCAACTGCGCTTCCGTGTCCATATCGAACAGGCGGTACTTGAAACTGGTCGAACCCAAGTTCGCAACTAACACTTTCATCCGATCGCTCCTTCTCGAACGGGCCGGTCAACGGGCGAGACCTACTAGACGAATGCTTCGACCAAGCCTTCGGCCGGACGAGCGATCACGTGGCTAGCGACCAATTCGCCAACTTGGCTGGCGGCGCTGGCACCGGCTTCGACGGCGGCGCGAACGCTGCCGACATCACCGCTGACGATCGTGGTGACGTAGGCACCGCCGATGTCCACGCGCTTGACGATCTTGACGTTGGCGGCTTTGGCCATGGCGTCGGTCGCTTCGACCAAGCCGACCAGACCTTTGGTTTCAATCAATCCAATTGCAGTTTGCACGATTTTGCTTTCTATGGGTGAGTTTGTGGGGTTCGCGGCAGCTCGTTTGGCCATGACGGGCGAGCGCCTTATTTCTTCAGCTTGGGCAATACGGTCAGCAGGTCGTCGTGCGGACGTGCGATGACTTGCACGCTCATCACTTCGCCCACGCGGCCGGCGGCACTGGCACCTGCATCAGTCGCAGCCTTCACTGCGGCCACATCGCCGGTGACAAACACGGTCACAAGACCGCTGCCAACTTTGTCCCAACCCAACATTTTCACGTTGGCGGCTTTGATCATCGCGTCGGTCGCTTCGACCGCTGCAATGAAGCCTTTCGTTTCGATCATGCCCAAGGCAGCCATTTGGTCAGCCATGAATAACACTCCAAGTTCAGGGGAAAAAAGGACGGTGGATCAATCTGTAGCTATCGTCGCCTAACGACCAGCCGCAACGGGACGGACGATCTTCTTCTTGCCATGACAGCCACATCCATCGCTCACTTTCAGCAAGCTGATTTCTGTAGCATCGTCCAACATGCAAGCGTTGCCCTCGTCCGTATCCAGATGAACTTCCAGCAAGCTGGCAACATCCGCACGAACCAGAACATCTTCAAAAGTCGTCGTACATTCGTGCGAACGAATTCGCAGTTTCATGGAATCGCCGTTGCTGACTCCATAATGTTTGGCATCCTCGAAGCTCATGTGTACATGCCGAGCCGCGCGGATCACGCCTTGTTTCAATTCCACAACTCCAACCGGCCCGACCAACACGCAACCGGGCGTGCCGTCGATCTTGCCGCTGTGTCGCACGGGAGCTTCAATGCCCAAAGAAATCGCATCTGTCATCGCCAGTTCAACTTGCGAAGCACCGCGAGTTGGACCCAACACTCGCACGTTGGGCAACATTCGCTTGCGTGGGCCCACGACCATCACGGTCTCTTTAGCCGCGAAGAAGCCCTTTTGATACAGTTCTTTATCGGGATTCAGCACACGGCCTTTGCCAAACAGAATCTCGACGTGCTCGTCGGTAAGATGCACATGCCGAGCCGAAATGCTGACGACCAACTTGGGTGCTGCTGGTGTCGAGGAAGCCGAGGACGTTTGTCCTTCAGCTGCCGGCCCCAATGATGTCATGACGACGCGACGCACAATGGCTTCAATGGCCGAACGATCTAAGGATGTCATGGCACTCACAATGAATTCGCCTGTTTATGTTTCACGTACTTGGGTGGAGTGACGGTTGCCGTTGTCGGGTTCGGACTCAGGTTCCGCCACGATCAGCTCGGTCGAGCGACTGATGACGGAACGCCACTCGGCGGCCAATTCATGGTCGACGATCACGCTGTGGACGCGATCCCAACCACACAATGGGAACATGCCTTTGCGGCCAAACTTCGAACTATCCGCCAATACGACCACCTTGTCGGCCGCACCCATCATGGCCAACTCGGTTTGCACCAATAATTGGTTGTCGTTGTACAGATGCTGAGCATCCAAGCCAGCGACGCTCAGGAACGCCCAACGGCAATGCAGCCCTTCCAGGGCTTTGTTGGCGACCGGACCCAACATCACACCGGTGCGACTGTGCAGGTGACCGCCGACCAAAGTTAGGTCAGCACTTTCACTTCGCGAGAACAAATTCGCCAAGGGGAGCGAATTTGTCACAATTTGCAAGTTGCGACCCATCAGCCGCAGCCCGAGCTCGTAGGTGGTACTACCGCCATCCAGTAAAACCGTCTCCCGATCCTGCACCATTTCGGCCGCGACGCGGGCGATCGCTCGCTTTTGGGCCTGGGCCGAGGTCTGGTGTTGGCGAAAGTGCGGGTTATCCGGCAGGGACGACGTCAGCAGCACGCCTCCGTGGGTTCGACGTACTTTGCCATTTTGGTCCAGCACCGTCACATCGCGTCGCACGGTGGACTCGGAAACACCCAGTTCCCGAGCCAGAGTTTCCAGGGAAGCGAACCCGTCCTGACGGATAACTTCCAAAATTTTCAACCGTCGCTGCTGAGAAACCACCAAAAACCCCGCCAAAGATTGACTGGATTGCCCACTTTTCCAACTATACACCACATCTGACCGTTTTCAATCACCCCAGTGAAAGATTTCGACCAAAACAGTCATTCTTGATGAAAGAAAATCGCCCAACCCAACAGCCGGCGACCCACCGAACCAGCGGCCCACCGAACCAGCAGCCCAACAGCCCCCAGCCCAAAAATGGGAAATCCCGCCCGATTTACTCGGCGGATTTTTTCGGTTTCTCGCTACAACGAACGCGGTAGCTTCAGCAAGGGAAATCCCGCCCGATTTACTCGGCGGATTTTTTCGGTTTCTCGCTACAACGAACGCGGTAGCTTCAGCAAGGGAAATCCCGCCCGATTTACTCGGCGGATTTTTTCGGCTTCTCGCTACATCCGCGGTCCTACGTTTGAAGGCCGTAGAACCGGTCCGGCTTCAGACACGTCCGCAAGTAGGCCGATCGGTTTTGATCCGAGGTACAGAACGCGCGAACTTGCGAACGTGAACCGTTGCGGTCTCGGTTAGGTTTGTTTGCTAACCAAGCCCGTCTCTCGACCGCCCTCCCATGCAGCCCCCGCTGGCGTCCTAGTGGTGAATCCTGGGCTCAACCGAGATGAACTCGGTTGGGGCCGCGCACAATCCCGCCACCGAGTGACCTTGTGTCGAACAACTTCCAACGTCCGGAGCGATCGGGGCGCTCGCTCTACTATCAGAATCCCGCCCGATTCACTCGGTCATGAAAATCCCGCCCGATTCACTCGGCGGATTGTTTCGGCTTCTCGCTACATCCGCGGGCCGAGTTTTAGAGGCCGTAGAACCGATCTTGCTTCGGACACGTGTGCAAGTAGGCCGATCGGTTTGATCCGGGGTACAGAACGTGCGAACTTGCGAGCGTGAACCGTTGCGGTCTCGGTTAGGTTT
>JAUXWY010000078.1 GCA_030681235.1 Pirellulaceae bacterium | reverse complement strand
AAGCAAATGGTCCAAGAAACGTGAAAAACACCGGAAAACACAGCCTTTAAAGCTCCCTTTTCGCGACGCAATCCGGATATTAACTTAGCGGTATTGGGCTTCAGCCGGTACACCAACGTTCGCTAAATTGCCTTTGTATCGGTAAATTAGGTTCATACAGACCGAGTTATTTGGGGCAAACGCTTAGTTGACGATTCCCTTGGTGATGCTCATGAAGACGTCTTCCAGGGTGGGTTCTTTCTCGGAAAACGCACACATGCCGACGCCTTGGTTGATCAAGCGATTGAGCATTTGAGCGACCTGATCGTCTTGCATGTCCAGCTCCACGGTGACACTGCGACTGGACTGGTTGATGGAAATATTGAGCAATTCGGGGTAACTGCGAATCACCGAGAGTCCGCTGTCCATTTCATTCGTGAAGCGGATTTCAATCGTGCGATGCGTGCGAATTTGGCGGTAGACACTGGCGATGGAACCTTGCGCCAGCATCACGCCGCGTTCGATGATGCCAATGGATGTGCAGCAATCGGCAAGTTCCGTCAAGATGTGACTGGAGATCAAGATCGTCTTGCCCATCGAACGCAGTTCTTTAAGCAGGGCTTTGACTTCGATGCGGGCGCGAGGATCCAAGCCGCTGGAGGGTTCATCCAAGATCAAGACCGGTGGATCATGAACCAAGGTCTTGGCCAAACAAAGCCGCTGTTTCATCCCGCGCGAAAGTCCATTGACGAAATCATCGCGTTTGTAAGTTAGATCCAACAACTCCAAGACATCCGAGATCACTTTCTTGCGTTGGGCCAGCGGGATTTTGTAGGCAACCGCAAAAAAATCCAAGAACTCCCAAACCTTCATGCCGTCGTAGACGCCGAAGTTGTCTGGCATGTAGCCGATATTTCGCCGCACGGACATTGGATCTTTGATGATGTCGAAACCGTTGACCGATCCGCCACCGTGTGACGGTTTTAGCAAGGTCGCCAAAAACCGGATCGTCGTGCTTTTGCCGGCTCCGTTGGGTCCAATGAAGCCGAACATTTCTCCCTGGCCGATGGTCAGGTTCAGTTCCTTGACGGCCACAAAGTCGCCATACGATTTGCCGAAGTTTTTGATCTCAATCATGGGCCAGGGCTGCCTGTCGCGTTAATTTTTGTGTCGTCGGTTTCTGTGTCGTCGAGAGTTGGTTCGTCGATGGTTGGGCCGTCTTCAGGTTTGCTGTTTCGCGGTGGGTAGGCGAGGTTGGTGTCGAAACCCAAGGCCGGCAGCATGGGCTGCGCTAGATGGGCGATCACCAAACTTCGCTGAGCCGACTGGGAGGCGACCGGGAGCACTTTCCATTGGTCCAGGGCTTCATCGGTCCAGCCGACCATTCGGACTTCACCCGGTCCAAGCGGATATCGAGTGGCTGCCCGAAACAAACTTCCTAGGCTCAATCCGGGTGGCGCGATCTCTTGCAAGGCAAGGTCCAATAGGGCGGGTGTCAATCGGATATCGGCAGCAAGACTTCTTCGCTGAGCCACTTGCTGCAGAGCGTCCGCGACTTCGGATTTTTGCACGCGTAAATAGGCCACTGCTTCGGGCCACGGCAATGCAAACGGCTCTTTTTCTTGTCCGGAGAACAGAGTGATGACTTCCGAGGCTTTGAAGGTACGGTCCTCCAGGCAGGTTCCTTTCCAGGCGTTCGGCAATTGTTCGGACTTCTGCAACATTTGCCACTGGATTGTCTGGATCGTTCCAACAGGCAGTGTCGCGATGCGAGAAAACATCACGGTCTTGCCGTTGGCGTCCAGTTTGAAGAGGCCGACATCGGACAGGTTCAACTTGGTCTGATTTTCAACGCGGTCGGGCGAACTGGAATCGGTCGCTGCTTGGTAACGAAAGGCGCCGTTCAAGTCGATCATTTGTTGGAACTGGTACATCTCCATGGTGTTCGAGAGAACCTGTTGAGGACCGAAGCGAACGGGTCGCCCGTACTCCAAACGAAATTCCGCTGGCGATTCCGTTACTTCCGTCTGTTGGTTGGCGGACGGGAAGGGCAGGGCGAGGGTTGTGGGGTTTTCCGATTCGAAACGGAACTGCGAAGTTAGTGAACTGTAAAGCGAGCCGTAACCGGTCAAGTGGCCGCGGCTGTAGTTGGTGGGGACTTCGATCAAATTGACTTGCAAGTTTTTGTTGCTGAACCCAATGTCTAACGAAGCGGCTCGCACGACCATCACGGCACCAACGATGGCGATCAATGGAATGGAAAACCAGGCCAATTCCAATCGCCGCGCAATTCGAAAGATGATGTAGTTCAGCGGGACCAGCACTGCCAGGTAGATCAAGAGTGCTTGGAGCACCCATTCTCGACTGGGTGGCGTGATACCCGCCTGTTCTTTCAAGCAGGAACGTGCGGCTTGCGAGATCTCGCTGTAGTCGTCCCACTGCGCTTGAGAACGCTCCGTGGAGCCCAACGCAAACCGCCGACTCTCGACATTATACGCGGGCAGATAAGCTTGATTGTCCAGTACAATGGCAGCGGCGTTCCCCGAGTCAGCGGACGACGTCGGTTCATAGACTCGCCAATCTCGCGACGCAAAGTTGAGCGTTGTAAAGACACTTGGCATGTGGGCTGGCAGGCCATTGGCCACCCAACTGAATCCGGTCGGCTTGGTTTGAACCTGATCGGTCTCGTCATTGCGAAGTTGCTGAAGTCGTTGAAACTGCCAAGGTTGTTGGATGTTGAGGATCTCGTCCTCGCTGCGATGGTTCCGGCCAGGTCGTCGCAGCAAGCAGCTGTTGAACCAATGGTCCAGACTCGACCATCCGCGCAGTCGGGTCATGTTCAACGGAAACGCCGTGGCCACAATCCGGCCTTTGCCAACTTGCCGTTCGGCGACCAGTCCGTTGGTGCCTGGGATTTCGTTAGCCGACGGTGCCAATTCCCACACATTGCGCACGAAGGTATCGGTATCGGAGAAGGCCGGGAGAATCAGTTGGCCATTCGCATTCTTGTGCAAACCCCACTTCTCCATCATGGGCAATAGTGAATTGCAAGATTCGTTCGTTGAGCTAATCGGGCGAACAGGCAGGTACTCCTTCAAGAACCCATTGTTGAGAGCATCCAATCCATCGCCGCTTACAATCAATTGACCGCCAAAGTGCAGCCAATCGACAAGTGCGAGTTGTTGATCGGGCGAGAGTCGATCCGGGGCAAAATCGCTCCACAACAAATAAGCGATCGAAGTCCATTGTTGAGCATTCGAGGGTAGTTCGACTTCTGACTCCCAACGCGAAAGCGTCAGTTTGTAATACAATGAATCACTATGAAAAGTGGTTCCTGAATTGGAATAGTCCTGCATCGTCGTTCCCGAGTCGTCTTCGGAAAAGTCCTGTCCTTCTCCTAACCACTGGTTCAACTTCAAATTGCGAATCGATGGTAGAACCGACAAGAAATTGTACGTGTCCGGTCGATCTGAAAGTACGACGCAGTGATATTGATGATCTTGTAGTGCCAGGAATCGTTCGGGTTGATTGACAACCACGCCGCCACTGCGAGTCAGCAGTTCGGGTAAGATGTTCAGTGGGGACGAATCGACCACAAATAAAGGCGTCTCAAAACGTTTTTTTTGTTCCTTCGCTAAAGTGGCCGGTCGATGGCTGCGTTGGTAATATCGAGTCCCCGGTATCAATCTGGGACCATAATCCCCGCGCCGCATCGAGTATTGAAGTTCGCCGGTAAAATCTTCTTGTGTCGATTCACCTTCGCTTTGGACCGCGATCCAATGGCCCGGTTTGACCCGTAGGTTTTCGGAGTCGAACATGGTCTTCGGTTTGTCGTTAGACTTGCTGTTGGCTTCCCCGGTCGCTGATTTGCCGGTGCCATCCGTTTTGCTGTTGCCGCCGGCTTTCGAGTCTATATTTTTGCCGTCCGTTGATTTGCGGTTGGGGTCGATCGCGATCGGAATTTCGTTGTGATTCCCCGGCAGCGGGATTGGTTCCGACAGTATGAACGGAGGTTTCTCCTTGCCATCGGCAGTTGTGGGTGCCTTGTCGGGCTGGCATGCGGCGAATAACAGGAAAAGAGGCAACAGCGCTGCCCACCGCATGAATGACATGCTTTAACTCCGTAGCAGAATTTAGCCTACGCCAACAAGGGACAAACATCGAACCACGAGTGTCCAAAGCCGCGAATCCACTCGTTGGATTCGGTCGGTCCCCAGTTCCCCGGTTCGTATTCGAAAAGTGGCGGTCCCGAACCGCTGGACCATTGCTCCAGAATCGGGTCAATAATTCCCCACGCCAATTCTACTTCATCACCGCGGATGAATAAACTAGCGTCCCCGTTCATGGCGTCCAGCAAAAGTCGTTGATAAGCGTCGGGCATTTCTCCGGTAAATTCCTTCTGGAACCGGAAATCCAGGTCAGTCAGGCGGATCTTCATCCCCGCGTCCGGGACTTTGGTCTGGAACTGCAATTGAATTCCTTCCGCAGGCTGAATCTGAATGATCAGGCGATTGGCCTGAGGCGGAAGCGCGTTTGGCGAGGCAAATAACAATGTCGGCGGCTGGCGAAATTGGATCACGATCTCCGTGGTCCGGCAATTCATGGCTTTACCGCTGCGCAGGTAGAATGGCACACCGCTCCAGCGCCACGAATCTAGTTGCAACCGCAAAGCGGCAAAGGTGGCCGTTTCGCTTCCTGACGAGACTCCAGGTTCCTCGAGATATCCCGTGTAACGAGCCCGTAGCGTGTTGCGATTGATTTCTTTTCCGCTCATCGGCTGGACGGTCCGTAGCACCTTGACTTTTTCGTCACGAACCAAGCCGGCGTTGAATTGGGCCGGAGCTTCCATTGCGGTGATTGCCAATAATTGCAACAAGTGGTTTTGGAACATGTCGCGCAGCACGCCCGAGGTGTCGTAATAATCCCCACGCCTTCCGACTTGGACCTCTTCGGCCACGGAAATTTGTACGTTCTCGATGTAGTTGCGATTCCAGATGGGCTCGAAGATGCTGTTAGCAAACCGCAAGACCATCAGGTTCTGGACCGTTTCTTTGCCCAAATAATGATCGATGCGATAGACTTGGCTTTCGTCCAGCACGTCATAAGTCTGTCGATTGAGTTGCTTGGCAGTTTCCAAGTTCGTGCCGAAAGGTTTCTCGATGACCACGCGGCGTTTTTTATTGCCTTTGAGCGGCGGTTCGTTGATCCCATCGATGGCGACGGCGTGGGCTTGACCCATGCTGGCGATGGTCGATGCGTACAGCTTGGGGCTGACGGACAAGTAATAGACGCGGTTGGCGTTTTCGTTGGCCTCGATCACATGCAGTTGTTGTCGCAGCTTGACAAAGTCTTCTGGTTTGGCCACGTCGCCCGAAAAATAGAAGACGCGTTTGGAAAATTCGTCCCACTTTTCATCGGTGTAACGGCGTGAGAACTGTTTGGTCGTTTCGCGCAACGCGTCGCGCCATTCTTGATGCGTGAACGGTGAGCGCGCCACACCGACAATCACTGAGTCTGCGGGCAAGTATTTTTTGCAGTAGAGTGAATACAAAGCCGGAATCAACTTGCGGCTGGTCAGGTCCCCCGACGCTCCAAAAATCACGATCGAGTTGGCCATCTCTCTTCACCTTCCATAATGTTAGTCGCAGGGACGCTCGTCAGAGCGTCGAACTACCCCATCGTCCTGCCACGTTCTGCCGAACGCAGCGAAGCCTAGTACGACTTGGCAAACACCAATCGTTTTGTACTTGGTTGGCCAGTGAAAATACACGTGCCCGGCTCTTCCTCGCCGCTCAACGGAATGCATCGCGGAGTGACCTTGAGTTCCTTCAGCACGGCGTGCATCGCGTCCGATTCGGACCAATGCGCGTAAACAAAGCCGCCTTGCTCGGCCGAGTCTTCATTTTCACCGGTGCCAAAGAATTCGCGGAAATCCGCCAATGAATCGATTCGGTGCGAATTCTGGGTTCGCATCGATACGGCCCGTTGGAAGAGGTTCGCTTGAATCTCGTCCAGAATCTTCACCACATTGGCCACCAATTCCGACCGCGAGACCGCCGCGCTGTTGCCTTGATCCCGTCGGGCCATGAAAGCGCCGTCCTGAGCGATGTCGCGGGCCCCAATCTCCAAGCGAATCGGAATTCCTTTTCGCACATGTTGCCACTTCTTTTCACCGCCGCGAACGTCGCGATCATCCAACAGGACCCGCAGCGGCCGCCCATCGTAGCAGATCGACGTCAGTTCGCGCTGCAAGTTCCGGCAATATTCCAACACTTGAGCCTTTTGAGCATCGTCGCGATAAATCGGCGAGATCACAATGTGCTTGGGTGCCAATCGAGGCGGCAGAACCAAACCGTCATCGTCCGAATGGGTCATGATCAAAGCCCCAATCAAACGAGTGGACACCCCCCACGACGTGGTCCAGGCGAACTGTTCGTCACCGGTTTCCGATTGAAACTTGATCTCTTGGGCTTTGGAAAAAGTTTGGCCAAGGAAATGGGAAGTCCCAGCTTGCAACGCCTTGCGGTCCTGCATCATGGCCTCGATGGTCAAAGTCGCGACGGCACCAGGAAAACGTTCGGTCGCGGTCTTTTCACCTTTGATCACAGGTACGGCCATGTAGTTTTCGACGAAGTCGGCGTAGACATCCAACATCTGCCGAGTTTCTTCCCAGGCTTCCGTGTCGGTGGCGTGGACGGTGTGGCCTTCCTGCCAAAGGAATTCGGAGGTGCGGAGGAACATCCGCGTCCGCATTTCCCAACGCATGACGTTGGCCCATTGATTGATCTTGATCGGCAGATCGCGATACGACTGGACCCATTTGGAAAACATCGAACCGATCATCGTTTCGCTGGTTGGGCGAATGATCAGCGGCTCGTCCAGCGGTCCCGCCGGACGCAGGCCACCTTCGCCGTTGGGCTCGAGCCGATGATGGGTCACCACGGCACATTCCTTGGCGAATCCTTCGACATGTTTGGCTTCTTTTTCCAGAAAGCTCATCGGGATCAGCAGCGGAAAGTAGGCGTTCTCATGCCCGGTCTCTTTGAACATGGCATCAAGCTGATACTGCATGTTCTCCCAAATTCCGTAGCCCCACGGCTTGATCACCATGCAGCCACGTACGGGCGAATTCTCGGCCAAGTCCGCCCCGCGAATGACTTGTTGGTACCATTCTGGATAGTTTTCCTGCCGCGTCGGCGAGATGGCCGTTTTCTTCTGATTCATGCTCTGAAATTCGTTTCTATACCAAACTTGTGATCCCATCCGTAGCGAAACTCGTCCAGAGTTTCGCCACCGCGTCAAAGCGTGATTCTACGGAGAATTTGGTGTTTTCAGCAAGTCCAGCAGCCAAAATGCGGTCCCCAATCGGCTCTCACTCGCTATACTATCCCCGTGGAGACCGAGGTTGAACTTGGTCGAACATGGAGACCACGAGGTGCGGAGTTGATTCATGGCCAGTGTCCCGAAGACCTATTGGACTGCCGAACAGTACCTAACGCGAGAACGGCGCGCGGAATTCAAGAGCGAGTTTTTTCGCGGTGAAACGTTTGCCATGGCCGGGGCCTCGGCGAAACATAACTTGATTGTGCTCAATTGCGGTGCGGTCCTGCGCGAGCAACTCAAGGAGCGACCGTGTGTGGTCTACCCAAGCGATCTCAAGTTGGAGGTCCGGGCCACGGGACTGATCACTTATCCCGACCTGACCGTCGTCTGCGGCAAACCCGAGTTCGGGTACGATCGGGGTGACGTGTTGCACAATCCCATCGTGATCGTCGAGGTGCTGTCCGAATCCACGGAATCTTACGACCGAGGCAAGAAGTTCGAACATTATCGCTTGGTCCCATCGCTGCGGCACTACATCTTGGTGTCCCAAGATCGGGTCTCGGTTGAGGTTTTTACGCGGCAGCCCACCACCGATTCCCACGAGGATGCTTGGTTGTTGAATGCCTCGACGAAGTTGCAAGAGGCCCTGGCTTTGCCGGCGATTGGTTGCCAATTGCCACTGTCTGAGGTTTATGCCAAAGTTGATCTGACGGAAGAAATGCCAGCGACAAACTAGGACAATAGCGGGACGGTTGGCGGTTGTTGGCCACGGATGGACACGGATTTTCACGGATTAGGGTTTGAGATTGTCAGTTGTTGAATGGCGATCATCTCGGTCTTTGGCTTTGAAACAGTTGTAACCACGTTAGCGTCAGGGCGTCTGCGATCGTTTTGGGTGGATCGTATTCTTCCGGAGTTTGCCCCCAATAGAAGCCAATCCAGCCTGCGGCATGAGCCTTGGATCGATCAATAAAGGTCGCCAGAGTCGGTCCATCGCATTTGAGATTGAAGATCTCTTCGATCACCACCGGTTTGCCCACGGCCGCAAAGCCCGCCAAGGTTTCGAGTGCCTCGTCCAGTTTGTCTTGTTCTGGGTACAAGTGAACCGAGACAAAATCCAGTCGTTCTGACGTTTTGTCCGGAGGGAAACCCGAAGTGAGCCCAGGTCGATCCAGGCTCCAGGGAACCAAGCCCACAGTAATCAAGCTCCGTCGGTCTTCTTCGCGAATCGCATCGACCAAGTTGCCAATCCATTCGGCGGCGATTTCATGTCGTGCGCGTCCGGCGTTCGCCAACGCGATAAACTGGACAAAGTGTTTGTCGCCAAATGCGGGGCCTAACCAGTCGTCGCGCCGTCCGGTCCCGCCCGGGACGACCGGTTCGTTCATCAAGTCGTAGCAATAGATCGCGGGGCTATTCGCGCAGGTCTTGGCGACCGCTCGCCAAAAGACCGCCCGAGCTTTCCAACGTTCCGTTTGGGACAACTTGTCGTACCACTCCGGCACGTCTTGCTTGTGGTAACAGCCCAGGCCCGTGATGTCGAGATACAAACGTGTCGATTCCGCCAAGCGAACTAGTTTCGATAGTTGATCTAAAGACTCGGCACGCGGACGATCTTCGCTGTCCATGAACTTGCCAAACTGCAGATGGACTCGAACCACATTCGCCCCCAGCGATTTCATTTCGCGAAAGTCTTCTTCCACGGTGGTCCATTCAGCGTGCCAATAATCTTCGATCAGACGTCCATCGCGGTCATGATCGTAGTTGAATCCCCACGGTGTAAACGTTTCGTCGGTACCTGAAAACCTGAATTTGTTTCGAGCTTGGTCGATCTCGATTCGCTTCAGGCCGAATTCCAACGTAGCTGTCACGGGCAGGTGATCGGAGAGTTGTTCGGTTCGTGCATCCCTGAGGATGGTGGCCGATTTCAAGTTGGGCTGTAGGTTGGGGCTAATGAAGATGTAGTCCAGTCTCCGATCCGTGCCATGGTCTTCGTCGCTTACCAACGGAGCGGGAAAGGTGCCGACAAACGGAGCGGCTGGCGAACGAAAATGAGCCACGGTGTCTGTAAAGCCTTGCGCCAGGATCGCTTCCACCCCGCCATAGTCCATTTGTCCTTCGTTCAAATTCCGAGCATTGGGATCGCGTTGATCCAGCATCTGAAAAAACGGTACGAGTTTTTTATCTTGATCGTAGTGGGATTTATCCAGCGGAGAAAAACCGTTGAAGTCGCCGGCCAAAACAACGCAAGGCTTGGCGTCTGGCAAGGACTCCACATCTTCTGCCAATAGAGCTGCTTCGGTGATCCTTCGCGCAAAATTCGACGGATGGAAATGAATGACGTAAACCCAGATTCCTTGGACCTGGCACCGCAGCAAGCCGTGATGAAATCCTTCTCGCAATCGCTTCACGTCGGTCAGCGGGTAACGTGACGTGATCCCAGTTGCGAAGCCATCTTCTTTCAAGAGTTCACTATATGCATGTCCCCATGTTGCGGCTTCTTGTGCTAGACGAGTGGGAGTGTATTCGTTGAGTTCTTGTAGCACGACGACATCGGCCTGCTGTTCCTTCATCCAGACGAGCCACTCCGCGTGACGTGGTTCAGATTTTTTCGTGAATCCGTACCAGACGTTGTGAGTCAGAATTTTGAGTGATGTGGGCTCGCGATTGTCCGCCTGAGCGTTGGAGTTCGGTACCGCAACCGCGAATAGCCAGCATAAATTGGCGACGGTCAAGATGGTGAGAAAGGAAATGTGGTGATACAAGCGAGTTTGCATGGTTCGACCTTAGAATATTCAGTGCCATAAGAGCCAATCCCAAAAGGGGTCTGACC
>JAUXWY010000254.1 GCA_030681235.1 Pirellulaceae bacterium | reverse complement strand
GAAGCAAGTTCGGTCCTACGGCCTTTAAAAACCGGCACCGCTGATGTAGCGAGAAGCCGAAAAAATCCGCCGAGTAAATCGGCGGGATTTTCCTGTACGCTTAGTGGTTAATCATCGTCCCACCGACAACAAGGTCGGCGGTGGCGGGATCGAATACCTCCGCAAGGAATGCGGTCGAGGCACAGACCGGGCCGCCACCGAGTTCATCTCGGTGGAGCCCAGGATTGACCACTACGCCGCACGCGAACCGCAACGGAAGCGGTCGAGAGAAAGACTTGTTTAGCAAACCAACTCCACCGAGACCGCAACGGTTCACGCTCGCAAGTCCGTTCGTTGCAGACGAAAGAGGTCGCATTCTATTCATCCGTAGTTCGGCTTTGCCATCCACAGGCATTTTGTAGCAGAGTGGATCAAGCCCTCCGGTTTTTCGGCGAATGCGACGATCCGGACGGATCGTCGAACGCCGAGTCTCTCTTTTTAGAGGACACCCAATGCCACCATTCGATGGGGCGAGATGGGTTCTTCACTCAACCGCGCTTCGAGGCGGGCCATGGCGATGATCAATTGGTTCCATTCCGCCAACGTGTCTGCGGTGTCGAAACGCCCCGCTTCATCGCGGCCGAAGCCCACTTCGCTGACACAGATCTCGTCGCCCAACTTCATGAGCCCGTCAGCAAAGCCGTGTTCCGGTTGGTTCGCTTCGTCCAACCAATCCACTTCTTCCACGGGGACGACATCTTCCATCACCAGATGCATGGCCCACAACGCGGCACTAAATGCGTCGTTGGCAGTAATCAATTGCGATACCAAACCTGATTGTACGTAGAACTTGGCCATGATTCGATTCCTTTCATTGCACAGGTCGGGGCGGCGCGAACCGGCTTGACGTTGTGCTTTTCCTTTTTTGCGTATTCCGCAGCTGGGAGGGCCTCTCGACCGGTGAGTGACCTGAATTTCTCCCTGACACTGTTGAATATCGCGACGGCATGGACTCACGCGGTCACACCCGCTGCGAATGTTTTTTGGTTTGCCATTCTGTGGCAGCATGACAGGCACCTCATGTGCGATGTTCGGAGGGCATTCGCCGACCGGGTTCTTGGCCCCGTCTTGGGGCAATTCTCGAACCGGTATCCACTGGGCAGTGGGCGGTTCGTTCACGTGCCTATTACGTTGTTCCCGCGAACCGGGTTCGCGAAAGTTGCCCGAAACTGGCAAATTCGATCGGATGAGCTGGTTTTGCCAGCTAGCATTTTTGGTTTCGAATGAGCTGGACAATCCGATGGCTGGCCCGGAAGCGGCCGAATAATTCCTACAACTGGCATTTCTCAATCACGCGTTTGAATACCAGGTTTTTGTGCCGGTTCTCCCTTCCGAGTTGCTTTGCGGGGAACTAATCTTGAGGATCGCGAGAGCGTGAGTGGCGGAGTGGCGTGAGTTTGTTAGGTCCATTTGATGTCCGAACTGCGGATTTAGGTGCTCCCCTACTATGCCGAATTTTGAAGATGGCAACGTCCAACGCCCGTATTGGCTGCTCAGCGGCGTCACAGGGTTGGTCGGCCAATATCTAATGAAAGACATGTTGTCGGCGGGGATGCCCGTCGCCGTGTTGGTTCGTCCCAGCAAGAAAGAACCGGCTCATCAGCGGATCGAGTCGATCATGCAGCGTTGGGAAGCGGAGTTGAACGTGCTCTTGCCGCGCCCGGTCATCCTGGTCGGTGATGTAAAGACGCCGGGCGTGGGCTTGTCAGCAGAACAAGAAAACTGGGTTCGCCAACATGTGGGACTATTTCTGCATAATGCGGCCATCCTAAAATTCTTTGGACCGTGTCATACGGGCGAGCCCTGGCAAACGAATGTCGTGGGTACTCAAAACGTTTTGGATTTTGTTCAGGCGACGGGCATCGAGCAATTCCATTACGTCTCGACCGCGTACGTGGCCGGTCGTCAAGACTCGGCGGTTCGCGAAGACGACTATCCAACTGGCCCCGTGTTCCGCAACGATTACGAACACAGCAAATGGGTGGCCGAAGGATTGGTGAGATCCGCCAAACTCGCTTACCCGGCGACTATTTATCGCCCGGTGGTGATTGCGGGTGATTCCAAAACGGGTTACACGAGCACGTACCACGGCCTGTACTTGTACCTGCGCACGATGGCGTTATTGGTACCGCAACAGCAACGCGACGAGCACGGGAAGCTTCTGACGAAAATTCGTCTGCCGATGAGTGGCGAGGAAGAGCGGAACATCGTTCCCGTCGAATGGGTATCGCAGGTCATCACGCACTTGCTGAACACGAAGTCCGCACACGGCAAGACTTTTCACTTGGCTCCGAAACACGGCATCACTCCCAATCAATTGATCGAATCGTGTTATCGTTACTTTGGCTCGACGGGTGTCGAATTTTGCCCCGGGTTAGCGGGACAACGACCAGCGGAAAACAATTTCGCAGCGAAGGTGTTCGATTCGATTCAGATCTATCGAGATTACGATACCTCTGATCCTCATTTCGACACGACGAACTTGGAGAAGTATGCCGGCCATCTGGATTGCCCGACATTGGACCAAGCGGTCATCGAACGTTATTTAGAATTTGGCGAACGCGATCGTTGGGGCAAAGCCAAATCGCCACCGCCTGATCAGTCACTCGATGGACGCGCGTTTGTCGAACGACTGTCGGAGGAAATTGGCGATCTGCTTCCACAATTAGCGGTCTCCGATCGTGAACCTTCAGGCACCGGAAGACCGCAAGCGACGCGAGCTCAGAGCGTTGGCTTTCAATTGCTTGGTCCGGGTGGTGGTCCGTTCACGGTTTCGGTTTCGGCCAGCGGACAAGCCCGAGTTCAGACCGGAATCACTTCGCACCCGACGGTGTTGTTGCAAATGAGTGTTCGTAGTCTTCAGAAGTGGTTGGCCAGCGATTACAATCAACGTCGCAAAACAACGGCGTTGTGGTTGGAGCGTCAAGTCGGTGCTGCCAAGGACCAACCGAGCTAAGGATCTGACTGACGGCTTTCGAGCGTTTCGCGTTTCCCAGATCTTTATGTCAGGTCGTTCGCCATGTCCGTTTCGATTGTGTTTGAAGACAATCATTTGGTGGTGGTCAACAAGCCTACAGGCTTGGCCACGATGGGAACGGCTCTTGATGAACCAAGCTTGGCCCGCGACGTTCAAGCGTATCTAAAACACAAGTACAACAAACCGGGCAATGTCTACTTGGGCGTCGTCAGCCGATTGGATACCGTGACTTCTGGATTAGTGGTATTTGCCAAGACATCAAAAGCCGCGGCGCGCCTGACAGCCCAGTTCCGCGAACGGACCGTCGACAAGTGGTACTTGGCGGCTGTACCGACGGTTTCGGCTGAAGTATTGGAACGCTGCCCCGCGTTGCCGGCGGCCAACTGGTGCGAGTCGGCTCAGGTATGTTGGGAAGATTGGGTCTGGAAGGACGACGCGGCGCATCGGATGCGAGTCCGTCGCGTGGCTATCTCGGGGAAGCGACGCGGGAACTCTGGAGGAAGTGGTGAAAGTGGCGAGGAGGGGCAGTTGGCCAAGTTGGCTTGGAGATTGTTGGGACGCGGTCCGGATTTTGACTTGGTCTTGGTTCGGCTCATGACGGGTCGCAAGCATCAAATCCGGGTCCAATTTGCCGACCGGGGCTTTCCGATGTTGGGGGATCGAAAGTACGGCAGTCGGACCCCGTTTTGGAGCGGGATCGCGTTGCATTCTTGGCGGCTTGAGCTGCTGCATCCGATCACCAAAATCAAGCAAACTTTTTTTCAAGATCCCCCCAATGCGTGGTCCAACTTGGAGTCGATCGAGGTCGAGCGGGATGTTCCCTGCGACCCCAAGGCGGTGATTTCTCGCCCGGCCGCTTTGCTCAGATTCCTCGCAAGTCAGCTTCGAGCCGACTAACAACCCAAGTGGCGTAGCGAAAGTCGCTGAGACTTTCGGCGGCGACGCTTGCGTTGTAAAAACCGAAAGTCTTGGCGACTTTCGCTACGAGTAAATCCTCAACCGTGCCACGTTCGCCGGGTTATTGGTTGGGTCTGGGCGGGTTGGGTACGAGAAAACGGTTTATTTTGACGGCAGATTCGGCACATTTCCCATAATTTCCAAAACCGAACTAGGCAAACGTAAGGGACGTGGAATAATGGTAGAGTGCTACGAATCGAAGTGTAACGATTTGCAACCATATTGGTGGAATTCTTGTGCCTCAGCAGATGCAACAGTTTTTTGAAGCTGCCCTCCGAAGCCGTTTGGTCACCGAAGTCCAACTTCGGCAGGCTATTAGTCGGCTTCGCGAGGCGCATCCGGGCCAAAAAGTTCGGGATCCTGAAGGCAAACTGGTCGCCACCGAATTGGTGCGGATGAAGGTTTTGACGGCCTATCAGGCCGACCAGTTGTTGGCGGGCCGGACCAAGCTTTCCTTGGGGCAGTACATTATCAGTGACTGGATTGGTCAGGGCGGCATGGGGCAAGTCTTCAAGGCCGTTCATGAAATGTTGGGCCAAGAACGGGCCGTCAAAGTTCTGCCGTTATCCAAAAGTACCCCGGAAGCCATCGAGAGCTTCCGCCGCGAGATTCGCACCCAAGCCAAATTGGACCATCCCAACTTGGTCCGCGCTTACGATGCCGGCTTGGACGGCAACGTCCATTACATGGTTGTCGAATATGTGCCGGGGACCGATCTGCGGCGATTGGTTCGCGCCGAACGGGCGTTGAGCGTTCAAAGAGCGTCCAATGTGATCATGCAGGCTGCCTTGGGGTTGGCCCACGCGCATGAACGAGGCCTGATCCATCGCGACGTCAAGCCAGGCAATATCTTGGTGACGAACAACGGTGTTGCGAAATTGTCCGACTTGGGTTTGGCGGCTTTTCTAAATGATACGACCGATCCACGGGCGGGCAAAATTGTCGGGACCGCTGACTACCTGTCGCCCGAACAAATTCAAACGCCAACGGAAGTCACTCAGTTAACCGACATTTATTCCTTGGGCTGTACTCTATATTATGCGATCTCGGGGAAGGTCCCATTTCCGGGAGGCAACGCCAAGAGCAAGGCTCGGCGACATCTTAGCGAAACGCCCTGGCATCCGCGCCGTTTCAATCCCGATGTCAGCGACGAGTTCGTTGATCTGATTGGCGACATGATGGAAAAGGACCCCGCCAATCGCATCCAAACGGCTGCAGAAGTGGCAGCGAGGTTGGCGCCTTGGGCCAGCGAAAATAGTCCGCTCCGGAATGATCAATTGATTCGCTCGCGGTGGATGTCGGAACCGCCACCGAACGAAGATAGCCACGAGGATCAAGATTACGCTGGCCAACAGCGAAGCGAGATCTCGGACGTCAGCGTCGAGTCGAGTTCCAACTTCAGCGGCCAGGCTTCCGAGGCCACGTTCGCCGGATGGGGGCGTGACGACACGCATGTCGAATCTCCACCGCCTCCACCCAGCGGTCTATCGCCGCGAGAAATGCAACGCCCGGCCGGTGTTTCGCCCATTGTGTTCTGGACGGTGCTGCCCATCGCGATTACCATCAGTCTGTTTATTGGCGCGTTTCTGGGCTTCGTGCTGGCGAATCTCGGACGCTAGTCGATCATTGACGCTCTAATGGAAGCCACCTAAAAGACGTGGAGCACGACGGATGGAAACAGCGATGTTGTTTGGGGGTTTGACGGCCCAACTCCGAGTACTGAAGTATGTCGATCCCATCATCGGATGTGTGGTGGGTGTGATCCTTGGGATCATCGGCCTCGTGATGGTGGGTAAGTGCGTTTTCTATTTCTTTTCACTGGATCGTCACTCTTCCACCGACGAGGTGGCCGGGGCGGTGTTCCACGGGATTGGATACAGCATCTTCACGGGCGTTTGTTTCCTAGTTAGCGCGGTGAAGTATGCCCAGTCGCAATCGAATCCAGATTCGATCGCGTTTGGAGCTTCGGATTACGCGTCCCAACCGAGATATCCAACGCCGGAAGATTTTGAACCGGGCCGAACGCCGACGATATCGCCACGCAATCCAAGGGGTTCTGGTTTTGACGACGATCGATTCGAAGTCCGTCAACCGAATCGAAACCGTCCGTTTGGAGATGGGGAATTCACGGAACCCGGGACTCGGCGTCCGGTTCGACCACCCCTCCCATCCAATGATGCCGACTCGGTTGAAACACGTCTCCCGCCAAGTCGGGAAAACAGCAAGCCGGAGGCGGTTCTGCCGGCACCCGCGGAAGTGGCGTTGCCTTTGTTTCAATACCAATTGGATCAAGCTCAGAAGTCCAATTTCGCGGGCGTCAATTCCGGCCAGGATTTCCGCGGGCATGGCCCGACTGGAAGTGTTCTGGTGGGCCTGCGCGTCGGAACGACCAACGGCCGGCTCACGGGCTTCGAACCAATTTATCAGTTGGCCGAGAAATACGTGACCGGCGACGTGTGTGGCACGTTGGGAGACAATCGCGAATTGGTCTTGGCGAAACCAGGTTATGTCGTCGGCGGAGCTTTGGTCGCTGCCAACGAAGACTCGATGGCATTACAGCTTCGCTTTGTCAAGTTCGCTGCGAGTCAAAACAAGTTGGACGTTTTCGATCAATACGACTCGGAACGAATGGGTCGCTCTTCTGGCCAAGTCACGGAACTGGATGGCAAGGGAGCCATGGTCGTTGGATTTTTTGGCAAGCGCGACGATGACCGGATTTGTGGCTTTGGCGTTGCCGGCCTGAAGCCGTCGTCGGGCCAGGCATCGGAAGCGGCACCTGTGGGGGCGACTGGAAATAGCCTCCGCGTTTGGTTTAGCCAGGACCGCAAGTTCAGCGTGGAGGCGAAGCTGCGGGAAGTCAAAAACGGCAAAGCCGTGTTGGAAAAAACCGATGGCTCGGTGATCGAAGTGGACTCCAACGGCCTTTGTCCCGAGGACCGCGAGTACCTCAAGTCGAGGGAATAGAGGTCAATAAACTCCATTTGGGTGTTCGAGGCCATTTCATGTCCCATTCAAAATGCCTAGTCGTATGTCTTGCCTGGATTGCCACGATCGGTACGCTTTCGAGTTCCTTGGCCCAGGAGGGAAATCAGGACGCCAGCGGTCCAAACTTGATACGCAATGGACCTGATCGGGCAGCCAAATTTGCCGAGGTTTACAATCGCACCTTCGATGAAAACTTGAATGCGCTCATTACCGATGATGGGGGGCTGGGAAGTCTAGCGGTCATGGGAATGATAACGACCCACGCAAATATCGTCGACTTTTTCTCGTCGACATTCGGCGACCCGCGAATGCGGCGGATGCACGAAAATCTTGCTGCAATGACGGTCACAGAACGCCAGGAAGCTCTCGATCGTATTGCTGGTAGTCTGCAACGGAAACTGGAGCTGATCAATGAGGTCGACAATGCCTCATTTGATTATCGACTAACACACGGGCTTCGCTGCTTGCTTTTTCTTCTAAACGAATTTGACGACGCTCGCTTTGATGCGATTTCGCAACATTGGTTGGAGATGCAAGGTTCCCTTGATGTACGGTTTCGACAAAAGCTCGATGAAGCGATCGGTGCGGCGTTACCACTCGCTGGCCTTGATCGAGGGTTCTTGTTCAATCTCTACCTACAACGGATCGTGCGTGCCAACGGACAGGAACAGGCATTGCAGACACTCAACGAAGTATCGCGGGAATCGGCGGCAACCGAAAACGATTGGCGATCCGCCGAGCGAACCTGGACGCTCAAAGGAGAAGATGTGCGAGTTTTTTGGATGGTCTACCCACACCTTGGAAACGGAAAGTTGGTTTCAAAAGGCACCGATATCGGCAAGAAGTTGCTTGAAGGACTGCGAACCCGAGCACTGGCGGCGAATCAGTAGCCGCGAATCGTAGGCCGCAAATCGTAGGGAAAGTCGCCAAGACTTTTCGTCGGGCGCAGACTTCCCGCTGGCCCGTTGAGGTGGTTTTCGAGGCCGTCGGACCGACTTCGCTTCAGACACGTCGGCAAGTAGGCCGATCGGGTTTGTTCTTGGGGACGAACGGACGAGCTTGCGAGTGTGAACCGTTGCGGTCTCGGTGGAGTTCGCTTGCTAAACAAGCCTGTCACTCGACCGCTTCCTTTGCGGCGGTCGCGTACGGCTTAGTGGTGAATCCTGGGCTCAACCGAGATGAACTCGGTTGGGGCCAGCGCTTGTTCTTCCTTTGTTATGGGGTGCCGCACCGCCGCCACTTGGCTTGACGCCATTGGGGCGAGGATTGACCACTAGGCGGAACGACAATCCTCACGGGTTTTAGAGGCGCCCCTTTGAGTTCGTTCACGATACTGCCGAAACTCTTGGCGAGTTTCGCTAGTGCGCTACGTGCGAACGGTCCAATTCGGCGAGCGTTTTTCTAAGAAGGCGGCGAGTCCTTCGCGCGCGTCGGGGGATTGTCGGGCTTCGGCAGAAACTTGGATCGACTCTTGGGCTTGCTGCAGGACCGCAGCGGCGTTGGTGCAGTGGTGCCAGTGCCGTTTGGTAATGGCCAAGGCCATGGGCGCGCCCGTCAAGATACTGGTGATCAGTTGTTCGACATGTCCTTCCAGTTGTTCTGGTTCGCCGACCCAGTAACCCAGCCCGCTGCGCAGCGCCTGTTCCGCGCTGATGCGTTGACCAGCGAGCAACCATTGGCCGGCCGCACCCGCGCCGATTCGATAACTCAAGAACGGTGTCACAATCGCGGCCGTGATCCCTCGTACAGGTTCGGGCAACGCGTAAAAAGCCGTGTTGGCGCTGAGGACGAAATCACAGGCCAGGATCAATCCGACGCCTCCGGCCAAGACCGGGCCCTGCACTTGAGCCACCGTCGGAAACGGCAACCTAAATAGTCGCGACAAGACTTCCGCATAGAGCTCGGAATCCAATTGCCATTGTTGCTCTTTGTCCGGAGCATTGGCATGAGCTTGCATTTCACTCAAGTCCATCCCCGCGCAGAAAACTGGGCCAGTCGACTTCAGGACCAAGACGCGAACGTGGGCGATTTTTTCAATCGCGTCAAGCGCCGCGATCAAGTCGCGCAACATCTGTCGCGTGAGGGCGTTCCGCCGATCGGCTCGGAGCAGTATCAGCTCAACCTGCCCTCGGCTGGCGAGACGGCTTTCGTCCAACGCGATGAATTCACTCACGATCAACTCCTTGGGGTGTGTTTTCTAGAGCCAGCGAGCTAGGGGTCCGCCCGCAGCCGCCAGGGCGTCAACTCGCTTCGTGATCTCGGGGTCTTCGATCAATGGCGGAGCATGATGGGACTTGATCCGGGCGTCGATCACCAGACTTCCGCGACAGCCCCAGTGCTTGTGGACCGTATGTGCTCCAACACCATCGATATCGACAGCGGGATTGCTGCGCGTGAACGTGACCCACAAGAAGTTTTTTTCGCTGGCCGCAGCAAACTGGCTATCGTCGCACAAAACGACCAACGGAAACTCGTTCAGCGCCTCGTCCACCGGCAATGAGCGACAGAAATCAGCCAAGCTCCCCGGTCCTTCGTAGGTGGTCCAGCCGGAGCGATTGACCGTCGCTGCGTTTGGATCGCTGACCGATGGATGTGGCGGGCCCTGAACGCATAACACTCCTGGCAGGGCCAGCTTCGGAGAGCGAAAACCTGTCGGCAACCGCAAGTTGCTGGGCAATTCCGACGGCAATGCTCGGCGCGGTGCCCCAACCGCCGCCCACACCACTTTCGAACCTTGATTCAGTCCTTCGCCCGAATAATCGAGCGTGTCGATCGTCGTGCGAGTTTGGAAATGCACGTCGCGTTGCCAATCGATGCGACGCAGTAACTCGGTCAGGAACTCGCTGATGTGATGGATGTCCAACTGCGGCACATCGGTTCGATTCAAGATCCACAAATACTTGGCCAACGACATTTGACCTTGGCCTAAAATCGCGTTGGCTTGTGTCAGCAGTTCCTGAGGACGTTCCAAGGGTTGATAGGCCGTGTAGCGTTCGTGCCCGATGGCCAACAACAATGGGTGCACACCCGCCGCATCAACGGCATGCACACTGTCGATGCCGGGAATCACGGTCGGAATGACCGTTCCAGTTAGATCGTGGATCAGTTGGCCAAACGTGGTGTCTTCTTGGGGAGGTCGACCAACGACTGTGAAAGGCCAGATCGCATCGGCGCGATGATAGACGGCCGTCACCTTCATGAGCGGGAACGGATGCGTCAACGAGTAGTACCCCAAGTGATCGCCAAAGGGACCTTCCGGTTTGGTGGCGTTCCCCTCGACGATGCCGGCAATACAAAAGTCGGCGTCACGATAGGCTGGCAATCCGTTTCGAACGTACGAACCGCGAATCATCGAGATCTTTCGTCCCGCCAGGGCACCGGCGAACCCGAGCTCGCTCATGCCTTCGGGCAAAGGCATCACCGCCGCCAAGGTCATCGCCGGGTTGCCGCCGACGAAGATGTTGACCGGAAAGGGTTTCCCTGCCGCAAGTGCCTTTTGATGTTGCACGCCGATGCCACGATGGATCTGATAGTGCAGTCCGAGCTCTTGATTGGGTAGGAATTGATTGCCACCCAATTGCACACGATACATGCCAAGATTGGATTTCCCCAAACCGGGCCGCTGGGGATCTTCGGTATAGACTTGTGGCAAGGTGACGTAGGGACCGCCATCACGGGGCCAAGAAACCAGTGGCGGCAATTGATCCAAAGTCGTCTGATGTTGCAGCACTCCACCGGGGCCACAGTAACGGGGCAACATTCGCCAGCCCACCAACGGCAACCGGCGATGGGCCCAAGGTCGCTTCAAAGGCGCCGTAGGGTCGGCTTTGCAGTTGATGGCCTTCTGCACATCGTCGTAGGTGTCGCGAAAGATAAATCGGGCCCGTTCCAAAGTTCCAAATAGATTTGAAACCATGGGAAAACGACACTGGTTCACGTTCGCGAAAAGCAGGGCGGGACCGCCGCTGGCGTAAACGCGTCGTTGGATCTCGGCCAACTCTAGATTTGCCGACAAGGGTTCATCGACGACCAACAATTGCTGTTGTCGTCGCAAGTCCTCCACGCAAGCTCGCAGTGTCTGATATCCCATAATGGCTTATCGCGATCCGTTTCAAATCGACACGCGGTCCTGTCGGGGTCTGCCTGCCGCTGACTGCCTCCGCTACAATCTTCCGAAATCTACCTGCCAAACAGGCTAGAGGTTAACCCAAGAATTGCCATTTGCGAATAAGGTCAAAGAAATGAAAGTATCGGCAACTTCCGCCTCGCCCGTCACTTGCTCGGCAGAGGCGATCGTGGTTGCGGTTCGCAGTAACAAACAATTGACGCCGGCAGCGCAGGAAGTTGATGTGGCGCTGGGCGGCGTGATCCAGGGTTTGCTGGAGTCGGGTGAGTTTTCCGCGGCCCATGCGACGACGGTCGTCCTGTATCCAACGGCGGGCGTGGCGGCCAAATGTGTCTTGGTCGTGGGGATCGAAGATGGTTCACCGGAACAGGCGGCTCGGATTTCGCGCGAAGCGGCGGGAGCGGCCACCAAGCGGCTGGCATCGAAACAACGAAACCAGGTGGCTTTTTTCGTGCCGTTCCCGGCTCCGGCGTCCGGCGTGTGTGGGGCAATGGTGGGTTGTACTGGACAGGACTTGTACCGCGCCGAGAAAAAACTATTCCCCATCACCGAGTTGCTCTTTGCCGGCCTGACGGACCAGCAATTGGTCGAAGGTCAAACGTTGGGCGAGGCCGTCAATTGGACTCGTGAATTGGTGAATGCTCCCCCATCCGACTTGTACCCCCGCTCGTTTGTCGAACTGGTTCAGGCAACGTTGGCTGGGTTGCCAATTCAGTCGGAAGTGTGGGATGCACCGCGATTGGAAGCGGAAAAATGCCATGCGATTTTAGCCGTCGGTCGTGGTTCCGTCCGCGAGCCGCAATTGTTGATGTTGCATTATCGCGGAGCGGCACCGACGGCGCCGGTATTGGCTTTGGTTGGAAAAGGCGTCACGTTTGACTCGGGTGGATTGTCCCTCAAGCCTTCCGAAGGCATGTTGGACATGAAGTGCGACATGGCCGGTGCGGCGACCGTGGTCGGTGCCATCCAAGCGATTGCTCGACTGCAACTGCCGGTGAATGTTTCGGCCTATTGCGGTTTGGCGGAGAACATGGTTTCGGGCGACAGTTACAAGTTGGGGGATGTGATTCGAACGCGAGCCGGCGTTACAGTCGAAGTTCACAACACCGATGCTGAAGGACGTTTGGTATTGGCCGACACGTTGGACGTGGCTTGCGGGCAAGGCGTGCATCATTTGATCGACTTGGCCACGTTGACTGGCGCTTGCATGGTGGCGCTGGGGCGTCAAGTGTCGGGTGTCTTCACGAATCAACAGGCGTGGTGCGATCGAGTGTTGCAATCGGCGACATCAGCCGGCGATTGGGCTTGGCAAATGCCCATGCACTCTTTGTACAACGAATTGATTTCAAGTCCGGTCGCAGACATCAAGAATGTCGGCGATGGGCGTTGGGGTGGGGCGATCACGGCGGCCAAGTTCTTGGAGCGATTTGTCGGCGACACGCCGTGGGTTCACGTCGATATTGCCGGGCCTTCGTTTTCCGACCGATCGTCGAATTGGCTCGATGGCGGGGCCAGCGGCTGTTTCGTACCGACCTTGATCGAACTGGCCAGACGTTACGGAGGATTGTAGGGATTGTAGCACGGGGCCTATTTTGAAATTCCCGCCTGGGCGAATTGGTCGGTGCCGCCGCAACGACTAGAATGGAGAGAGCCAAGTGTTTCGTAAAACGCTTGGTTTCGCCATTCGAATTTGTCCGACCGTCCTCCAATCCGGAGGTTGTATTGTCAGTAATCTCGGCATCCACCGTTGATCGACCCAATCAAGCGGTGTGTCCCATGCTCCCTACCTTACGCTTGTCAAAGTTAGATGCCTGGATCGGGGATTCCCGATCTGGTCGCGGTAGGAGTCTGCGCCTCTGCGGTGTGAGATGGTGGGCTGTCGTTTGGATCGTTCTGCTATTGGGGTGGGGAGCCGGATTTGCTTTTGGGCAGGCGGGTTCGCCGGCGAATGGTCGCCAGGATGATAAGCCGGCGAGTTCGGATCGGGTCCAGATTTCCGATCTCGATACATATTATGTTCCCGACAAAGACGGGAAGTTGATCCCGGTCTTTCAGTTTCCATTTGAAGAGTTCGAGCGACTGTTTCAGCGGCAAAGAACGGGTGATGCAACCAACGCACCCACCGCCAGCGACTTTCGCGTGGTCCAAGCGAATTTTGTGGGTGAAGCGGATGACGCGTTGTCCCGAGTCGGGCTGCGTTTGAAGTTGCAAGTGCTGTTGAGCCGAAGTGGGTGGCAACAAATTCCCTTGGGACTTAGCGGTTGGGTGTTGCAGGGTCAGGTCCAAGGCCCGGCATCGACTTCGCATTACTTGACTCGCGCCGAAACCGGTGGCTTTATCTTGCACGTGAATGGCCCGGTCGGCGAAATTTTGCAGTTTGACTTGCCCCTTTCTAGCAGCATTCGCCGGCTGGGGCACGTTAGCCAATTGGCAATTGGGTTTCCGCATCCGACGGACATGTCGTTGCAATTGGAGTTGCCCGCCACGGGACTGGAGGTGCGGGGTGGCGACCTGACCGATTTGCAGACGCGGGAGGAAGATGGCCGCACGGTGCTGCAAGTTCGCGAACTCAACGAGCGTTCGATCATTGCGTGGCAGAATGTTGCGGCGGTTCCGGTTTCGTTTCCGCTCCAAGCGAGGGTTGAATCCTTGCTCCGCGTGCAGTCGATTGGGGTCGGAACTTGGCAAGTCAACACGCTGCTCAATTTGACTCCGTTGAAGACGCCCGTGACTGAATTGATCGTGGCGATCCCGCTGGGTGTGGAAAATTTTTCGACTCAGCAAAGCAATGTTCGCGTCGAGCGGATCAGCGAGGCCGAGGCCCAACAATTGGCCTCGCAAGTGCCCGCCGAAATGCAGTACGCGCGCTTGTTGTTTGATATTGGCCTGACTGAGGCGACTCAATTGCAGTTGACCTATACGATTCAAGGTCAATCCGACCCAGAGCGAAATCAATCGCGAGTCGAATTGGGCGGCCCGCAAGTTTTGGATTGCCTGTTCACGCCCAGTTCCTTGGAGTTAAACAAAGACCGCGAGGTTGCGACCCAATGGCAATTGGGGACCGGGATATCGCTGCGGGCCACGACGGCCGAAAAACCCGAAGCGACCTTGTTCAACTTGGAACGGCAGGACTTTCGGTTGACATTGTTGAATCGTCCCCAAGCGGTTCAAGTTCGGGTGTCATCCGAATACGAATTGATTGTGACGCAGCAAATCGTGATGACGGCCCGGTTCCACTGTCAGATTCAAGGCAAGTTCAGTACACCGCTGTCGATGAATTTGGGCCATTGGCAATTCCTTTCGGGCGACAGCGGCATTCAGGCACAAGAGGGGCGACTGACGATCGATCCGTCAGCCCAGGTTGTAAGTCCGGATGGAGACTTGAGGTTTGGCTGTACGTTGCAAATGGAGACGCCCGAGCAATTTGATCTGGTGCTGCCGCGGTTGGAAGGCGAGGGAGAGGCCTCGCTGGTGCACCAACCGGGGCGCGTCGTGTTGGTGTTGGGTGACCCAAGTCGCGAGTTTGTTTTTGACGCGGCGGGAAGCACGGTCCTGCGAGACGTCGCGTCGCCCGTCCAATTCCGGGCGCGCGACGCCAACAGCGAAGTGGTTCTTCGCGGTCAACTGGGCTTGCGCCCGCGTGAAGTGACACTGCGGCAATCGACCGTGCTGTTGGCGCGCGACGGTTCGAGTATGGAAGGAGTGCCGTTGCGCCATGAAATCGCCATGGATGTCGCGCATCAACCTTTGCCCGGCTTGAGTTTTCTCTTGCCAGCCACCGTCCCGCTCCAACAGTTGCAAGTTCAATTTGGCAATGAAATACTTTCGACAAAAAGCACCGTCATTCGTGTCGCTGAGCAGGATTTTCATGCCATTGAGTTCCCGTTGGCTCCAGAACGCCTGCGCGGCAGCTTGAGTTTTGTGGTCACGCATTTGTTACCCGGCCCGACCGCGTCTGCAGGTCCAACAGAACCCCTCGTGGCCCCGTTGTTGCAGCTCGTTGTGGAGCCCTTGTCGCGCTTGGTTCCCGTCAAGGACTCCGAATCTTTGCACCAATTCCTGACGCACCAAGTGGCAGGTTTTCAGATCCAGGAACGTGAAATCCAGACGCCCGAATTGGCTGGGCAGCGATTTCAGGTTTCCACCATGGGCTGGGGCGAATTGGCTGAAGGAGGAAGCCGCGATTCGCGGTCGCGCTGGATCTTGAATGGTCACTGGCCGCTTCAAGTTCAAATCGCGCGGCAAGTCGTGGCGAGTGCCGGTCCAGAGGTCGTTGTCGAAGCCGTTCACGTGCGGACTTGGTGGGCGGGCGATCAACGAAGGGAACAAATGTTGGCGACCATGAGGAGCACGGAACCGCGTCTTCAAGTCACAGTGCCCGCCGACTTGAATGTGCAACGAGTTTTGGTCGATGATCGGGCGGTCGACTTCAAAGTTCAAAAACAACTGGGCATCATGGAGTTCTCTCTGTCGGGGACTGAATCGACCTTTGCCGAGCCAGCCGCAGCCACGCGACGCGAGATTGAAATCTGGTACGCGCGGAACCAGCCGACGGGTTGGTGGGCCCATTTGACGATGCAACTGCCGCAGTTGCCCAACCAGCAGTGGTGTCGCGACTTTACGTGGGATTTAGCGGCAAGTGATTCGTGGCAAATTCTTTGGGCCTCGAACGAATTGACTCTTTTACCAAACGCGACGCCCATCGAATCGGTGCGCGGCGCGAATGATGACCCTTCCGCCTCTCCTGCTTTCCGCAGGTATCGAAGTCCACAAGAGCCCGGTGCATACGGTTTGGTCCTGATTGACCGCCGTTGGTTTCGTTTGGGAGTCATCCTGCTGGTTTGTGGCGGCGTCTTATTGGCTTGGGGATTCCGGTGGTATCGGTCGGCTGCATGTTGGTTGAGCGTTGCCTGGATTGCGATTTTGATCCAGTGGCAATGGCCGCAGTTGGGTTGGGAGGCGGCCCCTTGGATCCTGATCGCTTCGACGTCGGCGCTGTTGGTACTTTGGATCGAGTATGCGACTCGAACGCTGGAACCGTCTGTATCGCCGGAATTGTTGAGTGATGCGACTCGCACGTATTGGAACGAAACGCCTGTCGAACCGGAACGTTCTGCGGCCTCGCTGTCCAATCGCAGTAGCGTCGTCGCCGGAGATCCCTCATGAGGCGGGGCTCCACCAACGACCGGCACGCGAATTTCTGGCGAGTCTCAGCGAGAGTTCATGCACTGGCTGTGGGCTGGTTGTTCTTGATATGCCAATGGCCATCAATCGCACCGACCCACGCGCAGGTCACGGTCGCTCCCGCCAGCCTTTCGCCGAACGTCACCAGCGTGATGGACGAATCCGAGGCGATCAAGATCCGAAGACTGTTTGTGCCCGAGGACCATCTGATTGAGTTCATGCGTGGACGTCCAACCTATTTGCCATTATCGTCGGGGAAGTTTCAGGAGATGCTGTCCGGGATCAGGCCGGGCCAATCAACCGCGTTGACCGCACAGCCGATTCGGCATTGGATCTTGACCTCACCGGGTGGCAGCGTGCAAGGCTATTCGTTGGTCCGCAGACGACCTTTGACGGAGTCAGATTCAGATCCGAGCTCTCAAGCGGGAGCCTGGCTGTCGTTTGATGAATGGAAGATTCCCGCCGACTATTTCAATCTGGTTCCCAGCTCGCCGCCGCCCTTCGATTCCGCAGATGGCAGTTTGAATTCACTTGGGCGTTTGCTGATTCCGGGGAATTTCACGGAGGTCCCGGTGACCATGTCGGTCAACGAACAGGGGCTGTTTGGTTTGCCGCTGGTCGAAGCCGAAGCATACATGTTGGTGAGGTACAACATGACCTTGGCAACTCAGGCGGAAGCCAATTTGTACCGACAACTTCGTTTGCCAAATACGCCCAGTACGATCACTTCAATCCGCAATCCGGCGAACGCTTCTCAACCGTTCCAAATCAACGGAACCATGCTTCGTGTCAGTCGTCCATTGTCGCAGGCAGAAGCGGTGGACAGCCAGTCGTACGAGTTTTTTCAAGCCATTAGTGATGCGCCGCAATTGATTGGTCGATTCAACAACGTCGAACGTTCGACGGGGCGGTCAACGATTCAGGGCAGATATGTGGAACACAGTACCGTCGTGATTCGGCCAGCGGTGATCCAATACGAGACATTGATCGCATTGGATTTTCGCGAGGCGGTTCGCGGTGACTTGAGCTTCGAGGTTCCCTTGGGACTAAACCTCACCACCTGCGAGGTCAATGGTCAAACACAAACGTTGATGATGTCGCCTGAGAGCCAAGGTGTCCGCGAGTTGAAATTGCCTTGGCAGAGTTGGGGTACAAGCAATCAAGTGCGGTTGACCGGAACGATGTCGCCGTCGATCAATGGACGAGTCTCAGTGCCTCGGATTGCATTGCCGGGACACACGTGGATTTTGGGCAATGTGCAAGTCCGTGTGGAGCCACCGCTGCAGTTGCGCGACTACGAGTTGATCAACTCGCGCGTCGTTCATTGTCAGGAGTTGGGACAGGCCCAAAACTTGTCTTTTCATTGGGGTGGACCCGAAAGTCATGTGACACTCCTGGTTGATACGGCAACAGCCCGTACCACGCCGATGCGGCCAAAGTCGCTGGACGTTGTGTTGCTGACGGCGGAACAGGAAAGTCTCGAAGCCGATCAATACATGCTGCTCGACAATCGCTTTCGCGATTCCAACGTTTTGGAATTGAAGGTTGCTGATTCGTGGCAAGTAGAACAAGTGGCCGTGGTCGATCTCCGGCAATTGCCCGAGGCCTCTGCGGATCGTGTTACGGAGGCTAGTACGACGCCATTGCAGTGGACTCCGGGCCTCCAAGGTGACGGGCAGACGATATTGGTGGCGTTACCCATCGACCCCAAAGACGGCTCGTTAGCGGTCCGTGTCCGCGCGGTGCGTCCGGCGAACCAATGGCCGATCGACATCGATTGTCAAATCGTGCCGGGGCCTTCGCAATCGAACGAGCCGCCCCGTCCCTGTTTGGTGGGTCTGCGGGGAACCGCGGGGATTCAAGCGGGCGGAACCGACCCAACCGCGTGGGAAGTTTTGACCAATGATGAAGCTCGGCAACTGGCTGTCGAACTTCGCGGGGTCGTGGGAGCTGGAAGTTTTCGCTACAGCGCTAACCCTGCTCGCTTGACTTTGCAAAACAATGCGGCATTGACGGGCAGTTATGACGTCTTGGCCTACACGCGAAACCAATTGCTGGAGACGGGAACCGTCCAACAGTGGCATCGCCTTTTGATACAACCATCGGGTCCGGTTTACGAAGTTGAAATTGCCAGCTCCGGGCCGACCCAACTCGCGGGGCGTTGGAGCGTGCAGGACAAGCAGGGCCAGCCGATTCCGTTTGAAGTTGGCCCCGCAGGACCAAGCGACACCTACCGAATTCGTTTCCCGAAGCCGTTAAGTGATTCCGTTTCGATCTTGGTGGAGCAAGAATGGGTTCCCGAACCGGATGGGGTCGTGGTGCTGTATTTCGCACCGAAAGCCCGTTCGTTCGCTGGTGTGATCGATTCGCGGGTGCCGGCTTCAACAGTGTTTCGCATCGAAACGAAAACGACCGACCTGGCCGACCGATCGCGACTGCTGAGTGACTTTTGCGCCGCCAGTCGCCGCTGGTACCAAAGCGAACTTGCGATGCGGTCAGTGGCCGGAATCGCGAGCACTAAGGGAGCTGCTCCGCCGACTACAAATGGGGATCTGGAACTTGGTGACACGAGCCGTTTCGAGTCGTTATCGGTCTACGAGCATCCTCGTGACGTGCGCTTCAATCAAGGGTCCGTTCGAGTCGTTTGGGGTTCGGCGATGGTCACCAACGCCACACAAATCGATACCTGGCAACAAGACGCTTGGTCGACACGACTGTTGATGCAAGTCTTTTCCGAGACCGCCGAGACGTTGACAGTCGAATTGCCGTTGGGGACATCGTTGGCGTTGCTCCAGGTTGACGAAACGATTGTGGTGCCAAACCACACGTCAAATAAAATCGAACTACCATTGAGTGGAAACGGATCGCAATCGATCGAGATCATTTGGCGCGCGCCGCATCGTTCCAGTGTTGCAATGGGTTCGGGATTAACTTCGCTTCCGGATCGCTGCGATTGGTTGCAAGCGACCAAGTTTTCTCAACGCTTCGTTTGTTTGCCAAATGGTTTCTCGTTGACCACGACTCCTGACGAATCCGCGCTGGTTCAAGTGGCGGTGAGTCGACGCTTGCTCAGTCCGCTGGTTTGGTCCGTGGGTTGGTCCACCTTATCGGAGACAGAGGTCTCGGAAGCTCTCGGTTGGAGTCGCAGCAGTAATCCACTCGACCGCGATTCTGAACCGTATCGTTGGTGGCGACAAGAAGTGCCTCTCGACGCTACAACGCCTATCATGAGCGACCAAGTCTGGGTCGTGGATCAGCGTTTGTTCGAAGCCAATCAATGGGCCATACTGCTCGTGGGTTGTCTGTTCGCTATTGGGCTGGGTTGGCTGCGGGATCGGCTTTGGAGCGATCCACGTTTCGCTGTTCGCTGGTGGATTGGCGGCGGTTGTTTGACCGGAGCATTGTTGGTGCCATGGCCGTTCTACTTGGTCGCTTCGACGCTGTTCCTCGGGTTCTTGATTGGATGTTCGTGGCGTGATTTATGGCGGGCCTTGACCAATCAGGAATCGCGGGACGTTATCCGCGCGGCGGACACATCGTCCGCTCAAGTTTCCCGGTCCAGTCGTGGCCTGCGGGCCCTGCCCAGTAGTTTGTGGTTTTGGGGTTTGTGGTCGGGTCTTTACACAACTCTCTGGGTTCTGCAGGACGCGAACGCGACCTCGGTTGCCGATACGCGCCACGGTCTTGAATCCGAAGTTGTGACGCCTTTGCAGGATGCAAGTCCACCACAGGATGAACCAAACAACTCGAGTCGTGAACCGTATTACTCCGTCGTTATTCCTTTGGAAGGCGAGCAAAAGCCGAGCGACAAGGTCGTGTATCTTCCCCCAGAGCTGTATCGTCGTTTGACCAACCTGGCGGCTTCAGCGAGTTCGATGAACGATTTGGAAATTCGCAACTCGCAACACACGTTGGAGTATGATTCGCAATTGCAGAGGTTTTCGCGATTGACCACGCAGTCCACTTGTAAGACTCAAGCAGAGAAAATGTACTTGTTGCCAGCAAACGCCAAGGTTGACCATGTCGTTCGCCAGGTTCGAGTGAATGGTGTTCCCGTCTTGTTTCAAAGACGAGGTGATCAGATCGAAGTGGCGTTGGGTGCCGGCACCAGCCTGTTGTCGGTTTCATACGACCTGCAATCGATTGGCAAAACGTTGGAGCTGTCCACCATGGGTGCCAGCGACTCGTATGTTGTCTTGAACGGCGTGCCCGACGGTTGGCAGGCGATGGTGACCGACAAGCAGCATCCTACCGTCCGTTTTCGTTCTCCATTTCAACGCCGCTTTCGCGTCGATCGAATCAAGCAACTGATCATTGAAGTCCAACGTGAGGCGACAGATTGGCCAGTGGCTTCCGTCGAAACCTGGTTGGACATTCAACCGCAGCACGTGCAATGCGAACTGCGTGTTACGGCGGGGCCGTGGGCCAAGGCCCAGCCCGAGTGGTTGTTTCAAGTGGACTCGCGGATGACGTTGCCACCGGGATTTAAGCCGGATGCTGAGACCTGGACCATCGAACGATTGCCCGACGCAGAAAAACCGCTGGAAGCCAAAGCGGGTCCAGTTTACCGCCTCCGATTTGACGCAAAGCATGCGATCGATCAAATGATCCGAATTCCCTGGGAGTATACCGGCAGAAGTTTCGGCGGTGTGATTCCGCCGCAAGTTGAATTCTTACAGCTCGACCATTTGCGCCTTCGCAAATGGCTCGTCCTGCGAGTGGGCAAGGGCTTGGTCTATCGTCCTGCCGACTTATCGCCGACCAACTACCGGCGAGGCAGTGCGTTTGAATTGCCGGGAGTGGCGGAACGCGGGGACAATCGCGGTCGAGAGACGATTCCAACGGCTCCGGCCAGTGGCGAATTCGCGTTGAGGATTGGTGAGAATTTATTGCCCATGGCAACCGACACTTTTGTTTACGAAGAACTTGCAAATCTTGCGGAGCCAATTCAGTCCGTCGTCGGCCGGTTGTCCCTGCAGCCAACTCAGGTGGCTGGAAGTTTACGTCAGGATATTGAGGTGAATGAGCGATCCGCCACCATCTTAATCAGTGGCGAGATCCAAGTGACGGATGGCGAGTTAAATCAATTTCCCATCCGTTTGCCGCTGGGGGCCCGTATCCAACGTCTGGCAATTACAACAGCCGCCCAAAACGAAGTCGCCTGGACGGTGAAACAACCTTCTGCGACGCACGACCAGATGGTGGTTTTGCTCCGGACCCCAATCAAGGGTCCCTTTCGGTTCGACTTGGCCGCCGAAATCGTCTTGCCGCCGACATCGGTCGCCCGCTTGCCTTGGGTCCGACTGCCGACCCCGCTCGATCTCAGTCAAACGCTCCAAGTGCGTGATTTGACGGGGAGTTGGCAATTGCGTTCGCCGGACCCGGTCGCGGAAACCAGTTCCGACCAGTCGCTGGTGGAACCGCGAATCTTGGTCGTTTCGTCCGATGCGGCCGATGCGCTGGATGGGATCGAATTGATCCGTCAGCAGTCGCCGCCACGAGTTCTGGGGTCCGAACCGTTGCCGGAGTTGTTGCCGTCACGAGCAGATTCGGGAGCGCCAACTGCCAGTGCCTCAGACGAATCGGTCGGAACTCCGCAGCAGGCGGAAAACAACCGCACCGAGCCATCCGGGTCGGAGGTTGAAGTTTTGGCAAGTCGACTTATCGTCACGCGGCTCGAGCCGTCCCGGAATTCCGCCGATCGGGCGGTTGCAGACCAGCGCCAGTTGCAGGCAGTGCAGCAGTTGCTGCTCCGGAACCGCCACCATAATTCCGTAACCTTGACTGTCCCCGCCGGCGTTTTGGTCCAACGAGGTTGGGTCGATCAACGTCCCGCCGATGTCTGGAAGTCGGCGAAGTCGCAAGGGTTGATGCCAGCTTTGTCGGCGGAGACTCAAGCCGACGGACCGCGCCGCGAATCGGGCACCGAATCGGGGACAGACAACTCGGTCGGGTTGGCGCTGGACCCGCTCGAAGAATATTCTTTGGTGACCCTACAGCTTTCGTGGCAATTCGGCGCTGGTGCAACGGAACTTGGCTTGGTCCAAGTTGCTGCGGTCGGGCCGGTCCCGGTTCATTTGGAAGTGGCCGACGGACTCGAATGGCCTATGAAACTGCAGGCTGATCTTGTCACGACCACCGGTGGCGCGGTGAACATCCGGGAGGTTTTTGGTCGCAAAATCGCCAATTGGTCGGCGGAAAAATGGGCGTCTCGGCTGCCGCTGGATCACCCATTGATGGCCATCGCTCAGAAACCTTGGCCCGAATCAGTCACGCGAACTGCGGCTCTCGGGCAAGTGAAACTGGCCCCAATGGTCGAAAGCGAGTCAGCGGGGTCGAAGTTCGTGTTTCGTTGGGATTGGGCGCTGGTTTTGAGCGGAATCGCAATCACATGGTTGCTGGGCGTTATTTGGCCGCAGCGCTTGCCAGCACCGTCGGTTTGGGGCGATTTTGGCTGGCTAGTCGTGGCGTTGGGCGTCTGGTTGGGAGGCGGGCAAGTCTGGTTGGCACTGCTTCTTGGTACCTTGGCAGCCAGTTTTCTACTGCAACGGCTGCTTCGGTCCGGTTTTTCCTTCCGATTCGCTTGACGATTCGGAGCGCGCTCGTTAAACTTCCGAGTTCCCAAAATTGGGATATCCGTAACGAGACCCGTTCGCTCGGGAACAGTTCACTTTGTGATGATGTGAAGTCGCATGCCAACCATTAATCAATTGATCCGCAAACGCCGCCAAGCCAAGCGAAAGTTTTCCAAGTCGCCGGTTTTGGAACGTTGTCCGCAAAAGCAGGGCGTTTGCCTGCAAGTCAAGACCATGACTCCGAAAAAGCCGAACTCGGCGCTGCGAAAAATCACTCGCGTGCGTTTGACCAATGGCAAGGAAGTCACGGTCTACATCCCGGGCGAAGGTCACAATCTTCAAGAACACTCGATTGTGTTGATTCGCGGTGGTCGTGTTCGCGATCTGCCGGGTGTGCGATATCAAGTGATTCGCGGTTGCCGTGACACCTTGGGTGTCGACAAGCGGAACCAATCCCGCAGCCGTTACGGCTCGAAGAAGAATAAGGGCAAGGGTGGTGCCGCAGCCAAGGGCGCTCCTAAGAAGAAATAGTCCTGTTTGATCGTTTGTTGGTTTTTGAAGTTGTTCCCGGTTCCTGTAGCACGAGTTTGCATCCATGGGTAAGATCACCGCCAGTCGCACTAGCCTCCGTCCGGACGCCAAGTTCAACAGCTTGTTGTTGAGCAAGTTTGTCAATTGTTTGATGTACGACGGCAAGAAGTCGGTCGCTCTCAACGTGGTCTACGACGCGCTGGACATCATTGCGTCAAAGTTCCCCGATCAAGAAAGCATCGAAGTCTTCACTCAGGCTTTGGAAAACGTCAAACCGCACGTCGAAGTTCGCTCCAAGCGGGTCGGTGGTGCCTCGTACCAAGTCCCGATGCAAGTGAACCGCAACCGTCAGCAGTCGTTGGCGATTCGCTGGGTTTTGGAAGCGATCCGTGGCAAAAAGGGTCGTCCCACTGCTGAAAAGTTGGCTGAAGAGTTGATGGCCGCTTACCGTCGCGAAGGTGCTGCCATGACCAAGCGAGAAAACACGCACCGCATGGCGGACGCGAACAAGGCTTTCGCTCACTTCGCTTGGTAACAACATGGAACGGCGAGTTCTAGGGAAGACGGGAGCGGCCGTCTCGAAGTTGTCGTTCGGGGCCTCGTCGCTGGGTCAAGAGTTTCGAAACGTCGATCTGAACCAAGCCATCCAATGCGTGCGCGTCGCTTTGGATCACGGAATGAACTTCATTGATACTTCGCCCTATTATGGCCGAGGTCTTAGCGAATGCCTGTTGGGCAAAGTGTTGCCCGAAATCTCGCGGGATTCGTATTATCTGTGTACCAAACTGGGTCGCTACGCGCCTCAGCATTTTGATTTCTCGGCCAAAAGAGTGCTCGAGAGTATCGATATCAGCTTGGAGCGGATGCGAGTCGAGCACCTCGACATGATCGTGTGTCACGATATCGAGTTCGTCGACATTCGCCAAATCATCGAAGAGACGCTGCCGGCGCTGCGAAAAATCCAGCAAAGTGGCAAGGTGCGTTGGGTCGGGATCTCCGGTTACCCCATGAATATTTTTCGAAAAGTGTTGGCCCAGACCGATCTGGATTTTGTGTTGTCGTACAATCATTACACGCTCCAGAATACAATGCTGGAAGAACTTGCCCCGTGGTTGCAAGAACGGGGCGTCGGAATTTTGAATGCCGCCCCTTTCAGTGCGCGGTTGTTGGCGGATGCCCCGTTGCCGGTTTGGCACAAAGCTCCGCCCCATGTCCGTGAAGTTCGGCAGCAAGTATTGGACTATTGCCGACAGCAAGGTTGGGAGCTTGCCAAGCTCGCCCTGCAATTTTCCGTCGCCAATCCCAGCTTTGCCTCGTGTATTGCCGGTTCTGCGGACCCCGAACGAGTCGCTCAATGGTGTCGGTGGGTTGACGAACCGGCGGATCAGGAAGCCATCGCGGAACTGCAGCGGCGACTCTCTCCCATCCACAACTGGTTCTATTGCGAAGGTCGACCCGAAAACAACGACACGCCAGTCTGCTAGCATCTCCCGTTTAACCGCGCCGCAGAGCATGGTTGGGACGTTTAACCGCGCCGCAGAGCATGGTTGGGCGGGAATCCGACCAACCATGCGTCGCCAAGCGCGTCGGCAGCTGATTGGACGCATAAAACGGCCTGCTTAAAACGGAATTGCTCTTTACGCCGAACCCGATCTTCGGGGACAACATGTTTGTTCCCTTCTTCGAAGATCAAGGAAGTTTGGTATGAGACGGCTTCAACATCTGGCAAACTCCATTTTCGCAAACCACAACTGGTTCCGCAGAGTTTCTGGATTCGCGAGTCAGGCGGGTAGCTGCTTGGTGCTTTTGGCCGTTCTAAGCGGTCTGGTTGGCTGCGGAAGTTCTGAGGTCAGCGTCGGGGAGATGGTCACATTAGCGTCCAAGTTGGAAAAGACGAAGCAGAGCCCCCACACGCCGTTGCAAGATGAGCTAAGGCGACTTTCCGCAGAACGCGCTTTGCCGGAACAAATTGACGGTCGGAGAAACGTCGGCGTCCTGAATCCCGACAGTCTGGCAGCGCGGATTCACGAAATACTGGACGATGCCCAAACCGCGCGGATTCTCAAACGCCTCCCAGATTTCTTTCCCAACGGTCGGCAGTCGACCAACGCGGTTACTTTGGAGAGTTCGGCCGGTTTCCTCCACTTCTACAGCACGGCCCATCAGGCGGCCCGCAAAGCCTTGATGGGCCCTCAAAGTCGTTTCCAGTGGTTGGCGGTCGAGGGCTGGTTTGCCGACACCCAATTTACCGATCGGGCGACGGCTCTGTGTGGTTTGGAGTTGATCGCCGGGCTGGATGCAGCCAGTCGCGATGACGCATCGGCCAGCATTGAGGCGTTGGCCTACGCGGGGCATCTCATTCGATTGTTGGCCGGCGAAGGGCACCTTGTGCCGCGACTGGCGACGGTGGATCTCCGTGAAAAGTGGCTGCATTTATTGGAGACGATTGTGGGACAGCCATCTGTGGGTCAGGCCGAACTCCGTTTGGTCTACGAACTACTAATGCGGCAAATGGCTCAGTGGCCCGATGAAGAATTGGCCTGGATCACCGATCGGGCGATTGGACTACAGACCTTTGAAATCGTTCGTCAGGGCCATTATCTTTCTCTACTTGGCAAAGCGGAGTCGGACGCATTGGTGGCTGATGGCATGCACTTGATCAGGGCCCGGGCCGTTCAACGCTACATCGACGACGACCAAGTTTTTTACCTGGACATCATGCGGCGGTTGATTGATTTGCAGCGATTCCCCTATTACGAGCGCATGAAGGTCTTGGTCGCGATTGAGGATCAGGTCACCACCGCCGAGCAATTGGAGAAGTACCCACAAGTGTCGGTGGAAATGTTGCTCCCCAACACGCTCCTAGCGCTGCGCCGAATTGCCGACGACCGGGCCCGCTGCGAAGCGTGGTCGCTGGCGCTCGCCCAAGCCCTGCAGATGACACCACCGGAATATGTCACCAACCCAGTCAGTGGGCATGCCTACCAAGTTTTGCGCAATGAGAATACCGTCGAGGTCTTAGGGTTGTCCCCCGAACAATGGCCGCAGGCCATTCGTGTGCCCGTACGTTAAGGATTTGTCCCGAAATAAGTTCCGGATTTCGATGGCTCTACCAATACAAAGGTAGTTTAGCGAGCGCTGGTGTACCGGCTTCAGCCGGCGGGTGCAGTGAAAAGGCTTTCTTCAGCCACTCGCCGGCTGAAGTCGGTCCACCAGCGCTCGCTAACCCGATACCGCGTCAATCTCCAGCAGATTGGCTCTGGAATTCGATTTGTGTGGACGGCGAAGGTTTCCCACTTGGTCGTTGCGTTGGGTATGATCTTATTCATCTGCGGGTTGCCAGGGACTGGCCGCCTACTTGGCCACGGAGGTGTGTTCGTAGTTGCGAAGTGAGGTGGGTTCGGTCAGAATGGCGGCTGGGCGGGGTTGGGCTGGTTGGCGTCGTATAAAGTCCTTTGAAAGGCAAACAAGCAGATGAATCAATTTCCGAAATTGCACAACGCCATGTGGCCGGGTCTGGTCGGTAAGGGCCCCGATGCGGAAGAACCTTCGATCGATCTGGAAACCATGCTGAAAATGACCGCCGCCGCCGATGTGGATGGGGTCAAGTTTGACGGCGTGGATCTATTTTTGTACAACCCGCACGTCGACATTGAGATTTCGGACGATGATTTGAAGGTCTTGGCCGAACGCGTACAAAAGTACAACTTTGTGGTTGGCAGTGTGGTCGCTCCGGTCTGGTTTGACGGGGCGGCGATGGGCAGCCAGCAACAGCGAGACAATTTTGTGGCGGCGGTCGGAAAAGCTTGCCGCATCGCCACTCGATTGCGTGAATTGGGAGTTCGACCGTACGGAGTGGTTCGCATCGACTCGGCTACCAGCGTTTCGGCTTGGAGTGCCGACCCGGTCGCCGGGACTGCTCAAATTGCCGAGACGTTTCAGCGGGCTGCCGACATCGCTGAAGACTACGGCGAACGATTGGCGGCCGAAGGCGAGATCTGTTGGGGTGGCATGCACTCTTGGCGGAATATGGTCGACCTGTTGGAGAAGGTCGGACGTCCGCAGACCTTAGGATTCCAGGCCGACATGGCGCACACGCTGCTTTATTTGTTGGGCTACAACGCGCCCCAAGACCGGATCGTGCCGGAAAACTTCAATTGGGAACCCGAGGCACTGGACGAGGCATTAAAAACTCTCACGGCGGCGCTTCGTCCGTGGACCATCGACTTTCACGTTGCTCAGAACGACGCCACCGTTAAAGGCGGCGGCTCGCACGATAAGACCGGTCGCCATTGTTTGGCGGACGATCCGAACGGCAAGCTGAACATTTCGCATCATGCAGGGTACTGGTTGCGTGACGAAGCCGGAAAACTCACCAAGACAATCCAACACATTTGTTGGGACGGTTGTATGTTTCCGAATGCGGTTATGTCGCAACAATCGACCTGGAACAACATCTTGGCGGCGATGCAAGGCGTTCGCCAACAACATGGTTGGAACGCGTAGTAGGCTCCGTCTGACCCACGGACTTTCGTTGAATGACAGTAGGATGGACCGGAAGTCCATCCTACTCGCGGTTGCCGTCTACTTGAGGTGGGTTGTTTGATCTTCGACTCCGAAGAGCAGAATCGACTCAAGTGGAAGCAGGTTTGAAGCTCCACTCGTGTTCGTGGGCGAGGGGACTCCGCCTGGAAGCACCGGAGGGCTCGACGGAACCGTCGGGCCAACGGATTGGTTTCCCTGACGCAAAGCGGAAAATTGGGCCGAGACTGAACTGGGGAATACAAGGCCAGCGGATAGTAAAAATGCCGGGACAATCCAACGGGTGCAAGCGTTGACGTTCATGAGAGGACTCCAGATTCTTGTAAGCTTGGGGAAAGTCGCGATCGAAATAGGTCGGATCGCTACACCACCACTACAAGTCACTTGAGATCCTGTGACACGGATATTTTGAAAGGGGCCGACTTTGGTCCAATCGCGACCCGGTTCCTAACTCACTGTCCAGAACGAAGGGGTAAGCCGGCGGGAACTCGCGATTGGCCAGAGGTTTGCCGGGCATGGGCCCGACGGACCGTGTTGCCGTAGAAATGGAGTGGGCGATTTTCTCGTTCCACAATCGGAGTCGCCCGGATTTGTTGCCGCTGGGCCCCGGTGGCGATGATTGGACCATCCGCCATGGCTTGGCAACCAAGTGAGCCCAGCAACGCAAAAACCAACGCTAATATTCCTCGTCTCATCAGAGATCTCTCCATCGTAGGTGATCGGATTCAAAGGTCAGCCGGCAAAACAGCAGAGCTTACCCGTTGTTTTCCAAAGAAGAACGGTTTCTCTCCGCTGGGTCACAATTTTGTCTTTACCGAATGTTGACGTTGACGATCATAACGAGCTTAGCGTCACGCGCTGTTCCAGAAGCTCGCCGTCAACATAATAAATGACGCCAAGAATTTCGGTATTTCAGGTACCGAAATTCTTGGCGTCGACTTGGCGGCTTTTGCGAGGGCTTGGTGGGACAAGTCCTCTGGGGGATCCGCGATTACTCGGCCGCGTGCTCCGGATGCGTGATTTTCACCTCATGTCCCATCTCGGCGAGGAGAGCTGTGACCGCTTCGTCCATCGCGGCTCCGCGAACATTCTTGTAGCGAATCACCCCTTGATGGTCCAAAACATAGATCGTCGGCCATCCTCGCACGTGCCAAGCCTTCGAAATCGCGCCGCCGGTACCTGCGGGGCCATTCCAGAAACTTCGCCAGCTGATGTTCTTCGTGCGGGCGACCGCGCGAATTTCGTTCACATTGGGGTCACTATTGACACCAATCAAACTAAAGGGCTTGTCGGAGAGTTGTTTGACGAGCGACCGCTCGTGCGGGTACATGGCCCGGCAAGGCGGTCACCAATCTCCCCAGAAGTCCAGCACCACGACTTTGCCGCGGTAGTCGCTTAACTTGAACGCGACACCGTCGAAGTCCGAACCCATGATCTCGGGCGCCACTTGGCCGATTTCTAATTTCGCTTCCTCGACCACCGGATTGTTCTCCGCCGTCGGGGCGGCGACCAGAACCATTTCTTTGGGAGCCGCTGCTTCTGCGACGGGATTTGATTTGGCGGACGGCGGCTTCTTCGCGACGTTCGGGTCGCTCGGTTCGGAACATCCGACCAAGACTCCGATCATCGCCAGCAGGCCAAGCCGCCGGATCGTTTTTTTCATACAACACCTCCAGGTTCCCAAGTTGTCATTATTG
>JAUXWY010000253.1 GCA_030681235.1 Pirellulaceae bacterium | reverse complement strand
ACTACCTTTGTATTGGTAGAGCCATCGAAATCCGGAACTTATTTCGGGACAAATCCTAAGCACGCGTTGGTGTACCGGCTTCAGCCGGCGAGTGGCTGAAGAGAGAGTTTTCGCAACTCCCGCCGGCTGAAGCCGGTACACCAACATCCGCTAAAATGCCTTCGCCATCCTTCGAGGTAGAAAAAACGTTGGTGGCGCGCTGGTGAAAAAATTACAACTTGCGCAAGGCCTTTGGCAGCGGAAACGTGACCTCTTCCTTGCGAATGGTCCGCACCTCGACGGTTGCTTGATACGACTCGCGCAGGCGATCAATGATGGCTTCGACCAAGTGTTCCGGGGCACTGGCCCCAGCGGAAATCAGTACCGTCTCGATGCCTTGAAACCACTCCGAGTGCATGTCCGCAGGACCGTCCACCAAATACGACGGGATGTTGTACTCCCCAGCGATCTCGGCGAGCCGTTGGCTATTGCTGCTGTTTTGACTGCCGACGACCAAACATAAGTTGGCTTCCGAAGCGAGAATGCGAATGGCCTCTTGCCGATTCTGAGTCGCATAACAAATGTCGTCTTTCGGAGGGGCCGCAATCTGCGGGAACTGCTGGCGCAAACAACGAATGATGCGGTTCGCGTCGTCCACACTCAAGGTGGTTTGCGTCAGATAGGCCAACCGATCGTCGGTCGTGAAGGGCAGGGCCGCGACCTCGTCTTCGGTTTCCACCAACGTGATCGATTCAGGGGCTTCACCCATCGTCCCGAGCACTTCGTCGTGACCTTCATGGCCAATCAAGATGATGTGGTAACCATCGCGCGCGTATTTGATCGCCTCCAAATGTACTTTGGTTACCAGCGGACAAGTGGCATCCAAGGCGGTCAGTTTCCGTTCCTTGGCCAACTGTCGGATTTGCGGTGAAACGCCGTGCGCGGAAAACATCAACGTGGAACCGATCGGGACGTCGTGCAATTCGTCGACAAAGACGACGCCCCTGCCCCGAAAGGAATCGACGACATATCGATTGTGGACAATTTCGTGGTAGACATAAATCGGCGTCGCAAAATGTTTCAGAGCCATTTCCAGGCTCTCGATCGCCATGTTGACTCCGGCACAGAACCCGCGCGGTGACGCTAAGATAATTTTCATACTCGATTGCGATCTCGTCGTTGGTTTACGAATTGGTCAAGAAGTGGCAAACGTCGCCATCTTGCATCACGTAGTTCTTGCCTTCCACCCGCATGCGCCCCGCTTCTTTAATCGCCTTTTCTGATTTCAGCTCCATCAGATCGCTCACCGAGTAGACTTCGGCGCGAATGAACCCTCGTTCAAAGTCTGTGTGAATCACCCCCGCGGCTTGAGGCGCGGTGGCCCCAACGGCAACCGTCCACGCTCGAACTTCTTTTTCGCCGGCCGTAAAGTAGCTTTGTAATCCCAAAGTCTTGTAGGCTGCTCGAGCCAACACGGCCAGCGCCGGCTCCTCCAAGCCAACCGCCGCCAACATTTCTTCGCGGTCCGCCAGCTCGAGCTCGGCGATTTCAGCTTCGATCTTAGCACACACTGCCACAACAGGCGAGTTCGCAGCTCGGGCATGCTCGCGGACCATTTGCACAAACGGATGTTGGCCCGTCAGATCGTGCTCCGAAACGTTGGCCACGTACAAGACAGGCTTCAAGGTCAGCAACCCAAAACTAGAGACGCTCTTGAGTTCGTTTTCGGAAAGGTCACACTCGCGAAGCGGCCGTTCCTTGGTTTCAATGAACTGTTGGCATTTCTCCAGAACCGCCAAGCGTTCCTTGGCTTCCTTGTCGCCGGCCCGGGCCGCCTTCTGAGCCCGTGGAACGGCCGCCGCAATCGACTCGGCATCCGCAAACATCAATTCCGTTTCAATCACGAAGATGTCGGCGACCGGATCGACTCGGCCCTCGACGTGAATCACATCGTCGTCTTCAAAACACCGCACCACCTGCATGATTGCGTCCACTTGGCGGATATGGCTGAGGAACTTGTTGCCCAGTCCTTGGCCTTCACTGGCTCCTTTGACGATCCCGGCGATGTCGACCAACTTCATGACGGTCGGAACAACCTTTTCCGGCGGGATGTATTGACAGATTTGCTGCAAACGAGGATCCGGAATCACGACGATTCCTTCGTTGGGTTCGATGGTACAAAAGGGGTAATTGGCACTTTCGGCCGCCTTCGAGAGCGTCAATGCGTTGAACAAAGTGCTTTTGCCCACGTTCGGCAACCCAACGATTCCAGCTTCCATGATTTCGATTGTCTTTCTAAACGAATAGTTGTCGGTGTTTCAACTTGGACCCGATCCTTCTTGTGGACCCGATCCCGGCCTCCCCCGAGTTTTACACTGGGGCGAGGCATCGAATTATATCCCGCAAGGCGCCGTGTCGGAGTGGGTCGGCTCTCATTTGCGATCGGCTGTTAGCGCCAAGCAAACGGCTGTCCCATCAGCCGTTCGGCCGCTTCGATGTACTTCAGTCGGGTGTGCTGCACGATTTCCGCAGGCAATCGGGGGGGCGGCGAATTCTTGTCCCAAGTCGTGGTTTCCAAGTAGTCGCGGACAAATTGTTTGTCGTACGACGGTGGATTCGATCCCACTCGGTATGCGTCAGCAGGCCAAAATCGCGACGAGTCAGGCGTCAGCACTTCATCGATCAAGATCAATTGCCCGTCATGCCAACCCCACTCCAGTTTTGTGTCGGCAATGATGATTCCACGTGTGGCGGCATAGTCGCGGCCTTGCTCGTAGATCTCGACGCTCCGGCGCTGCAACTCCTGTGCGACGTCGGCACCCAAGGCTGCGACCATCGTCGTAAACGAAACGTTTTCATCGTGCCCGGTTTCGGCTTTGGTCGCGGGCGTGAACAGCGGTCGCTCCAACTTCGCGGCACACGGCAACCCGGGCGGCAAGTCGATTCCACAGACTTGCCCGGTGGCGCGATAGTCCTTCCACCCCGAGCCAACCAAATAACCTCGCACGACACATTCGAACGGGACAACGTCACACTTCTTGACCAATACGGCTCGGCCCGCCATCAAATCCCGATCCAAACCTGCGGGTAACGTGATCTTGATGATGTCCGTCTCCAACAAGTGGTTGGCAGTGCTCAGACGCGAAAACCAAAAGTTTGAAAGCTGGGTCAAAACGCGACCCTTGTCCGGAATGGCCGGTTCCAAAATCCAATCAAACGCGCTGATCCGATCACTAGCGACCAGCAATAGCCGATCACCGAGATCGTAAACGTCGCGAACTTTGCCACTTCGAGTAGGTTCCACCGGTCGCTTTCCTTTCTGTAAGACGGCGAATTATACGCAATCTCACAATTCTCCCAAGCCGCCCACATTCGGCCCCCCGCAAACTGGTGGCGATTCTCAGCCCAAACGCGGGCCGCCGCAAATTTGGCGGTTAGGTTTGTTTGTTGATGCCAAGTTGGAATTCGCCAAATTTCATCTGGCCACGCGGTTAACGAACGCTGGCCACGCGGCTAACCAACGCTGGCTACGGCCGACGGTCCACAACGACTGACAAACCTGACTCGTTACGCCTGCCCGTAGGGAGGCAATTCTGTTACAGTCTAACGTCCTTATCGGTCGAGGCCGTGGATTGTGGTTCCAAAGTTGCACCAACTCCGCCGTCGCGCGAGGTCGTTTACCCCGTTTTTTGTTTGCCGATCGTCATGAGTCAATTCGTTTTCTACCTGCCCGACGGACAATGGCTGCCGCCAGAGTTCCGGCCCTGTTTGCTGGCGTCGGATATGATGGAGACGCCGATTCCCTCGCAAGTGAAGTGGGACCAGGACCGCATGTCGGTCACCGTGCTGCAACACGAAGCGTGCCGATTACAAGCTCTGGTGGCGACTCCTGGCGGTGCGGCGGTGCTGCTGCCAACGGTGTGGCTATTTCCCCAATGGCGTCCCTACCGGTTGGAAGTGGAATTGGTTCGAGGGTTGATTTCGCGATTGCGTCGCGGCGTTGAGGTCTGGCAAGGCAATGGTCTTGCGGTTCCCGATAGCCTATCCCCCGAACTAAACCGTCTGACTCACGAGTTCTTGAAGTGTTGGCGAAGGCAAAACGATCCCGACTGCGCTTCGCAACTTTGGCCCATCCTACAGAAGGGCATGGAGTTGTTGGCCGTCCTGCCAAAGTCTTTGGCGGACACGCAAGGCTGCGAGTTGTTTCAACCCGAGTCTGACGAAAATCTGGCAAAAGCCGCGCCAACGGCCGCCCATGTCGAGCAAAATGGAAAATTCGGCTCTGGGATCCGGCTTGAATTCGAGGACTTGGGATGGAGCGAGTGGGAACCCGCCGCGATCGAAACGAAGCCGGCCCGACGTTTTTTTCGGTTCCCATTGTTGACGCGGAAGACCAAGCCAGAAAAGCCCGCAACGGTCGAAGACGCCAGCAACGACACGGCCGAAGCGAGGTCCCGGTTGACTCGCGTGATCGGTTCCTCGCGTCTGAAATGGGTGGAGACGGGCATTGCCTGGAAACACGCCGCTCGGCTGGGAAGTCGCGAATCCAAGGAGCATCAAGAAGTCACAACGGCGTTGCAAGATATTCGAGATCAGGGGCGACGGATCATTTGGGGGCCCGCGTTGACGCTGCAAGATGCCTGCCTTCCCGAAGGTGTCAAGATTGGCAGTGACGGTCAGCAAGTAAGCCAAGCATTCGCGGCCCATCTCACGCAACAACTGCCGTGGCTCCTGCCACACGTCGACATGTTGCACGTGGTCAGTGGAATCAACGGAGTCGGCGTCGCAGGTTTGACCCCAACCATTCAATACACGTTGGTCCGAACCGCCTTAGAAACCATGGCGAACTTGGCACCGAACATGGCGGCAATGATCTCATTTGCCCAACCAATGGGCGAACGTCTGGCATGGAGCGTTGGCGGCCAACACCCCGACCAGTTCTTGAGCAAGTTGGCAAAAGAACGCATTCCCATTCAAGTGATCGGCCTGGAGTTGGATCTCGGCTATTTTCCAACCGGAACCCTGCCGCGCGACCCATTGCAGTGGGTTGTGGAACTCCAACGTTGGGCAGTTTGGGGCGTGCCGGTCCTCGTGTTCCTCCGCGTCCCTAGTCGACCAAGCGTCGACCCAAAGCGAATGACCTTTGCCCCAGGCCCCCACGCGACGCCGTCCGAGGAAAATCAACAAACCTTTATCCTGGAATTCTCACGCCTGCTTTCCGCGTTGCCCTGGATTCATGGCGTGATTTACAACCAATGGTCCGACAACAGCGACCGATTTGGCGACTCGGGCTTGAACTCTGCCGACGGCAATGCCAAATCGTTCTTGCGAAGCTGGGCCCGTTGATAATTTTGGAACCAACCACAAAGGCCATTGAGCAAGCGCTGGTGTACCGGCTTTAGCCGGCGGGGGTGTGAAAACGCTCTATTCCGCTACCCGTTGGCTTTGATCCAATACAAACATCCAGCTTCAGGCTTGCCATGCACGAGAAATGGCTGTCGTCATTTTGCATTTTTCAATTTCCATTTTTCACCAATCATTTCGTCACCGCACTCCGGAAAAAAACTCGGCGCGGACGGTCGACTTTTCATCCGCAGTTCGGCTTTGCCATCTGCGGGAATCGTCATCCAAAGGCATCTGGCAGCGGAATGGCTCAAGATGTCCGGCCTAACGTTGCGGACTATGAACAAAGATATCGTCCGCGGCCCGATCGTTTCGTTGAGCGACCCGTAGTCGGCTGCTGCGCGAGCGATTGTTTTCCTCGATCTCGTCTTCCGTGGGTCGCTGCGGCTTCCGTGTCACGACCTCCAAGCGAGGGTCATCTCGGAACGCGTTTTTTACCAATCGATCCTCAAGCGAGTGAAAGCTGATGATGACCAATCTTCCTTGCGGCTTCAAACACGCGGGCAAGCGACGCAATGCGACTTCCAACCATTTGAGCTCCTCGTTGACCGCGATGCGCAATGCCTGAAATGTCCGCGTCGCCGGGTCAATCGAGTGATTCTTCGCGCGAGGTACACAAGTTCGCAGCAGATTCGCCAACTGTTGAGCCGTCCGAATGGGCTTTTGTTGCCGCTCCTGAACAATTCGCCTCGCGATGCGGCGGCTATAGCGCTCCTCACCATATTGATATATCACGTCAGCCAAATGCTGTTCGCTCATTTTCTCGACCAACAACCACGCGGGCTTGCCGGTTGAAGTATCAAAACGCAAGTCCAAGTCGCCATCACTTTGATAACTGAAGCCGCGTTCCCGATCGGCCAATTGGTCGCTACTGAGCCCCAAGTCCAATAGGATCCCGTCGACCAACGGAACTTGGATTTCCGCCAGCACCTCCGGGATGTCCGCGTAGTTCGCTGCGACGGTCTGGACCGCCAGGCCGCGGAGTGTTTCCGCGGTCCGTGCGACTGCCGACGGATCTCGATCCATGCCAATCACACAACCCGTCGGTCCAACCAGAGGAGCCAACAATCGCGTGTGCCCGCCACCACCCAACGTGCCATCCACGATGATCGAGCCCGGTCGAACATCCAACGCCGCCAAAACTTCCGCTGGCATCACCGGCACGTGAATCGTGGCGTCGAACGACTCGGTTTGATGGTTCGTCGTATCCTGAGTCATGATTTCTTTCCGCGCTGGTCGCCTGGACGCGGCGGGGGTGATTTCCCTTTCCCAGCATCCTTCGTGGATTTCCTTGCGGGCCGATAACCGGCACTCGGTTGGTGTCGCGAAGTACGTTTCCCAGTTTGGGCCGGCGTGGCGTCGATTTGATGCACGTAATCGCCAAACTGTTTGCCGGCCGTCTTCCGTCGCTTGAGAATCGCTTCACGTGGCGGTGCCGCCGGAATCAGACAATCACAGCCGTTCCCAATCAGATCTTTGCGACCGACCGACAGCAAGGCCTCGCGGACATCAAAATAGTTTTCTGGTTTGAAGAACTGCATCAACGCGCGTTGCATTTTTCGTTCGCGAATTCGCTTGGCCACGTAGACCGGTTTCATCGTAAACGGGTCCAGTTCCGTGTAGTACATGGCGGTGGCCACATCCAACGGCGCTGGAATAAAATCTTGCACTTGATCCGGACGATAGCCGGTCCGCTTGAGGAACAGGGCCAGGTCGATCATCGCGTTGATATCCGAACCCGGATGACTGGCGATGTAATAGGGAATGATGCGTTGTTTCTTGCCGACTTTGCGGCTCTCTTCTTTGAACTTGTCCGTAAAATCTTCGAAATCGATGTTGTTTGGTTTCCGCATCAGGTTCAGCACCGTATCGCTGGTGTGTTCCGGAGCGACCTTCAATTGGCCGCCGACGTGATGCGCCGCCAACTCGTGCAAGTACTCGGGGCTCAGTCGCGCCAAGTCCATGCGAATCCCGCTGGCGACATTGACTTTTTTCACACCATCGATCTCGCGGGACTTTTTCATCAATTGGATGATGGGCCCATGATCGGTTCCCAACAATTTGCAAATCGACGGATGCACGCACGACTGACGCCGACATTTGGCTTCGACTTCCGGCCGAGTGCAGCGCATTTGGTACATGTTTGCAGTCGGGCCACCGATGTCCGAGATCGTACCCTTGAACTTGGGCGACTCGGCGATTTGTTGAACCTCGTTCAGAATGGAAGCTTCGCTCCGCGATTGAATGATTCGGCCTTGATGCGCCGTGATCGAGCAAAAAGTGCAGCCGCCAAAACATCCCCGCATGATCGTGACCGAATCCTTGATCATATCAAAAGCGGGGACGGGTTCTTGGTAAGTGGGGTGTTGTTGTCGAGTGTAGGGCAAGTCGTAAATGCGATCCATCGCAACCTGAGGGATCGGAAATTGTGGTGGATTGACGACCACCGCTTGCCGGTCGTGGTACTGGACCAATGTCCGAGCGTTGTACGGATTGGTCTCTTGATGGATCAATTTGGTTGCGAGCGCAAATTTCTCTTTGCTTTGGCAAACGTCTTCGTAGCTCGGCAGCACCAACGCGTCTGCCAGCGGAGTTTCACTGGCCCCCAGACAATACGCCACGCCGCGCATCTCGCGGAGTTCCTTCACGGTCTGGCCCTGAGCCAACCGAGCGGTGATTTCCAAGATCGAATTTTCACCCATCCCGAACGCGACAAGGTCTGCTTTGCTGTCCAACAAGATCGAGCGGCGAACTTTGTCGCTCCAATAATCGTAGTGAGCCAACCGCCGCAAACTGGCTTCGACTCCGCCCGCGATCACCGGTACGTTCTTGTAGGCTTCGCGCGCTCGTTGGCAGTAGGCCAAAGTCGCACGATCCGGTCGCAGACCAATCTTGCCGCCCGGAGAATACGCGTCGCTGTTACGGACCTTTTTACCGGCCGTGTAATGATTGATCATCGAGTCCATGTTGCCCGCACTGATGGCGAAGTACAGGCGTGGGCGACCAAACGTTTTCCATGGCTCGCAGGTTTGCCAATCCGGTTGGCTCAGGATGGCGACCCGATATCCGGCAGCCTGCAAAACCCGTCCTAAAATTGCCATCGCGAAACTGGCGTGGTCGATGTACGCATCGCCCGTCACAATGACCACGTCGATTTCGTCCCATCCGTGCTGCCGGACTTCTTTCCAGGTCATCGGCAATGGCCGGCGGTCAGCGATCGGTGGCAGCGGCCCAATCGGCGGAATCTGACTGACGTAATCCACCCATGTCGGATCGTTGGATATCGGCGACCCGGGCGAAACAAGTGGCAACGGTTTGATCATAAATTAGTCGGTCGTAAATGGCGGAACTCTCGGCGGTGTATTCTGTCCGCAATTCCCCGGCCTCTCAACCGCAAATCCCCGGATTTTGTCCAAATCACGGCAATTCGACCCAGAACCAACCGCGGAGTTCTCCCGGCTGAAATCCGACCGCTTGATCCGCAGGATATCGATCGACCAACTGTTTCTTGATCTCCGGCAAGATTTGATCCACCTGGCCGTGGCACATCACACACAACGGCTGCAACTTGATCGGCAACAACGCTGCAGCACTCCCGTTCGACAGCACAGCAAACTGCGGTTCCTCGGTTTTGGCGTCGATCCACTCTTTCGCCCAGTGCGGCGCTTGATTCGAAGTGTTGCGCAACCGGACACCCGTTCGACCGATTTTGACTTGATGATCGGCCGAAATTTTGGCGGCAATTTCGCCAGCCTCTCGTTGGCAAACCGCGATCGCATTGGCCGGTCCGTCGCTCATGGCTTCCGTCAATCGTGTGGACAATGACGTAAACAACGCCTCTTTCGCAGCCAACATGGTCGCTTTCTGTTGGTCGGTGGGAACATCGCCCGCGACGACTTTCACTCCATCGGCCTCTCGGACCAAGGGTGGATTCTTCGTGACGTCTGCTCCGCCACATCCAACCAGCGCCCCGATCAAAACGTTCATCGCAACACACCGCAGGTCAATCATCCACATTTCCTTCGCGAATCAAACCATCGGAAATAGCCAGGCAAAAACCACACTCATGATGCCACCGGTCAATCCAACAATTGCCAAGCATGGCGTCCAAGTTTTTAAGCTCTCTTCGGTAGTCAAATAACTCATCTTGGTGAAGATCCAAAACCCGCTATCGTTCATCCACGAGCCGAACAAAGAACCGCCTCCGATCGCCGTTGCCATATAGACCGGGTGGAAGCCCAAGACGTCCGGTGATGCCATCGATGCAACCATTCCACTGGCGGTGATCATTGCAACTGTGCTACTGCCCTGCGCGATCTTGATCAGCGATGAAACGGCAAACGCCAATACCAACAGGCCGAGCCCCGACTGACTGTACTGCGAGAAGACGTCGCGAATCGTGTCGCCAACTCGAGCCACCGTCAACATCGAACCAAACGCGCCACCGGCAGCCGTAATCAGAATAATGACCCCGGCACTGGCCATGGCTTTTTCGATTTCCTCCCCCAGACCTCCCCAGCCGACTCGCCGCTGTCTCTTTTCAATCAACAACGCGATGACGGCAGCAATGAGTAGAGCGATATTGGGGTCACCCACCAGCCCGGTCCACATCGCGGCCTGTCGGAGTGACGTTTCCCAAAAATGCCGAGGGACGACCCCACCCAATGAGTCCTCCAACAATAGGCGATTGAGCCGCTGCAATTGGGCGAGTGGCATTCGCTGTCGATCCGCCGCCAACAACTTTTTCGTAGGAGCCGATTGTCGCACTCCGAAGAAGACGTCCTCCGCATAGAAATCTCGCGCTCGCAACAAGCGATTCAATCGGGCCACCGTACTCGCATCGTCCACCGAGCCACCTTCGCTCGGTAGTTTTGCCAAACTTGCTAGAAGGTGCTGGTGCACCCGTCTCGCGGCCAACACCGAGTGGGCGTCGATCGGAGCGCCGGTTCCTGATCCAGCGGTTTCAATGCCGCCGTCGGCAACGCCTTGCAACGATGCTTCGGTGACTTGATCGACCGGTTCTTCCATGAACTGAACCAATGGCCTCCACACGGCGGGTTGATCAAGTTTGAACGTGGCCGTTTCTTCCTGATCGGCCAAAGTTGTCAATACCGTGGTCCCAGCAATCAACAAAACCGGCAATCCGATCGGCAAAACCGCTACCCAGAGCGGCGGCAATTCTTGAACCGAGTGCAAATGTTTGGCCTCGGGTTCGGTATTTTGATCCTCCAACCATCGGACCGGGACCTTGATCCAACGATCCGCCAACAACGCATAGACCATTCCGGCGCTGGCAGCGAACAAACTGATCACCGAGCCCACCATGAGCATCATGCCGAGGTTCACACCCAAATTGGACGCGACCAGCAACGGGCCGGGAGTTGGCGGGACCATGGTATGAGTGGCCGTACCACCTGCAACCACCGCCAAAAGGCAAGCCAGGTATCGACCCTTGGCTTTCAAATACGCGGACCGAGCCAACGGCACCAACAAGTAAAAGACGGTGTCAAAAAAAACTGGAATGCCCACGACATACCCGCTGCCACACAACGCGAATGGAGTCCGCTTTTCTCCCAACACTTTGACGAAAACATTGACGATCCGCTCCGCGCAGCCACTGGCCAGGAACGACTGACCAATGATCGCAGCCAGGGCAATAACCAAACCAAGGCGTCCGGCAAATCCACCAAACTCCGACCCCACGCGGGTCACCTTGTCGCTCCATTCGCCGGCACTCATCAGACTGACGACCAAGGCCGCCACAATCAATGCTAAAAAAGCGTTTAGCTTCAATCCGATGATACCAATCAAAACAATCAAAACGCCAACACACAAGGTCAACAAACTGTGAACGTGAGCTGAAGTCATCAAAAAAGGCTTGACCTCGCGTTCGACATCGGAATCGGACTCCGGAGCTTGTTGAGCAATATCAGCCGGAGCGATTGGTTGTTCCGAACGTGGCGACGGAACGATGATTGTCGAATCTTGACGACTTTGGGTGGTGGCAATCGGTGCCGCGACCAAAGTACAAACCCAACTCAACAACAACACGCTCAGGCAAAGAACAATCCCTTGGCGGACGTGATGCTTTGGCCGATGATCCATTTGTTTCGCCTTTGAGGTTTTTCGTCAACGTCCGCAACGCCGACACATTTCTAAACAGTGTCGTTTCTGGTCGGGTTTTTGGGACGAGGCTATCATATCACAACGGCTATGAATTCGATATCATTGACCGTCAAGACTGCCATCCGAAGTATTTTGAAGAGCGAGACATCATGGCTACCCGAGTTTTTTCGTCGGAAGAAATCGACCCTTTGGCCTTGGTCGGGCAACGGGTCGCCATCATCGGTTATGGAGCCCAGGGCCGCGCTCATGCCCTCAATTTGCGCGACAGCGGGATCGACGTCGTGGTGGGCCAGCGACCGGGCGTTGGTTTTCAATCCGCCGTGGCCGACGGCTTTGAACCGGTCGCGATCGCAGCCGCCGTCGCACAGGCTCGCGTGATCAACCTCTTGCTGCCGGACGAAGTGCATGGCGTCGTATTCTCTCAGACGATTGCCCCGGCCCTGCGACCTGGACAGGTGATCATGGCGTGCCATGGCTTTAGCTTTCACTACGGTCTGTTGAAACTTCCGGATGGTGTCGATTTTGTATTGGTCGCGCCCAAAGGTGCCGGCCCCCAAGTCCGTCGACAGTTTGAATTGGGAGGTGGCGTTCCGTGTTTGATTGCGACCGGTCCAGACTCGCGACCCGAGACCCTGCGATTGGGCCTGGCCTACGCCGCTGCTTTGGGCGGGGCGCGAGCTGGGATTTTCGAGACCACCATCGCGGCCGAAACGGAAACCGATCTCTTCGGCGAACAAGTGGTGTTGTGCGGAGGTGTCAACGAGTTGGTGATCCAAGCATTTGATACTTTGGTCGAAGCTGGGTACCAACCTGAATTGGCATATTTCGAGTGTTTACACGAACTCATGCTGACCGTTGATCTGTTGCATCGTGGCGGAGTCGCCTACATGCGGAAGATGATCAGCAACACTGCCGAGTATGGCGATTTGGTGAGTGGAAACAAAATTATCGATGCCGGCACCAAGCAGCGCATGCGCGAAATCCTCGCAGGGATCCAGAACGGAGAATTCGCTCGCCAGTGGATCAGCGAGGTGGAAGCAGGGATGCCGGCACTGGCCAAGCAGCGTCAACAGACGTCCCAACTTCTGATCGAAGAGGTGGGCCGCGACTTGCGAACTCGCATGCCATGGCTCCAAACCTAAGAAGCCTTCGTAAACCTTAGACCTTGAAATGGTATCGGTTTAGCGAGCGCTGGTGTACCGGCTTCAGTAAATCCGAGACCTTGAAATGGTATCGGTTTAGCGAACGCTGGTGTACCGGCTTCAGTAAATCCGAGACCTTGAAATGGTATCGGTTTAGCGAACGCTGGTGTACCGGCTTCAGCCGGCGGGATGTGTGAAAACGCTCTTTTCAGCGACCCGCCGGCTGAAGC
>JAUXWY010000248.1 GCA_030681235.1 Pirellulaceae bacterium | reverse complement strand
GTGATCTCGAAGAGCTATGCGGAAATGCTGGAACGAAAACTGCGAGTCTTTCGCGATCGAATGGGGCGACAGCGGACGCTCTTCCTGACCATGATCACTCCGCAGGGTGTTGTCCCCAATCGGTACTCGGCAGAACTGATGACAAACGAAGTCGTGCTAAACGATCTTTTTACGATTTAGATCCGGCGGCGATGCGCTACCGATCCGGTTGGACCACTTCGCCGCCGTTGGGCGTGAGCATGGCTTCAAATGTTTCGACTTTCATGTCCGATGAAATACGACGCACGCTGCCGTCGTACATCCCGACAATCATGGTTTCACCAGGTTTGAGGGCCAGGAACATTCGCACGGCATCGTTGTGAGTCAGTGGGCGGTCCTCCGTCCAGGGCACTGGCGGGGCATTGTGAATAAAGGCAATCGTGTTGCTCATGCCGTCCGTGATGTCCGCGATCCGGCGCACATCCGACTGCACCCACTGCAAACCCGTTTCCGTCCCTTCGCCGAACATTCGTGGCATCAACTCCAACAACGGTCGATTGATCTCGCTGTCCCACGGTTGAGTATGATCGAACTGTTTGTATAGTTCTACTTCCTCCAAAAACGGTAGTACGCGAACCCGCCAACTAAGCTCTGGGCTCTGGCCCGGTCGGGCATGAAACGGGAATTCATTTCGAGAGGACTCGTAATTTATCATACTCAAGATCGACTGCCTGACATCGTTCATCAAAATAGTTTCCTGCATTAGCCGCTGCCGCTTCGCCAAGAGATCCAACGGTAGCAAAGCCTTCAGAACCACTTGCCGACCCTCGGCTTGGCACTTGATCGAATCTAGAAATTTGACCTGGTCTTCCCACTCGGGTTGTTGACTATTTTCGATGCTCTGTTTGCCCAGTTCCATCAAATCTTCAAGCGTTTCTTTAACTTCTTCGGCAGCTTCGCGATTCACACATTCGATCACCACGCGTACCTCCGGGTCAGGGACCAAAACGAAGTCACCACGAGCCCACACCAATTTTTCGGGGATCGTCAAATAGTCCTGCGCCGACGGAGGCAAGTTTCCCGCCCCAAAGTCAACGGCCGATCGCATCAATCGTGCGGCACTCTTAAAATCAACCGACATCCCGGCCGACGCTTTCTTAGTTTCGTTCAACAGACGTTCGGTGGTTTCGGTCAAGGCCGGGAAACGCCGCGGGTTGTACTCAAACGATTGACTGGCCACAATCGCGCGCCGCTCTTTGGTCAAACCGATGTAGGCACCGTCGTCATATTGGGAATAGTAGTACAAGACGCCGTCCCGCTCTTCCTGTTTGGGCATCCGTTTGGCCAACACCTGCTTGAGGTCTTCAACATGCTGGTCACTGTCCAATTCGAATTCGAAATAATAATCAAACGGCGTTGATCGGCCGGGCATCATTTCAGTAAAAGCCTGGACGTCATCAGGCAGCGAAATCAAACCTTTGACCGTTTTTGCCTTCCACAATTGGCCGGAGATGGGGTCGTAACGAAAGCTCTCTTTGCTCAAGAACGCTTTGCCAAAATTGGAATCAAAAATCCGGTTCGGTTCCGCTTGAAACGCCATCACCGCGGGACGCGGTGGGTCGGGCTGGGCCGTGTCCTGAGCCAGACTCACGGAATTCGCCAAAACAATAAAGGACAACCACATCGACAACGACGGCCAAACACCTGCCGGAGATTTTTTTAAATTCATGTTGCAACTCAATTCAAAGAGGAACCGTTTATCAACAGAGTGGACATGGGAATTTGGGACAAGCGAATTTTTTAACGAATGAGCGATTCAACAAGACGAAAGGTCGTTTTGGTTCATGCGGTTTTTCAGCCTTGATTGACAGTGTTTCTGCCCGACTCCAAAAACGTCATCCTGTTCATCCGACCCCTTAAACACGATCAAAATTCCCTTCCCCCAAATTCCCTTCCCCCAAATTCCCTTGTCCCAAATTCCCTTGCCCCAAATTCCCTTGTCCCAAATTCCCTTGTCCCAAATTCCCTTGACGATTGCTAGAATACCCGCAATCAAAACATCTTGCCACAATACGGCTCGGATGACTCGTTACCCCATGGCTATTCGTCCAAGACACCGTTCCTTGGCCAGAGAATCCAATCGCCGGGGTAGTTGTGGTTGTTCCACAAGTCGTACGAACCTGCGGGCAATGGCCGCAATTCATCAATGTTTTCTTCCAGAGCGGGATCGGCGACAAACGAATACCACTCTTCGCCGATTCGTCTCATCACCACTTGCCCACCGTCGTCCACGCCATTGACGCCCACGCTGTAGATCACAAACTTATCGCCTTTCGGCACGTACCGCAGCGGCAGATTGTCAAAGGGGTCCTGCGGAACCTGCTCCAAGAAGTCGCCGACCAAATCGTTTAGCGTTTCCGGCAGCCGACCGTGTTCTCGCTGGTAACGAATCACACCCAAAGCCGTTAACACGCTGCCGGAATTGACTTGAGCCCGCACCCTTGCCAGGCGAGCAAAATGGAAGGCTGGCAAGAGCATCTTGATGAAGACGTACCCCTCCGGCAGTTCACGAATCGCATGTCCGATGGCATTCTCGGCGTCGTCGTCGCTCGCTCCAACTTTCATGTCCGCATCCATGATTCGAAAATATTCGTCGGCCTTATCGGTCAACTGCTTGCGGCTGGCAAAGACCAGGAGCGATGTTGGAGGCAAATTTTCTTGCGTCAGGTAAGGAAAGCTCCATCCGGATGGTGGCTTGGGCGAAGAGTTCAGCTGAATCGTTAAGGCCTCGATCTCCTTCAATATCTGCAAGCCTTTCGGCGTGATGCGACCGTCGCCTTGGCCGTCGTCGGTGTAGGACTTCTGCACGATGTCCATGAACTGAGCGCGTTCAGAGGCGATATCGACCATTTCTACGAGCGGCACGTTGGCAATTGCGATTTTGATTCGTTCCAAATGTTGATCTGTAAACGCCACCTGAGCTTCCAGGCATTCGCCAATGAGGTCCAACGCCTGGATGTTAATCGCATAACCTGCCATGCTGCAATACAGAAACCTATTTTCGGCAACTTGGATGGAGATTCCTAACATCGCTTCGATATTCCGAGTCGCTCGGTCGAGATCGCCCTGCTCGATGGCCCAGCGAGTATCAACGATCAAGAGCCTCGCGGCGTTCCACATCACTGAAACATGCGGCATATACACCATGCTTATCATGCCGGACATTTCGATTCCGAATTGTTCTTTCAATTCGGCTGACATCGACTGACGATCCCGATTGGGGAAGAGAGCTCGAAAATCAGCTTCGCTGTATTCCGTCAGGTCAATATGCAAGGGAACTCCAAAAGAAGGCCGCACCCCACCCACTCGAAATCCCTCCAACAGATCCTCGATTTCCGCGAGTCGTCTTGTGGCGGCAAGCCATAATTCGCCATCGCTGGGGCGAACCAGTGTCTCGATCGACTTTTCTTCGTGACCGGGTACATAAAGAGCCTGCGAGTCAAACCCGCCACCTTCGCTGAAACCGTGTTTGATCCACAGCTCTCGATAGATCGTCCAGCCCTTGTCATGATCGGCCGCCGCTAACACGGGGCGATTGATCACCGCCAAGTAGTCGACGCTGGGTTCGGGTTTGCCCAGGTAGAACACAAACACCAGTATCAAAAAGCCAACCCCGCTGGTTCCAGCCATCCACAACGAGCCTTGTACAAGTCGATTTTTCATACTTCGAGTCCTTTGTTTACCATTGCGAATAAGTTGCGAGGCGATTTGGGGATCGCCAAATGCTTCAATCATGGACGCGACGCCGCGCCCTCGTTGCAAACCATCTTCAAAATGCGCGACAAGTTCCTCAGCCACTTCCAATTTTTCAGCCGCCAGCAGGCGTGTCCCCGCGACGACCTCTACCAACACCCGCTGCACTTGTGACGATAATTCTGAATTCCGAATCGCCTGCCGCCACTGCGATTCACCAAACGGCCACCGTCGCCAAGGCGATGCCGGGCGGTTCGTTGCTATATGACCTGCGGGTCCGGATGATGCATGAGTCATGAGAAAATGTTGTCGCGAGTAAAGAACCAACAGTCGCTTATGTCCAAGCCAAACCACGATGACTGGGGGCCAAGCCCAAGGCCTGAATGCCTTGGACCAAGGCCGTCCATTGGGCTCGGTCTTGCTCCAACCGAGCCAACCCGGCGGGTGTCAGTCGGTAGTAGCGACGCTGACGCCCGTTGGGGCCCGGCTTGTTGTTCGAAACGACCATCCCTTTGGCTTCCAAGTTATAAAGCATCGGATAGAGGGTCGATTGCCCCATCTCCAACACTCCTTTGGAACGCACCGTCAGGGCCTCGACGATCTGGTAGCCGTACATCTCGCCACCAGCCAGCAACTGCAAAACCGCCGCCGGCCCAGCCCCCCGCATCAATTCACTTTCGATCTTCATCGCTATCCTCGCTCCACGCCCAATGCCCTCCTAGCTCGCTTCAGTCACATGCGACACAAGCTATGCAACACATAGTATGCAAGACCGGGACTAAGTCAAGTGGCTTTTCTGCCAATTTCGAAGTGGATCGCAATAACGAGAATCAGGCATGGAGCCGATGTCAGGGGTTTCGAGGCAAGCCGTTCGGATGACTGCCTCCGCTTGAAACCATCGAACGACACTCGAAATCGCTGCGGACGATCAGGCGAGAGGCATGGAGCGACCTTGCAGAACTCCTCGAAATCTGAGATTCTCTCGCTTTATTCCGGAGGAACCGTCCAATGCCAATCACCACAAATTTCCAATCAGCCCACGAGCGATTTCAGATACTCAAGGATGATTGGAAGGCCAAGACCCGGCATTTGTCGAACGTCGGGCAGATCTCACTAGTGTTTTCCTATCAGAGTATTATTGGTATGGGGCGCGAAGTCGTTCCGCTGATTTTAAAGGAGCTGGAAAAAGAGCCTGATCACTGGTTTTGGGCTCTGGAAGCGATTACTGGAGAGAATCCCGTCAGCTCGGAAATGGCAGGCGACATGGAGGCGTCGGCAACGGCTTGGTTGCAGTGGGGGCGACAAAACGGACTGCTGGACGAATGAACCTGTTTGATCTGTTTCCGAATCTGACCAGCGAAAACCACGAGATCACTAGCGAAAAAACTTACAAGTACAACTGTATCGCATGGGCCGCTCACCAAACAGATCGGTGGTGGCAGCCCGGTGGTTGCTGGCCGATCGCAGCCTCCAGGGACGATCTCGGCATTGGGGATGTTGTGTTGGCTTTCAATTCTCTAGGGTATTGCGAGTCACCGAATGGTGAACTTGAGGATGGGTTTGAAAAGATCGCGATCTATGGATCGGGACTAATGTATACTCATGTCGCACGCCAACTACCCGACGGTCGGTGGACCAGTAAACTTGGCCAGTTGGAAGACATCACCCACGCAACCACTTACGCCCTTGAGGGCAGCGACTACGGCGAAGTGGTCCAATTCATGAAACGACCGGCGCATTTCGACCGAGACAACGGAGCCGAGTCGGCGTAGTTTCGTGCGAATTTCCTTTCCGCGACGCTCGCAAATCTGCCGGACCCGTCATTTATGCAGACCGTTTAGCCCCGAACCATTTCTACATTTGGCGAAATCGCAACGACTTTGAATGACTTAGCCAATTTCATCGAACGTCGGCAAAATGCTGATTGACTAAAGTGGCAATTTGACGTACAGTTTTATCGTTTTGGTCGATCGAGTTAGTGAGGAGACAGGAACATGGCGACACCATCAAGCGATGCGCGGATCAACTTTCGGCTCTCCAGCGACCTGAAGCGGACGATCGAAGATGCAGCGGCCCAAATGGGGCAGACAGTCAGCGATTTTGCCGTTTCCACCCTGGTCCAAACGGCCCGAAAGGTGCTTCAGGATCAACAGTTCACCAGACTTAGCGAGCGTGACCGAACCGTTTTTACTTCCATGTTAGACGATGAGTCGACAAAGCCCAACGATGCCCTGGTGAAAGCCGCCAAACGGTACACGAAACAGGTTCGCTGATGGCAGCTTGGACGATTCGACGACTGGAAAAAAAACACGACCGCTCAGCATTTGACTCTAGCCAACCGTTACTTGACCAATGGCTAAAGGACCGAGCGGGCCAGTTCGACCGTCGAGATTTGTCGCGCACATTTGTGGCGACTCGGTCAGATGATAATCGAGTGGTCGGTTACTACGCGATTTCGACGCATCGAGTACTTTTTGAAAAACTACCGCCAGACGCCGCTAAGGGACTGCCACAACTGGACGTTCCCGTTGTGCTCATTGGTCGTTTGGCGGTCGACCGTGAAGCGCAGGGACAAGGCTTAGGAGCCTTTCTCTTGGTGGACGCCCTGCGACGGGCTTTGCAAGTCTCGGAGCAAATTGGCATTCGCGCTGTTGAAGTTGACGCCCTTAATGAATCCGCACGAAACTTCTATCTTAAATTTGGATTCCGTTCATTACTCGATGACCCGAATCACCTTTTCCTTCCGATGCACGAAATTCGAAAGCTGAAACTCCCACCACTGTAGCGCCACAACACCCTTGCCGGAAGTCTGGGGACGACTACGCTAGGCACGGCAGCTTTCCACTGCGGGATTCCTCCTCCGAGATTCACGATGCTTCCACAAATCGCTTGGTTGGTTTTGATTTCACTCATTTCCGTTGCCACGGGACTCTCGTGCGAGAATCCCGGTGACCACCTCCCGCTGACGGCGGATGATGACACAACGGCTTATTTCGCCAACGATCAGGTCCCAGAACTCCGACTGCAACTCAATGAAACGAGCCAACAGCAACTTCGCGATGAACCACGCAAGTACGCGCCCGCGACGTTGATTGAGAACGATTCAGTGCGATTCGAAAACGTGAGTGTCAAACTTAAAGGTGCGGCCGGAAGTTATCGCGACTTTGATGATCGGCCTGGCTTCACCCTCCGGGCGGAAAAGAAACAACCCGGCCAGACCTTTCATGGCATGGCCAAATTCCATTTGAACAACGCCGTCCAAGACGAGACGTATCTCAACGAATGGATCGGCTGGCAACTTTTCCAAGCGGCTGGTTATCCTGCTCCGCAAGTCGCCCATGTTCGTTTGTGGATCAATGATCGCGACATGGGCTTGTACGTGTTGCGTGAAGGTTTTGACGAGCGTTTTCTGCGACGAACTGTCGGCGGTTCGGATGGCGTGCTGTTTGATGGCGGCTTCTTGCAGGATATCGACGATGACTTGGAATTGGATTTGGGACCCAAGAAAAAGGGCCGAGCCAAGTTGCAACAACTGGCGATCGCCTGTTCGCAAACCGATCCCGCCACGCGGTTTCGCATGTTGGAAGAACAATTAGATATTCCTAGGTTTCTTCAGTTCATGGCGTTGGAGCGTCTGGTGGGGCACTGGGATGGATACTCGCTCAACATCAATAACTATCGGTTATACTTCCCACCGGATGGAAAGGCATTTTTTTTGCCGCATGGGATGGATCAGATTCTGGGCGAACCGTGGGCTGGGTTGTACGATCATTCGCCCGCGCTGATCGCGCAATGCGTGATGCAAAATCCGGATTGGCGTGCGAATTACCAGAGCGAACTGCAGCGATTGGCTCCATTTCTGACAAAGCCAGAATTCTGGGAGCCTCGCTTTGCCCGAATGCGCGACAAGTTGATTCCGACGCTCACAGAGTTCGACGCAGAATTGGCGGCCACGACCAACCAGCGAATCGACGAGTTGATTGACCGTTGGCGTGAGCGGACCCAGAACATGGACGAATTGATCTCGCATGGTTGGCCACAAGCTCTGGAAATCGAACCGGGACAAACTCTTCCGCTGACGGAATGGTATCCTCATCCCGAGACCGAAGAGACCCAATTAGAAGAAGCAGAACTGGAGGGACTCCGTGTGTACTCGATCCGTGGGACGGGTACTGGCGAGGTCCTTGGTTCCTGGCGGCACACTCTGTTCTTGACCCGGGGGCGATATCGAGTGGAAGCCCGAGTCCAAACCTTGGCGGTCGTGCCGATCCGTTCAGACCTGCTCCGCGGCGCTGCTCTTTACCGCCAAGATGAACCCGCGTTTCAACGCTTCGTTGGCGATCAAACCTGGACCAAGTGTGTTGATGAATTTGAAGTTCGTGAAGACTTGCAGCCAGTCGAATTGGTCCTGAGCTTGCGAGCCAAGTACGGCCAAGCCTGGTTTGATCGCGAATCGCTCCAGTTGATTCGGTTGGAGTGACTTCATACTGGAGCCTATCCCCAAAGGGGTCAGACCCTTTGGAGGCGAGGCGATTCTCTAACCAGTTTTTGGACTCGCGTGAGACGGTCAGCCCCCTTTTGGGCTACGCCGTGAAGGAATTTCGCCCGCAAAAACAGGCCCGGACGGGCCGAAACATCCTCTGCCGGTTTGCGCGAGCCACCGGTTCGGATAGCACCTCAATCAGAAAAGGCCTGAAAGGCCGACACAAATCGAAGGAACGAAATCCTTCACGACGTTGCCCTTAGGGGATAGGCTTTTAAAATAATACACAGCACCCCGTCGCGTCACAACGAAGCGGCGCTGCGTCATGATCAATTATTAATCCGCCGATATCACGTTGGGGCCTTTGCCGGCGGCTTTTTCGTATTTGCCGTCGCCCGCTTTGACGTATTTGGTAAAACCTTTTTCCGCCAAGTTCTTATTGCTTAGTTTGGACGTCGCTTTCATATCTGTCCAAGAACCCGCCATGTTGGCGGCCGTGAGCAGACGCCGGACGGGCACGCCCGTTTCGGGATGTTCCGTCAACGCTGGCTCGTTGATCCCCTGCAACCACTCGAAGGTTTCGCCGTCGCTGCCGTCTTCTTGAATGAACTCGTACAAATAGATGGGCATCTCATGGTCCTTTCCAGCACAGTTTCCCTCGAAGATACCTCGTAGATTCTCATATCGCACATGTCGAAATGAAACGGTAGTCTGCAATCGTCACAATAGCTGATGGCTTGGGACGGCGTCAACGGCACGATGCCTACAACCCCACCCGTCACTCGGATTTTGAATTCCCAACACCCCAGATCACGCTTTGTGCAACAGGACCACATCCGGGCCGACGATTTGAAGACGAGCTGCCAGATGATCGCTGTCTTTGGTGCCTTTCGTGGACCGCTGTATTACGCGGAGGACAGACGATGTCCACTAACCACACGAAAGCCTCGAACGGGGAATACCGGTGGTCAGTCTTGGTCGCTAACGGCCTTTGCCGTGTCTGACGCGAAATTTCTCCGTTCGCTCCAATTGCACGACCACTCCGTCTTGCACGATGATTTGCAGGGACCCGAATTTCAAGTCCGCCAACGCATCCAAGATCTGCTTAGCAACTTCCGGCGTGGAAATGCGATTCTCGACTTCGCTGTTCGTTTCTCTATGGTCCATGATGGATGATCTCTCACACGTCAAAAGTTCATGATTCGTTTTGGCATAACCCATGTCCGGGATCACCGCCGTTAGCCCAATTTCATCTTGCTTGCCGCTTCGAAGACGCGTCCGTTTTTTGGCACGACAAACGCAGCCACACCCGGTTGCAGGGCCAGTTCATAGAATCGTTCGAGCGACAAATGGACTTGAACATCGCCGCCATTCTCCGCTTCCAGCAGAACTCGAGCGATCGGCCCAGCCAAATGCAATCGCTTCACTGTGGCATAAAAACCTTCGCCGCTGGTGGACTCCCGTTGAATGTCCAATTCATGGGGCCGAGCGTACACGGCGGGGGGACTCGATCCTACATTCACATTGGCATGTTCTGATACGAATGGATCGTCCAGTTCGATCTTGCCCTGGCTGACGCGGCCGTGAAACACATTGACTTGCCCCAAAAACTCCATGACAAACGGCGTCTGCGGGTGATGAAAGACTTCATCGGGGGTTCCCACTTGCTCGATTCTCGCTTGATTCATCACCACGACTCGGTCGGCGACTTCCAAGGCTTCGTCTTGATCATGGGTCACCAGGACGCTCGTCAAGTGAATCTCATCGTGCAATCGCCTCAACCACGTCCGCAGACCTTGACGGACTTTCGCGTCCAACGCGCCAAAGGGCTCGTCCAGCAGCAGTACTTTCGGCTCCACCGCCAAAGCCCGCGCGAGAGCAACGCGTTGGCGTTGCCCGCCCGACAATTGACTCGGGAAACGATCGCCGAATCCTTCCAATTGAATCAGCTTCAATAGCTTTCCGACTCGATCGCGGATTTCACTTTTCGAGGGCCTCGTCGCTCGAGGTCGCATTCTCAATCCGAAACCAATATTGTCGGCCACCGACATGTGGCGAAACAGCGCATAGTGTTGAAACACAAAGCCCACCTCGCGATGTCGGACCGGGCAATCCACGACGCTCTGTCCGTGAAACAAAATTTCACTGTCGGGGTTCGCATCGGGCACTTCCAGGCCGGAAATGATTCGCAAGAGCGTCGTCTTTCCCGAACCGGAAGGTCCCAACAGAGCCAATAGTTCTCCATCGTGAACTTGCAAACTCACATCGTGAAGCGCTGTGAAGTTTCCAAACGACTTCGAGATATGTCGCACTTCGATACTCATGATTTAGCTCTCTACCGTTGTCGGTTCAAGGGACGTGGAGGACAAATGAATGCGACGTTCGACCAAGGCCTTGGCGACGAGTGTGACCAGGGCCAACAAGGCCAACAGCGAAGCGACGGCAAAAGCGGCGACAAAGTTGTATTCGTTGTAAAGGATCTCGACGTGCAGCGGGATCGTGTTCGTCTTGCCGCGAATATGCCCCGAGACGACGGAAACCGCGCCGAATTCCCCCATCGCCCGCGCGTTGCATAGAATCACGCCGTACCAGACAGCCCAGCGAACGTTGGGCAAAGTGACAAACCAAAACGTCTGCCAACCGTTGGCACCAAGCGTCAGCGCGGCTTGCTCCTGCTCGGTGCCTTGTTCCTGCATCAGCGGGATCACCTCGCGGGCCACAAACGGAAACGTCACGAAGATCGTGGCCAAAACGACACCCGGCACGGCAAAGATGACTTGCAGCCCCCAACTGTCCAACCATGCCCCAAACCAACCATGGAGTCCAAACAACAAGACAAAGATCAAACCCGAAACCACGGGCGAGACAGCAAATGGCAAATCGATGAGTGTGATCAGCAGACTCTTGCCCCAGAACTCGAACTTTGCGATGGCCCAGGATGCTGCTAGACCGAACACTAAATTGAGTGGCACGGAGATCGCAACGACCAATAAAGTCAGCTTGATGGCTGACCAGGCGGTGGGATCCGTGATCCCCGCCCAATACGCTCCGACCCCTTTACGCAGGGCCTCCGCAAAGACCACCGCCAACGGTACGACCAAAAACAAGACTAAAAACGAACAGGAAAACGCTGTCAGGCTCCAACGGACCCAACGAGGTTCCAAGAGAGGAGATGCGATTCGACCGCCGCTGCCGCGTTGATTGGAAAATCCCATCTTTAGGACACTCCCCTCAATCGTTCGCTGCTCCACCATTGCAAGAGATTGATGCTCAGGAGAAGCACAAAGGAAGAGACCAGCAGGACGACGGCGATTGACGTGGCGCCCGCCACATCGTGTTGCTCCAGTTTCGTAATGATCAACAACGATGCGATCTCGGTTTTCATCGGCATGTTGCCCGAGATAAAGACAATCGAACCGTACTCGCCTAACCCTCGGGCGAACGCCATGGCAAAGCCAGTCAACAACGCGGGAATAATGGTCGGCCAAATGACAAACCGGAACGTCTGCCAGCGACTGGCGCCCAAACAGGCGGCGGCTTCTTCGTTTTCCTTATCGAGATCCTCCAAGGCCGGCTGGAGCGTGCGAACCACAAACGGCAATCCGATGAAGGTCATGGCAATGATGATGCCCCAACGGGAGTAGACCAGTTTAATATCCCAGGGAGCAAACCATTGGCCAATCAAACCACTCGAGGCATAGATGGTCGTCAAGGCGATTCCCGATACGGCCGTCGGCAACGCAAACGGCAAATCCACCATGGCGTCAAAGACGCGTTTCAAGGGAAAATCGTAGCGAACCAAACACCAGGCCACGATGAAGCCGCCCACGGCGTTGATGAGAGCAGCAATTGCCGCCGTTTCGTAGGTCAAGCGACACGACGCCCAAACACGTGGATGCGATACGGTCTCCCAGAACACGGCCCACCCCATACTCGTTGATTTGAGGCACAAGGCCGTCAACGGCAGGAGAACGATCAAGCTCAGATAGAAAACCGTGAACCCGAGCGTCAAACCGAACCCTGGTAAGACACTGTGCTTTTTGAACCGCCAGACCATTGATTCCTCACTTCGCCACGAGCAACTTGGGACTTCCGTTTCTCAACTTGCCGATCAGTTTCGGCTGGCACCAAAGATCTGGTCGAAGATCCCACCATCGTCGAAGTGTTTGGCCTGCGTGCCTTGCCAGCCACCAAAATCGCGATCGATGGTCAACAATTCGAGTTTAGAAAATCGGTCCAGATCAGCGCTATCGGCATGTTGCGGCAGGGAAGGGCGGTAGTAATGTTTCGCCGCCAATCGCTGGCCCACGGGTGAGTACAGAAACTTCAAGTATTCCGTGGCCAGCTCGATCGTCCCGTGCTCCGTGGCGTATTTGTCGACGACAGTCACGGGCGGCTCCGCCAAGATACTGATCGAGGGCACGACGATTTCGAATTTATCAGCACCGAATTCCTTGAGGATCAGATGGGCTTCGTTTTCCCAAGTGAGCAAAACATCCCCAATTTCTCGCTGAACAAACGTCGTGGTTGAACCTCGAGCCCCGGAGTCCAAGACCGGCACATTGCGAAAGATCGACTGGACCAATTCTCGAGCGGTGTCGTCGCTGCCGCCCGGTTGTCGCAGTGCGTAGCCCCAGGCGGCCAAGTAATTCCACCGAGCTCCTCCGGACGTCTTGGGGTTGGGCGTGATGACCGAGACACCTTCTTTGGCCAGATCATTCCAGTCGCGGATCTGATTCGGATTCCCTTTTCGTACGATGAAGACAATCGTGGAGGTGTACGGAGACGAATTGTTCGGCAGTCGTTGTTGCCAATCTTTCGGCAACAGGTCCGTGCGTTCGGCCATGACGTCGATGTCGTAAGAGATGGCCAAGGTCAAGACATCCGCCTTGAGCCCATCCATCACCGCCCGAGCTTGTTTTCCGGCTCCACCATGCGACTGTTCGATCGTGACCGATTCCCCTTTTTCCTTTAACCAATGTTCTTGAAAAGCTTGATTGAATTCGACATAAAATTCGCGAGTCGGATCATAGGATACATTCAGAAGGTTGACCGACTTGGCGGTCGACGAACGATTCTCGGAGCCACTGCAACCGGTCAGTAAACACAGGAAAAATAATGGCAAATAGACCCATCGGCAATAAATTGGCATTAGCGAAATGATTCGGAGACAGCTCCAAAACAAATCCGTGTCACGAGCAGGCACCACGTAACGACTTAACAAGTGAAACTCCCTATAAATCCAAACCGCAAGAAAGTTGACCGAAGGCCCGGACATCCGCTTCCGGACCTTCGATCGACCAAACGTTTCCCAAGTCAGCATCTGGCGAAACTCGGTTGACAAGTCAACCGATCTTGGTTTCGGCCAATCTCTGCGTGGCTGCCATGAGTCCACTCGATTGTTTCGACTCGCGACGGGCGACTCGAAGTTTGAACTCAAAAATCCACGCTGGCCACTTCGCCACCCGCTCGTGTGACGAGCCGAGCGAATACGCGAATGTCGATTTCGTCCGATAGAAGCCGAGTTGAACCATCGCCAAGCACGGCGTTCGCACCACCCGGATGAAAGGCATAAACTTCGCCCGTTCCGAACGTGCCGTAGTACGGATGAGGGAACGGTGTGGAGCTACCAACGTCTTCGCCATTGGTCGCATTGATCGCGAACGGACCTGGAAAGGTTGTCCCGGTCGAGTCCGAGCCATCGATGCTGATCTCCGAAGCGGGGCGGCACCAGCCTCCACCATTGACTCGATTTGCCACCAAGCTCGAACCAATCAGACGACCCCGACGGTACAAGAACGGACGTCCGGCCGATTCGGCGAAGGCAATCGTGTTCGACAAGCCATCAATGGCTTCGGCAAGTCTTGGTTTCGAGTTTCGCTTCAAGAGACCGTCGCCAACTTCGTCGACCAACCCAGCGGTTTGAAGACGTGGATCTACATAAATCGTTTGAGAATAATCGGTGGAAGATCCGACACCTCCGACCCACGGAGTTGCCTCCGGTTGACCATCCAATCGATCATGATCGGGAGTCGATGGGCACAAGAAGGTCGAAATCTTTGTGTTGACCGCAGGAAGGTTGACGGGATCGAACCAGTTCCTGGTTTTGTCGTAACGATCGTAAAGATTTCCCTGCTCAAGATAATTCAACATGAAAATTTGCCCGGCAACTCGTGGCAACGGCGTCAAGCCGGACGGCCTGATACTAGAAGGCAAATACCCTTTTGCCGATTCAAAGTTCAGAATGGCAAGCCCATGTTGCCGCAAGTTGTTCGCACATTGAGAGCGTCGCGCCGCCTCACGCGCTACTTGAACGGCAGGCAATAACAGCCCCATCAAGACGCCGATGATGGCAATCACCACCAACAACTCGACCAGCGTGAACCCTGACTTGGAATGATCTCCGATTTTCATATCTATCCTTTTTTCCAGTTTGACTTGGCAAACTCTGCCAAGCAGTACTTTTGAATGATTCTTTGAATGAGCTTTCGCCTCAGACTCCGCACTCGGGAGCCCGACCAACAACTTCCGTTTAACGCAGGGACAACGGTTCCAATTGATTTGGACCGGCGGCCACGCGAACCTTCAAATCCGATGTTTCAGCTTTGGAATATTTTGGCGGCAGCACATTCGGTCCCGCCACATGATCGCCATCGCGTTCGATCAATGGATTCCGCACGACGGTGACGATGTATTCGCCCTCGACAGCCCCGTCGCTGGCCTCGTAGGTCGTGACACTGAAGGTGCCGTCGCCCCCTACGGAACCACGAGCCGGCAGGATTCGCGGATCACTGCCAGGCGCGGGATGAAAAACAACCATCGCACCTTCCAGCTTTTCGTTGCCATACTTGATGATTCCCTGGACCGGATGGACGGGCAATCGCTCCAGTGATGCTCGCTGACCACAACCGGTCCAACAACACACTGCGAGCAAACTTAACCCCAGACGAACTCTCCCTGCAAACTTCGAGCTTCGCGGTCGGTCGTCAGCGCGCGACCATGACATTAACATTTCAGCCTCCTTACTGATTCGCCTCTGTGGTGCCAGTCAGCCAATCGTGATTTCTGTTTGATTTCAGCCTCCGATGTGGTCGGTCGGCACGAGCTGTGCATGGTTCAAGGCAAGTGTTGTGCCAGATGCGAAAAACCGTAATAATTCGCACGACTGTAGCCGAACAGCTCACTCGAAAGACTTGGCACTCGATACAATCAGCAAATGCCACGGGCGGCACCAGCAATAATGCTGGCCAACCCATTAAATATCACGGAAGCGTAAGCGGTCGATGGAAAACCGAATCCTAGAGTTATGGAGTGTGGTTGGACATTCAGCGGCACTCACGGAGGTGCTTCCTAAAGTCCTGCTGTTGCTACAACGGTGGTATCCGCTGCGGAGAATCTTGGTTCGACAAATTGAACATGCCCCGCCCGTGGTTTTGACAATTGCGATGGCTAGTTCTCTGGAACAAGCCGCGACTGCCGAGTCGATTGCTGAGCATCGATTGGAACTCACAGAATCGGAAATGCGGGACGTGGCGGCCTGGCACGCCCTGCGTCAGCCCATCGTCACGCACGGCGGCATCGATTCATCTCACCGCATCACTCGTGTGCTTCCCCCGGAGTTGGCGGGCACTTGGTTAGCGGTTTCTTTGGGAGATCCCGAATATTGTGAAGGGATCATTTTATTCGAACTGGATTTGGATCTTCCGCTGGAGCAGGAGGAGTTGGAGTTTTTTCGCGCGGCCAGCGATCCTCTTTCGTCTGCCTTCAAACACGATCGGCAACAGGCCGAACTTAAACGCTTGGCTCGGAAAGCGGATGAAGAGCGACGCACCGCACTTCGACGGGCTGGTCGGACCGGACACCCCGATCGGGTGGTAGGGGAAAACGGCGGCCTGCGAATCGTGATGGAGCGAGTCGCCTTGGTCACAGATTCGGACGTGCCGGTATTGATCTTGGGCGAAACGGGGACTGGGAAAGAAGTCGTCTCCAAAGCCATTCACACCCGCAGTGCTCGACGGGACGGGCCATTCATTCGCGTCAACTGCGGGGCCATTCCTCCCGAGTTGATCGATGCACAATTGTTTGGTCATGAAAAGGGGAGCTTTACCGGAGCCGATCAAGCCCGAGCAGGCTGGTTCGAGCGAGCGGACGGTGGCACCTTGTTCTTGGACGAGATTGGCGAATTGCCGTTGGAAGCGCAGGTTCGCTTTCTCCGTGTTTTACAAGACGGCTTTATCGAGCGGGTAGGTGGTCGGCAACCGATCCACATCGACGTCCGCATCATTGCCGCAACCCATCGCGATTTGGCGGCCATGGTCCGAACGCGAACGTTCCGCGAAGATCTGTGGTATCGCTTGGCGGTGTTCCCCATTCAAATTCCGCCGCTGCGAGATCGGCAACGGGACATTCCCGAATTGGCCTGGTACTTTGCGGAACGCGCTGCCGTGCGATTTTCCTTATCACCGTGCCATCCCACGACCAGTGATATTGAACTGTTGCAACAGTATCCGTGGCCGGGGAACATCCGCGAATTGGGTGCGGTGATCGACCGAGCGGCCATCTTGGGCGAAGGCAAAACCTTGGAAATCCGCACGGCGTTGGGCGTGTTCGATAGTTCGTGGCAGTCGTCGAGTCGACAAACAGCAGAGGTATCCGCCAAGTCGCCATCATCTGGATTGGCGACGGACAAGGCTACTCAAGATTGGTCGTTGGACAACGCGATGCGGCGGCACATTGAATCCGTCTTGCAGTTCACGCAAGGAAGAATTGAAGGAACCAAAGGCGCTGCCGCTTTGCTGAAGATCAATCCACACACGCTGCGTGCGCGGATGCGCAAACTCAAAATAACATGGTCCGAATTTCGCGGCGGCCATTCGGACGCCTCGTCCTGAATTTAGGATCGAACGCCCTGATTGACGGATGCTAGTTGCTTTGATACTTTTTGGAAGTTCCCTGCGAGAAGGATTTCCAGAAACACCAAATCGAATTGGCTGACCGGACAACCGGAGGCCAGCTGCACAAATCGCGCAGCTGGCCTTTTTTTATGCCTTGATCCAAACGGAGTGAAACTATGGAAGGATGGTTTGCGGATAACTCGCTGACAATTGGGCGGACACCGCTTGTCGCATTGAATCGAATTCCGGTCGGCGGTCACGCGACGATCTTGGCAAAAATCGAAGGACGCAACCCCGCGTTTTCGGTGAAATGTCGTCTGGGTGCGGCCATGATTTGGGACGCTGAAGCGCGCGGGCTGTTGGGGCCCGGAAAAGAATTGGTCGAACCAACCAGTTGTACGAAAACATTTTCAACTCGGCTGGAATGTCGGTCGGTTGATCGCAAAAACGCAACCCCCAATCGAGTTTCTCGGACTCGCGCGGGGGATTCAATGAAACTAGGTCACCAATTTTTTCGAAGGTAATGGACGATGTCTGAAAAAGAACCGCAACGCGCCTTGGGCGATGTCGCCGCACGGCAATTGGCCAATGCGACCAAAACCGTCCCCCAAATGATCAGCATCACGCCACGGTGGTTGACGCGATTATTGCCGTGGGTCCCAGTCGAAGCCGGTATCTATCGGTTGAACAAAGTCAAAGATGCCTCGCGAGTTCTGGTCGCCTGCACTTTGCGAGACGAACGCGAACTGCCCGAGACCTTTGTGGACTTCGACGAGAATCCGCGCGAGTACATGTTGACGGCTGTAACCACGATTGTCGACGTGCACACTCGCGTCTCCGACTTGTACAGCGTGCCGCACGATCAGATCGGTGAACAATTGCGATTGGCCATCGAGACGATCAAGGAAAAGCAAGAAGCGGAACTGCTAAACAATCGCGAGTACGGCTTGTTGACGAACGTGACACCGGGCCAAACCATCAAGACTCGTACCGGCCCGCCAACTCCCGACGATTTGGACGAACTGTTGGTCAAGGTTTGGAAGGAACCCGCGTTCTTTCTCGCCCATCCACGAGCCATCGCCGCATTTGGTCGCGAATGTACTCGGCGCGGTGTGCCACCGGCAACGGTTTCCATCCAGGGTTCGCAGTTTATCACATGGCGCGGCGTTCCCATCTTCCCAACAGACAAGTTGAACATCGAGGATGGCAAGTCAAAAATCGTCTTGGTGCGAGTTGGTGAAAACCGCCAGGGCGTGGTTGGACTTTATCAGCCTGGCTTACCGGGCGAACATGGCATGGGACTTTCGGTCCGCTTTATGGGTGTCAGTCGCAAAGCGATCGCGTCGTACTTGATCTCCTTGTATTGTTCGTTGGTCGTCATGACGGACGATGCCATTGCCGTACTCACCGACGTCGAAGTGGACAAGTACCATGACCGATAGACATGACAACAGCGGCAATGCTTTGGGAATACTTCCCAGCGGAGCATCTCCAACGGCAATGCCTGAGACCAACGACCTTTTCTCAGAGGCCTTGTTAGCGCGAGTGGCTAACGAGATTTTGCAGTCCGTCTCGCGCGATGTGCCGATCGATTTGACTCGTGCTGAGGTAGCTCCAGGCATCGCCATCGGTCCGCAGTCATCAGGAGTGCCGTCCACGCCTCTCTCAATACCATCCACACCCTCGAGTTTGCCGACAACGAGTTTGCCGACAATGCCTTCCCACGCGAGCCAAGTGCCCACGCGATTTGGCTTGCCGAGTAACGCGCCGATCGCGCCGTCCCTTGCTGCTGGCACCCCCGCGAATCCATTCAAGATCCCAACGCTATCGCCGTCTGTTGTCGCTGACTCAGGACCCGTTCTCGCCGAACCTAGCGACTCTGTACCGCAGGTCACTCGTCAGATTCAAGGTGGCCGTCCTGGGCCGAGTATTCCCTATTCGCCATTACTGGGTGCCGGCGTCGATCCGAGTGCCGCGGTAGTTGGAAGAAAACCAAGCCAGATTTCGGTCCCTCCGTCCAACGGATCTGGCGCGATCTTTCCCGAACAATTGGCTCCGAATTCGATATTGGACAACTCCAAGAGTTATTACTTCTTGGTTCCGACCTCAACGTTGTTGGAAAAGGCGGAGCAAATCGCGGAGGTTCGCGCGCTATCGCAACAGCAAAGTTCCAGTCCGACAATTCCGGGCTATTTCGGTTCAGCTTCTGGAAATTCTCTGGCTCGGATTTCAACCTACGATATTTCGCGCATCCGTGAAGATTTTCCAATTCTGAAAACCAAGATCCATGGAAAACCTCTGGTTTGGCTGGATAACGGCGCGACGACTCAGAAGCCGCGAGTGGTGATCGAGCGGTTGCAACATTTTTACGAGCATGAGAACTCGAACATTCACCGAGCGGCTCACACCTTGGCAGCTCGTGCGACAGATGCCTATGAGAAAGCGCGGGAATTGGTGGCGAGATTTATCAATGCCAAATCCAGTCGTGAGATTGTCTTTGTTCGCGGCGGTACGGAGGCCATCAATTTAGTAGCCCAAAGTTGGGGACGCGAGAACGTTGGGTCAGGGGACGAAATCATTGTTACGCATCTCGAACATCACGCCAACATCGTCCCCTGGCAACAACTGGCCGCTGAGAAAGGTGCCTATTTAAAAGTCGCTCCCGTGGATGAGAGCGGTCAAATTATTCTGTCGGAGTATGCCAAACTATTGGGACCGCGAACACGATTGGTTTCCGCCGCTTCGGTGTCAAACGTTTTGGGGACGGTAACTCCGTTGCCCGAAATGATTTCGCTGGCCAAAGCGAACAACACCATGTTTCTGGTCGACGCCGCTCAATCGATCGCGCACATGCCCACCGATGTCAACAGTCTAGGGTGTGATTGGCTAGTGTTCTCCGGCCACAAGATGTATGCTCCGACCGGGATTGGAGTGTTGTATGGACGCGAAGAATTGCTGAATCAAATGTCGCCTTGGCAAGGTGGTGGCAACATGATTCAGGATGTCTCGTTTGAGCAAACGACCTATCACGCGGCTCCGGCCCGGTTTGAAGCGGGCACGGGGAATATTGCCGACGCCGTTGGATTGGGTGCGGCGATCGAATATTTACAGCAGGTCGGCGTGGCCAGCATTGGGGCCTACGAACATCAATTGCTCGACTACGCGATGGCCGAAATGCGGCGGGTGCGAGGCTTGAGATTGATCGGAACACCGACCGAGAAGGCGGGTGTGTTGGCCTTTGTGATCCAGGGAATTTCGAACGAACAGATTGGCAAGTCTCTGGACCAGCACGGAATTGCAGTTCGCTTTGGACATCATTGTGCGCAGCCGATTCATCGTCGATTCGGCCTGGAAAGTACCGTCCGAGCGTCACTGGGAATGTACAACACCAAAGAAGATATCGACTTGATGTTGCAGGTCCTGCACTCGTTGGCGCGTTGATTTTCGGGCGAAACGCAAAACTGCAAAACAGGCTTTTTGTAAAGATTATTCGTTCCGGAGAACACGGTAGCATCGCTGTGTATCATGCCTAGAACTGAATGGTCTGCATAGACTTGAAATCCATTTGGAGTCAGCCGTTGTTCACCAAGTCGTTGGAATTAATGGTCGAGCGGCTTAAGAGCCTCGGTCCAAATTTGACCTTGGAGGATTTGGCAGACGCTTTAAAAGACGCTGGGTTAAGTCGGTCTGATGTGAAACCCTTTGTCAAATCGGACGCACGCTCCTACCAGCGTTATCGTATCGCATCGAGCGATCATTTCGAAGTGTTGGTGATGACATGGCTTCCGGGCCAAGCGAGTTCCCCTCACGATCATGCCGGCTCGAAATGCGTGCTCCAAGTACTGCAAGGTGAAGCGATCGAATCCTCGTTTCGGATTGCCGACGACGGATTCATCGATTTGGAGTACGAGACTTCGATCGCAACGCCTGGAATTAGTGCGGGGCAGGATGCGGGGATTCATGCGATCCGGAATTCGAAAACGGCTTCAGACGTGTTGGTCACGCTCCACATTTACGCGCCACCGCTACGCCAATTTCGGCGGTTTGTGGAACGTCCCGCCGACCAAGTCACTCCCGCGCAACCCCGTGACAATGGGCATCACGTGGTTATCGTGGGGGGTGGATTTAGCGGCTCCATGGTGGCGGCTCAAATTTTGCGGCAAGCCGCTGAAGCAAAAGTTCATCTGTCACTGACCTTAGTCGAACGCAGTGGCGCCATCGGCGAAGGCATCGCGTACAGCACCGCCGACCTCCATCACTTGTTGAACGTTCCCGCCGGCAAAATGAGTGCCTGGCCGGACGCACCGGATGACTTCTTGAACTGGGTGCGCCAATTGAAACCTGCGGCGACCGCTGCTGAATTCTTACCGCGACACTGGTATGGTCAATACGTCCGCGAGAAGTTGACTCGAGTCGCCAACCAAAAGAGTTCCTCGACAAGTTTCAAAATCAAGTTTGATGAAGTTCGCC
>JAUXWY010000246.1 GCA_030681235.1 Pirellulaceae bacterium | reverse complement strand
GCATGCCGTCGTTGTAGCAGTAGTAGTCGGTCACAAGATGCCCGGGACTATCGATGTAATCGCCGGGTAGCGACTCGTTCTCGCGGATCGCTTGCCAGTGAGCCTCACGGGGGACCATGTGTCGGAACCGCAACCAGTCGTATTGTCCGGTTTGATTGGCGTTCGCGGCCAATTGATAAGTGGCCGGTTCATCGCCGACGGCTTGCACTTTCCATTGGCTTTCCGCGACACAACGTTTTAGCCATGGGAGACCGGCCCCATCGACCTGGCGCGGGGCGTCGGGAAGCCAAGCCGGCGGCATTCCTGCCTTTCGCATTGCCGACGAAAAAAAGTGACTGTCTTGCACTGGGATGACAATCTTTGCCAATTTACTGGCTTGCTTCCGAGCGATTGATTCGGACCGCGATCGATTGGCGTCCAAACTCGCAGTCACTTGCGTGTAAACGTCGCCATTGTTGATCGTCAACGATTCGCCGGGCAAGCCAACCAAGCGTTTGATATAGTTGGCTTTGGCCGCACCGGGGTATTTGAAAACAATGACGTCCCATCGCTGTGGTTCGCGCCATAAATGTTCCATCTTGCTGACAACGATGCGATCACCGGCAAAGGACTCGTCGTTAGGTCGCGGCAAGATCGCCTGCCCGTTTTCGTCCTTGGGCAGTGGAGCACCGGGCCGAGCCAGTTCGCGGATCTCGAATGTCAGCGGACAACGGACCTTGTGGATTCGATAATTGGCTGGATTACCGTTTGCTTCTCTAGGCAGTCGACCGCTGGGCCCTTCGGTTGTTGCTCCAACCTGAAAGTAATAGTCGCAGTCGGGACACGCCACTTCGACATGTTGGCCCATCAGGGTCGGAGCCATCGAACCTGTCGGAATAATGTAGGCCTCGGCTTGCAAGGTTTTGAAGATCATCGCCAACACGATCGCCATCGCAATCGACTCGATCGTTTCGCGAACATTGACTCGGTCCCAGTACGTCGGCTCCAAGAGAAAGGAGCCTGCCATCGTGTTGTCGTAATTCCCCGTCGTTTCGAACGGTTTTCGTTTGGGCATGGAGTTTCAGTCGGAAATGTGATTTGTAGGGAGCGAGCGGCACAAATGGGTCTGCCAAGGGGGCCCGCAAATTGTAGTCGAACCGAGTTCTTTGGCCGATACGACTTTGCGGACCGTGAAATTGTTACACGCTAGCGATTCCGCCTGCCCGCCGAGCTGGATGTGATCACAGGCCAAAAAATCACGAACCGACCAATAAATTCGGCGACAGACCCAGATTATCGGGCTAGAAAACGTTACTTTTATCGATTCGCGACGGGATCCCTTCGCATTCCTTGATCGTTTCCCCAATCGATGGAAAGTAATTGGCACGGAAACTGCTGTTAATCGGTCTCACCGCGGCAGCAGCCGTCCACGGCAACTGCTACTGCGGGGTTTGGCCATCCGCCAAGCAACGAAAGCGACATCAACGAAAGGAATCCGCGAAATGTCACTTGTCATCGAATCGAACTCCGACTGCTGTTCCTTGACCATGACCGAAATCCGCATGCGAGTGGCCAATATCAAAGCCAACTGGAGCGACGAGGAACGAGAAGTTCGTTCCCACCAAGGCCGGAATCGTCGGAGAAGTCTGGGCGATTTATTGGGCGGTCGTACGCCGGCCGAATTCCAATTGAGCCTTCTGCAGACGGTCGAATTGGAAGAGGTTGCGATCGGTTTTTAAAAAAGCTCGGTTTCTGGGGCCAAGGAATTATCCCGAGTTAAACTCCCGGTTTGAAAACCGCAGATTGAGTACATTAAGGTAGTTTAGCAAGCGCTGGTGTACCGGCTTTAACCGGCGGGTAACTGAAAAGAGCGTTTTCACACCCCCAGCCGACTGAAGCCGGTACACCAGCGTTTGCTAAACCGATACGGTTACGGGTTCTCGGATTTTACATCGCCGGACTCGCCAAAATCGGGAATTTAGTTCGGGACAATTCCGAAGAACGCGGCCAGATCGCGGGGCCGCTTGGCATCCGAGGTGTTTAGCTTGCGAAAATCGGTCGGTTGATCATAATGGGGGACAGGATTGTAGCCGGGTGGCGTAAGCTGCTGCTATAATTTGTGACCGCCCTCCGCCTGCCCTTTCGCAACCACCGAGACCCGCCTGGAATGATCACTCGCTCTCAGTTGAAGTGGATATTTCTTTCCCTGGTCGTCCTGCGTCTGATCGTGGGCTTCCATTTTTTCACCGAGGGAAAGAACAAGATCGACCAGGGGAACTGGTCGGCGGCCCCGTTCTTTGCAGCAGCGAAAGGGCCTATGGCCCCGTATTTCCAGAGTCTATTGCCTGATTGGAACTACCGTGAAACGCTTTGTGTCGTTCCTGTTGAACTGAGCGACGACCACAAACTTAGCCCGGTCGTCAATCGTGACAAGATCGCAACGGTTCCCAGTGCCGCAAGTTTTGAAATCAAACCCTACCGGACGTTCGGTCAATGGGACATCTTCTTGGAAGACATCCTGGTGGGTTACCGGCTGAAGCAGTCGGAAATCGCCGACCGCATGGCCGCCATGGACCGCGAGATCAAGCGGCTCAATGGCGAAATTGCCGCAGCCCAGGCTGGTGATGATTCCAGTTTGGAAAACGACTTGGTGCGACAGCGGGCCCAACGCGTGGCGGTCAAAGATCGCTTGACAAAGGCCGATCCAACGTTTGATTTGTTGGAAATCTTGAAGCGTCGCCAAGATCAATTGAACGACTACCTTTACTTTCCCGCGCACAGCGATGAGATCTTAAAATCAGTCGAGGACGAGAATCGACTGATTGGCTTTATCCGCGACGGAGAGAATCGCTCGCGCAGCGGTCGCGATGTCGAATCGCTCCGAAATCAGATCGATACGATTCGGGGAGAAATTCGCAGCGTGCGGGCCAAACATGCCGTGGAAATTCAAGGCATTTGGAACGGGCTGGAAGAAGAAATGAATGCCTACGGACTGCAACTCTCTTCGCCCGTGGAAACAGGGTCCACCCTGAACCGCCAAGTCCCTTTGCGCAAGCCATTTGAAATCAAGCCCTCGACCCAGTTGTACTGGATCAACACGATTATTCCGTACTTTGATATAACCGTCGGAATCCTGTTGTTGTTAGGCCTGTTTTCGCGGGTTGCTTCTCTGGCGGCGGCGGGATTCTTGCTGGGCACCATCGCCACCCAACCGCTGTGGGTCCCGGGACATGATCCGAAGATCATTTGGAACATGGTCGAGTTTGGGGCATTGTTGGTGATGGCAGCGACCGTGGCCGGCCGATTCGGGGGACTGGACTATTTCCTATACCGATTGTTCGGCAAAGCCGAACCGGAACCGGATCCGAGTTTGCCCGCACAACCCGACTAAACGATTCCGACATCACCGACACAAACAAACTCCATCACACGTCAATCAATAGGCAAGGAACGAACGATGACACCGACACCGGAAGAGAAAGAGATTGGCCGGGACAACTATTATTCGGCAGTCACGGCTTATGAAAAAATCCATCGACGAGATTTTCTAACCCGAACGGTAGCGGGCGGCGCGGCTATTGGTGCGGGTGTCGGGGCCATGTACTTTGGCTACGGCAAACCGAGTCGCCCGATTCGCATCGCCGTTATCGGAACCGGCGACGAAGGTAGTGTTTTGATCGGTGCCTTGAATCCGGACTACGTCGAAGTCAAAGCCATTTGCGACTGTCGTCCTTCCAGCCAATTCCGAGCTTTCCACGGCGATTGGAGCACCCCGAATACGATCGGCGTTCGCCCAGGTCTCCTCAAAGTCTTTAACTGGAAAACCGAGGAAGAGGCTCGTCGGCACGTGAAGGTCTATACCGACTACATGGATGTGATGAAAGACCCGGACATCGAAGGAGTGATCATCGCGACGCCGCTGTTCTTGCACGCCCCGATGTCGGTCGCGGCGATGTTGAACGGCAAACACGTGCTGTGCGAAAAGCTAATGGCTCACAACGTCGCCGAATGCAAGTGGATGACTCGGGTTGCCCAAGCGACGAGCCGGTTTCTCTCGATTGGACATCAGCGCCACTACAACATCCTTTACGACAACGCGGTCAACATGATTCGCTGGGGACTGTTGGGCGAGATTCATCACATCCGTGCCCAGTGGCATCGCGGCAACTTGCCAGGTAAAGACAGCTGGGAATTGCCGATTCCCGGTGGTGATGTGATGCCAGACGGCAAGCGAGTCGACCAAATCGCCTCGGAGTTGAGCAAGTTCAAGAAAGCCATTTCAGCGTCCCAAGGTGCGGAAGCTGCATTTCTCAAGATGCAGGTGGCGCAGTGGACGGCGTTGGATACTGACAAGTTCATGGATGCCAAGAAGTACGGATATTTGGACGATCCTTCGATTTTGGGGTCGGGCAAATTGCGTTCAGCGATGGAAGAACTGGTTCGCTGGCGTTTGTGGGATCGAACCGCAGGTGGCTTGATGGCCGAATTGGGCAGCCATCAAATCGATGCCGCCAGCATCTTCGTTGCGGCCTTGAGTAAAAATGTTAAGAGGAAAGTTCACCCGCTAACAGTTCATGCCGTGGGTGGCCGTCACATCTTCCCGAAGAGCAGAGACGCGGACGACCATGTTTATTGCACGTTCGAATTTCCAGGCCAAGGCTTCGATTTCGACAAGGTCGGCTTCAAGGACCCGATGAACTCCTATCCGCCAGTCACCGGAGTCCCCTCGTACGAAGAAGATCCTAACAAGAAAGTCGTTGCCACTTATTCCTCGATCAATGGCAATGGATACGGCGGCTACGGCGAAATCGTCATGGGTACAAAGGGAACCCTGGTATTGGATAAAGAACTGGAAGCGATGCTGTACCAGGCGGGCCCGACTTACGTGAGGGCCGGTGTCAAAGAGGAAAGAGGGTCAGCGGTTGTTGATACGTCCAACAGCGGTGACCCGGCCTTGGCCAAAGCCGCAGAAGGCGCCAAGGTTAGCCGTGGCTACAAAGAGGAGATCGAACATTGGGCTTGGTGCATTAGCCAAGGTGACTTGGCCAACCAGCCTCGTTGCGACGGAGAAGTCGGTTTGGCTGACGCGGTGATCGCTCTTGTCTCGCGGCAAGCGATCCAAAACAGCAACAAGCCCAAGGGCCATGGGTTCGTTCAATTTGACTTGAATTGGTTCGACTACAAGTCGGACGAAGTGCCTGAACCAATGATCGGCGGTTCGGCCGACACCGACATGGAATCCGTTCGTAAGAAACTGGGAATCCCAGCGAACCTGGGGTCGGTTTGATCAAACGGGTCGACCGATCCTTTGGAATGACTGCCATTTCCTCCCAAACACCAACCTTCGAATTTCTCAACGAGAGCGGACAGCTCCGCAGTCGGTCGGATTTGCGTTTTCCGCATCCGACGGAGCGCCCGGGGGCGATGGCGGTCATCTTCGACGGACGGTGTCGATTTTGTACGAGCCAAGTTCGTTGGTTGCAGCGATTCGATTTTGCGCAGCGGCTCAGCTTTATTTCGCTACATGATCCGCTGGTCAGCCAATGGTGGCCCGCGCTCACGTACGAGATCCTGATGGAGCAAATCTATGTAGTGCCGCCGCTGGCATCCGATCCCGAAGACTTGCCCGCGCGGAATCGATGGTTCGGAGGAATTCTTGGAGTTCGCTACGTCGCATGGCGAGTACCACTGTTGTGGCCGGTGGCGTTGCTACTCAGCATTCCAGGCACGCTTTCGCTATGGAAAGCTATGTATCGGTGGATCGCGAGACACAGATACCGTTTCGGCAAACTGGGCCCAGCCTGTGATCCCGACGGAACCTGCAAGTTGCACTTCCCAGAGCCAGACACGTCGAAGTCGAGTGATTGAACACCTGATCGGCGGACCGTTTTATTTGGAATAAAACTCGAGCGTTTGGCTCAAGACTTTGATGGCTTTGATCAGCAGCCATACTTGGTCGGGTTTGAATTTTTGCGGATCGGTACTGGCTAGATTGTCGAGTTCCTCGCTGACGGCGGCTTGTTGATCGGCCGCCGCTTGGAGCCGCAGTGAAAGTTCCAGCCAAACTTCTTTGATATAGTTGGCTTGGTTCAGCCGCTCGGGGTCGGCGTGCATCGTCAACAAATGTCCGACACGAAAGATGTCGTCGATGGGCAATTTGGGATCCAGCTCGACGATCATTTGCAGCAGTCGTGTGGCTGCATCAGCGCCGGTGGCTGGCAAAGTTTGGCTGTTCATGTCGACTCATTCCTCGATAGCTCCCGTCCTGAGTATCGGCCGACCGGACCGTCGACCGTACGAACCATAGCAGCGCGCGAACGAAGTCACTACCGCTCGGTTCGGACAATCGTCACAATCGGTACCTCGAGCACCTGGAACCGGATGCCCCGTCCGCCATTGGCCAACTCTTGGAAAG
>JAUXWY010000245.1 GCA_030681235.1 Pirellulaceae bacterium | reverse complement strand
TGGTTCCCGGCGGTGGGCATGGGATTGGGTCCAGTCGTTACGGTCGTCGGCGGACTGCCGACTATTTTGTGCGACACTTATGGCAAACCGAACCCCGATACGAACCAGATAACGGTCGCTAGGTTCCGATAACTCGCTTTTTGACGATTGCGGCGAGCCGACAGCGCCCGAGTTCGTGCTTGATGTTCTGGCCAAATTTCTGGCAACCTTGCATAATGGACCCTACCGCCCGATTGTGAAGCGGTCGCGTAGCCGACTAAAGAAAGCAACTAGTGAATCAGCCCAGCACCGGAACTTGGTCCCCGACTTCTTGGCAACAAAAGTTGGCAGCCCAGCAACCGGTTTATGATGACCCGCAAGAATTGACGGCCGTTGTCGGCAAACTGGGGATGTTGCCGCCGTTGGTCACAAGTTGGGAAATCGATAAACTGCGAGGATTCTTGGCGGAAGCTGCGGCAGGAAACGCCTTTTTGTTGCAAGGCGGTGATTGCAGCGAGAACCTGGACGACTGCGGCACCGAATCGATTGTTCGCAACCTCAAAGTTCTGATGCAAATGAGTTTGGTCCTGGCGTTTTCGTCCATGAAACGCGTGGTTCGTGTGGGACGATTCGCTGGGCAATATGCCAAACCGCGATCATCCGACACCGAGACTCGTGACGGTGTGACGTTGCCGGTCTACCGTGGCGACATCGTCAACCGAAGTGGTTTTACGCCGACTGAACGGCGTCCCGATCCGGAATTGCTGTTGCGTGGTTACGAACGAGCGGCGTTGACGCTCAATTTTATTCGCGCTTTATGCAGCGGCGGTTTTGCGGACTTGCACCATCCGGAAAATTGGGAACTGGGGTTCATGAACGAATCCCATAACTTGCTCCAGTTTCAGCGTTATAAGGAGATGGTCGGACGGATCGGGGACTCGTTGCGGTTTATGGAAGCCGTTCACAATGTGGCGTTTAGTCAATTGAGCACCGTCGATGTGTTCACATCGCACGAAGGCTTGCACTTGCTGTACGAGCAGGCGCAGACCAGACCCGTGCCTCGGCGAACGGGCTACTTCAACCTGAGCACTCACTTTCCTTGGATCGGCGAACGAACTCGGCAGTTGGACGGCGCTCACATCGAGTACTTTCGGGGGATCAAGAACCCCATCGGCGTCAAAGTCGGGCCATCGATGAAGCCGGACGATTTGTTGCGACTGATGGACGTGTTGCATCCCGAAAACGAGCCGGGGCGTTTGACGTTGATTCATCGGTTTGGCGCGGACAAGATCGCCGGCGTCTTGCCGGACTTGATTCAAGCAGTCCAGCGCTCGGGCAAGACCGTGTTGTGGTGCTGCGATCCGATGCATGGCAACACGGTGTCGACCGATGGCGGTGTAAAGACGCGAAACTACGACACGATTGTTCGCGAGATCACTTCCGCGTTTTCCATTCATCGCGGACTGGGCTCGATCTTGGGCGGCATTCACTTGGAGCTGACAGGTGACGATGTGACCGAATGTGTGGGCGGAGCGCGCGGGCTGAAGGCAACCGATCTAGGTCGCGCGTACAAGAGTGTGGTGGACCCGCGTCTCAATCATGAACAAGCCATGGAAATCGCGTTTTTGATTTCTGAGCAATTGTCCGGCGGACGGACTGGGGCATGATGCACTACTTGTTGAGCGACAGATCCTCGAAACCGGAATTCCCAATGCGTAGGCACGATATCGAGTATGGACGATACGGTTATGGGCCTGGGAGTTATGAAAGCCGGACTCTCCCGAATCCTTAGCTCAGAAACGCTCGCAACAATTGCGGGCCAGTTTCGGAGAGAAAACTTTCGGGATGAAATTGGAGACCGAATACCGGCAGGCGTCTGTGTTTGATCGCCATGATCTCGCGGGATCCGTTCGAGGCGTTGGCCCAGGCATGAACTTCGAAGTCGGGATTCAGCGTCTCCGGCGAAATGACCAAACTGTGGTAACGAGTCGCGATCAGGGGCGATTCCAAGCCGGCGAACAAACCTTCGCCGCGATGATGAATCTGGTCGACCTTGCCATGCTTCAAATCGACAGCCCGCACGATCTTCCCGCCCGTCGCTTGGCCAATGGATTGATGACCCAAACAAACGCCCAAGATTGGGAACTCCGTCAAAAGCTCCTCGACAACGGCGACACTGATCCCAGCTTCCGACGGCGAGCAGGGACCGGGAGAAATGACAATGTGCGAAGGCCGCAAACTGCGTATCTTACCGACCGTAATTTCGTCGTTTCGGTAGACTTGAACGTCAGCATGGCGATCCAGTTCCCCAATCCGATGAACCAAATTGTAGGTGAAGCTATCGTAGTTATCGATCAGCAGGATCATGCCGTATCCTAACGTTTGTGACGATTTTGACGTTTTTACTCAAGCATTCTGGCTGGTAGGCCGATCTTGTCAATGCTGGGCGGAAGGTTCCCATTTTTCCATCCGTGTTCCACTTTACCAAGTTTGCGGTGAGTTGCTATGAAGCTGGAGACAACACGATTCGGAACAGTGGAAATTCAATCGAATGATATCCTGTTCTTTCGTTACGGCCTGTTCGGCTTTGAGACCCAACAACAGTGGGTTCTCTTGTCCGATTTGAACAATTCGGCCGTCGCTTGGCTGCAAAGCATGACGAATCCAGAAGTGGCGTTACCCGTCGTTTCTCCGCGTCGCTTTGTGAACCAGTATCAGGTCCAATTGGACGAGCGACAAATCGCTCTATTGTCCTTGGCCAAAGAAGAGCAAGCCGCCGTACTGGCAGTGGTGAGTCGCAACGCCCAGACCTTGACGTGCAATCTTCGGGCACCCATCGTGGTGAATCTGGACCGGAGAGTTGGCTGCCAAGTGGTCACAGCCGACGAACAACCGCTTCAGTATCCGTTGGCCGAACTGCCTCAATCCGTACGCAAGATCGCGTAATTCAGCAACAAAAAAACGCCACCTGAAGTGGCGTGTTTCCAAGAATGATGGTTCGGCAGCATTACTTGCCGATGTCAGTGATTTCAGAAGGATTGACTCGAGCGGCCTTTTGATTTTCCCTCTTGATGGCTTCGTAGACTTCTTGACGGTGAACGGGAATGTCCTGTGGGGCTTCGATCCCAAGCCGAACCTTATCGCCCCGAATATCGACGATGGTGATCATTACGTTGTCACCGATCATGATGCTTTCGTCTCGGTGCCTTGACAACACTAGCATCGGAACACTCCCTTATTCAATCTTGTTCTGGACGTGGTTTGATCGGTGCCCCGAGGGATTAGAATCCGCACGACCGGTACAATAGCGAGCCCGGGATCCGTCCGTGGCTTGCTTGTCCGGTGGTCGATGTCCGACCAGACTCCAAGGGCGTTGACAAATTGAGGGTTCGTCATCGCCTGTGCTGGAATAGCACAACGGTGGTATCGACGCCACTTCCAAGCCCCCCACAACAGAATGTGCCCGACGCGTCGGAGAATCATCGGACCGCGACCGAATATGCAGAGTGTGCGAAATGAAACGTTCGAATCGGCAACCAGCACCCCGTCTACCAATAACGTTCGATGACAATTTGGCCGGGCTTCGAATGGCGATGTCGTTGCAGGCCACGTTCGCCAAGCAATTTTTCCATTTCGTCCAACATGTCGGGATTGCCGCACATCATGACGCAAGATTCGGTTGTAAGTTGGGACTGCGTCACGGTTTCCAAAGAACCATCAACGAGGCAGTTTGTGATGCGACCGAACAGAGCACCGGGCACTTGTTCGCGTGAGATCACTGGTACGAAGGCAAACCGCGAGCCCCACTGTTCGGAATACTTGGCAATTTCGTCCTGATACGCGAGATCGGTAGCGTGCCGGATGCCATGCAACAAGACAACCTTTTCGTACCGCTGCCATACTTCCGGTCGTCGCAGCATCGCTATGTACGGTGCCAAGCCGGTTCCTGTACCGATCAACCATAAAGTCGACGCGTCCGGACACTTCTTCAACGTGAAGCCACCGGCAGCTTTGACACTCACATCGATCGACGAACCTGGTTCCACTTGCCATAGCAACGGCGTCAACTGGCCCGTTTCCACCATGACGATAAAAAACTCCAACAGTTCACCATGCGGCGACGCCACACTGTAGGGTCGATGCAGATGACCCTCGGGTCGATCGAATCCTAATTGCAGGAACTGTCCTGGTTCAAACGGTTGAACTCCCGGTGCTTCAATCGAGAGGGTAAACAAACCGTGCGACCAAACTCGCTTGCTGCGAACAATTCCTTCCGTCCACTCCATAAGATCGACCTCGTTGATTTGGTAGGCATCATGAAAACGGCTAGAGTTTCGTCAAGGCTAAGCATTGATTTTGGCCTTGTCGCCACGTTCGCCAGAACGTGGCTGAAGACCGGTCTGAACCACACTCTGGCAAGTGTAGTTAACCGTGATCTCAGTAGCGGCTCCAACGAGCAGTCGATTGTACGCCAAGCGAATTCTGCAAGATACAGGCCACGCATTCAATTCTCTGAATTCTTGGACTAGACTCACAAAGTTGTGGACGAGACTCGATGAGTCGATTTCCTACCCCCATCTATTTCGAATTGCGAATCATCGGTGTCGTCAGAAGTCAGGTCAATTCGCGGCAAACGTACCTCCCTCGGGGGTGTGGTTCTGAAGATCGTCGTCTCGGTAGCTCTGTTGGGGATTGTCGGATATCAGGCCTCGGGTAACGCGATCGCCGGCGAATTGTTACAGCAGCCCAAGCGATGGGAATGGTTGGCGGCCGGATTCATCTGCGTGAGTATAGGGTACACGTTGTCGTTTATCCGTTGGTGGATCTTGGTGATCGGCGCAGGTTTGCCACTGCGATTGGGAGCGGCCATTCGTTGGAGCCTCATGTCCCAACCATTTCAACTGATCAGTTTCGGAGTGGCCGGCGGTGATTTGCTGCGAATCTACTTGTTGTGTCGTGAGCATCCGCAGCAAAAGTCTCACGGTGCCGCGACGGTGTTGCTGGATCGTGGCATTGGTTTGTTGACGATGTTTGCGGCAGTCGCGGTCATTGGTTTTTTGATCCAGTGGCCGGTTCTCGCCGCGGCCGACTCTGGGCGGACCGCCGCATTGGTCCAGGTTTGGAGATTGGCGGTCGGCTTGATGGTCGCGACGGGCGTTGGTGGGCTCGTCCTTTTCGCTATGGCCAGTACCGCTTGGCCGGGCCGCATCGCTGCGATGTTGCCCAGCCATCGTTTGCGAACCGTGAGCGCGAACTTGCTGCGACTGCTGCCTGTCTATCGTCGGCAACCGATGGTCTTGTTCGTAGCGGTTCTGCTGAGTGCCGCCAACGTGGCGTGTCTCAGTGCCGGAGTCTACTGCGTGGCGCAGAGCCTGACCACCGAAACCCCGGGACTTTCGGACCACCTCTTGATCACGCCACTGAGCTTGATCGCCGGCGCGGCACCGTTGCCGGGCGGACTTGGGTCGCAGGAATTGGTCATGAGTTGGATGTACGCGGCCTTTTCCACGGAACAGCGGAGCACCGACTACGGTATTTTGGTCGCGGCCGGCTATCGCGGCTTGACGCTGGTTTTGGTCGGGATCGGTTGGTTGCTTTACGCGTCGAGTGGTCGGCAGCATGGTCCTGCCGCCGATCGCGACTGGGAGTTATGATAGCGCCTATGGCGAAAGACAAACAGAAGAAAGTTCGCACCGAATTCCGCAAACGTTACGGAGCCAGGACTCGCCGCTCCGACGAAACGCGGCAATTCCAAGCGGACGAATCGTCCGACGATCAACGGAGCCACGAGCGGTTGTCCGGTCGTGGCGATCTGGTCAAGTCGCGTGTGGTCCGCGGAGTCGCCGCCGCTGCCGACGAATCGGGCCAGTCGATTGTGCTGGATGTGTCCGGGGATGAATGTTTGTCCGGCCAAGTTCTCCGCGTCCACGGACTCAACAGCATTGTTCGAGTCGCCGACGGACGCGATCTCATCTGCTCCACTCGCGGTCTGTTGAAAACGTTGGGAACCGATCTGCGACACGTCGTGGTGGCCGGCGATTTGGTGATGGTTAAGCTGAGCGATCCTGATCGGGGGGTCATTCAGCGTGTCGAGCCAAGACGCGGCTGTATCAGCCGAACCAGTCGCAATCGGCAACACTTGATCGCGGCCAATATTCAACAGTGCTTGATCGTGACTTCCTGTGCGGAGCCGGGCATCAAACCGAATCTGATCGACCGTTTTCTAATCACTGCCGAAAAGTCCGGTGTTCGACCGCTCATTGTGTTGAACAAAATCGACCTCGTGGACCCCACCGACTTGCAGCCCACGATTGGGAACTTCGCGCAGTTGGGTTACGAAGTGTTAGCAATCTCGGCCACAAAAGGTTGGGGAATTGATCTGATGCGACGTTCGCTCCAGAACCGACGCACCGTGGTGGTGGGTCAAAGCGGTGTCGGGAAGTCTTCGCTGCTCAATGCCATTGAGCCCGGATTGGGCCTGCGAGTCCGCGAGGTCAGTCAGGAGAATCAAAAAGGTCGGCACACGACCACCACGGCTCAGTTGATCCCGCTCCAACTGGGCGGCTACGTGTTGGACACCCCGGGCATTCGTCAGTTTCAGTTGTGGAACCTGCTCCCGGCCGAAGCCTCGCAGTGGTTTCGTGAATTTCGAGCCTGGGCCGATCGTTGCCGTTTTCCCAACTGCAGCCATACACACGAACAGGACTGCGCCGTAAAATCAGCCGTGGCGGACGGGCGGATCAGCCTCCGCCGCTACGACAGTTATTGCCAAATTTTTGCCGGCGACCTGCTGTAGCTTTTAACGCCTCGCGGCTTCCCACTTGTTGAAAGAACGGATCGATGAGCAAAGAATTCCTGCGCAGTCTCTGTGGGTCGTGGCGCGGCATTTGTCAGACTTGGTTTGAGCCAGAGATCATCGCCGATCGCGCCGCGGTGACCGGGTCGATCGAACCGGTGATGGACGGCAAGTTTGTGCGATTTGTCTATCGCAGCACGATCCAAGGAAAACCGCGGCAAGGCGAAGAGTTGATCGCTTTCAATTCGATCAATCAACAGTTCGAAGTATCGTGGATCGATGATTTCCACATGAGCGACGCGATCATGTTTTCGCAAGGGCTCGCGATCGACAAGGGCTTTGAAGTATCCGGTCTTTATGAAGTCGGCGCGGGACATCCGGCGTGGGGTTGGAAGACGCAATACGAGTTGCTGGACGATGGACGACTTCGCTTGACCGCCTACAACATCATGCCCGATGAACCGGAAGCCAAGGCCCTGGAGACGATCTTGGAACGGACTTCCTAATCGCGGTGCGTTTTTACGCTCCGGATACTCCCCTTTCTTCCGGCGATGATTGGCAATGGCGAAAAAGAGAAGCACGCAGACCTTCGATGGTTATTTGCACGGCTTACCTGAAGAATTCCGATTGGCCTTGGAGCGGGTGCGGCAAATCATTCACGCAACCGCGCCTGGTGCGGAAGAATGTGTGAGTTACGGAGTCGCAGCCTTTCGCCACCAGGATCGCATGCTGGTCGCATTGGGAGCCACCAAGTCGCACTGCGGCTTCTACTTGATGAGCAAACAAATCGTCGGGCAATTCGCCGAAGAACTGAAACGATTCGAAACGAGCACTGGAACGATTCGCTTTACTCCCGATCAACCGTTGCCCGTCGCGCTCGTCCGAAAACTCGTTCGGGCTAGGATCGCCGAAAACAAAGCCATCGCCGACTAATACAATCCGTCGAAAAGCTACAGTTGGTTCTCGATTCTGATCAATTCGTCCCAGATGGCTCCGGGCGTGGGGAGTTCGCGCATCGCGGTGAGGGCTTCAGGGACTTGGATAATTCGTGACAACCGAGCCAACGTCTGCAAATGCCCGCTGTCTTCACGTGAGCCAATCAGCACAAACACGTCGGTCAACAACCCCCGCGGACCACCAAACGGAATGCCCTGCGGCGTGACGCCTAAAATCAAGAACGGATCACCGATCAGTCCTGCCTGTGGACGCCGAGGATGCAACAGGGCCATGCCGTTGTCCAACGCCGTTGAATGCATCTCTTCACGCTGCCCAATCAACTCGGCCATCTTCCCGGCGTCCCAGACCAACCCCAATTGCATCGCGTGATTGCAAATCTCGCGAATCACCGAACCTTTCGTTTTCGCGGGCAGCGGCTTAACAATGTGATGTTCAGGCAGCAACGTTTGAATGATCGCCTCAGGATTCGAACTGCTGCCGGCGTGTCGTTGCAGGGAGACATCCATCTTTTCCAGTTCATCGGCATCGGCCACACCGATTTGATGCTCCATCCAGCGATTGATTTCTTGCAGATTGAACGACCACTCCCCGCCCACACGACGAGCCGGAATTTTTTCCTGTTTGAGCAAACGCTCGATCTTGATCACATCCAAATGCAAGTACTTGGCCAATTCGGCCAAGTTCATCTCTTGTTCGCTCATGGCGCAGCGGGTCCTTCTGTTTTTGCATGTCGATTGATTGCCAACTTCCTGCGAATTTCGTCTTTCAGGCCGCTCAATACCGAGGTCTTGTCGACGTCGGCCAAGATTTGCCGAATCACAGCCTTCGGCGATTCGCCGCCCCAACTGCCACCGTGTTGGAAGTAGTATTCGGCGGCTCGGCCAACCACGTAACTGGTCCAACCGGCCGCAGCTCCTTGGGGTAACGCGGTCAACGGCGTGGCCAAGCCAAATGAAATCGTCTTCAAGCCCATCGCCAAAAAATCCATGGCGAAACTCATGCCCGCGACCCAACCCGCAGACTTCAAAATACTCCAGGCCAACTCCCGAGCGTTGCTCATCGAAAAGCGAATGCCGTAAACCTGCGACAAAGCGACGATCATCATCACATCAATGGTAAAGCCCGACAGAATATCCAATAGAGGTACAAACGTCACACCGACGACGATGGCTTTGAAACTGGCGAAGCTCCAGATCACTTGTTGAGCATATCGACGCCGCAATTCAATTCGCACCGACTTCACGCGATCGGATTTATCCGCCGCGAACATCGCCGCGTTCAGCGCCAACAAGCCTTTGCCTTCACGGTCCAAAATTTCGATGATCCGAGCCTTCAAGTCCGCGACGTCGGGCGCTGGCTGTTGCCATTCGGATCGCTCCCTTCCGTTGGCTTCCTCGTAGAGGTATTCGACCAGACGCGGTTGGGCGGCAGCCATCACAAAGTCTTCGGAACGCACCGTCCCAAACAATCGCTCGTTTTGCAAGACTTGCAGAATGCGTTGGCGGTCCGCCGCCGAGTACAAGTCTTTCTTGTTCAACACCACGAGCATCGGCTTTTGCACCGCCGCGAGTTCCAACAGCGCGGAATATTCGACATCGTTCAAATCCGAGTCCGTCACGAACAGCAGTAAATCCGCGCGCCGAGCGGCATCGTCTGCCATTTGTCGCCGATCGACGCCGCGGACTTCATTGATGCCCGGCGTATCGACCAACACTACTTCCGATTCTTCCAACCCAGGCACGCGATACCCGCAGCCATCCCAGGTCGTTCCCCACACTTCTCGCGTCCAACCACCCTGCACGTTGACGCTCGTCACTTCGCGGCCAATCAAGGCGTTGATCAACGCCGATTTGCCAGTGCTGATCTCGCCGAAAACCACGATCTCAATCCGGCCCTTGGTCAACTTCTCTTGCATGTCCGACAAACGCGTGATGTCGGCCAACATCTCCTGGCGTTCGTCTTCCGGACAAGCACGCAACTTCTCCAGCGTGATCTGAACCGACCGCAACGCATCGCGATAGTTGGCAAACTGGCGATTGTCATTCAACCCCTCGGGGCTGGCCGCTTCCGTCGAGTTCGTCGCGTTTGCTTCCGCTGAGTTCGAGTTGGTTGATTCAGTGTCACTCATCAAGCACCTGTTAAGTTGAAGACGCTGAAGTCAAATTCTTGCGAGCCATATCGACCAACTTCTTGAGTTCGGCCATGGTGGTCATACGTTTCCACTCGCGTTGGGCCAAACCCGCCAGGCCACCTTCCGGCTCTTGCATCTCGTTCTTGAAGTACTCCATGAACACCACACCGATCCAACGAGTGATCAATAGTTGCACACACGCTTGCACCAAACTGCCGGCCAAGTTGATGCCGGGCACCGTTTTCAATAGCGAGGAGATGCCACCCACAACGGCCGTCGTGCCCACGATGCCAATCAAGTTTGTTGCCAACTTGCCCAACAACAGGGACGCGGAACTTAAATCGATCTGCTGATCGTAGACTTTCGCCAAATCCACCACCATCTTGGTATTGATCGCCACGCCGGCAGCGATGTCCACGATCGGAAAGGGCAACGCCGCGACCGTCCCTGCACCCAAAGCCCAACTATCGACGATCGCCATCGCTTTTTGATCCAACGCGGCCACCGCCTTTTGTTTCGCGTGATCCAATAAGCTGCGGCTTTGCAATAAGAGATTCGCCAACAGCAGGTCTTTGCCATCGCTGCGAACCGTCTCCCGCAGGCGTTTGGTTAGATGGTCGATCGACGCTGGCAACGGCACCACTTCTTCGGTCGTTGTGCCGCTAAGTGAAACTCGATAGCGCAGGCGATAGCCCGACGACGCTTGGACCGTCAAGACATCTTCTAACTTCACTGCTTCTTCCGTCTGTTTTGTCAACTGTTCGCGGAGTCGCTGTTGATCTTCGGCGCTATACCAATCCGCTTTGTTCAAGCAGATCAGCAATCGTTTCTCCATCCGATGCAAAACCTGTATCAGTCGATGCTCGCTATCGCGCAGTGGCCCATCGACGACCAACAAAACCACATCGGCGTTTTGTGCCGCATTTGCCGCTTCCTGCACATGTTCGGCACCATCGATTTCCCCCAACCCTGGTGTATCCACCAACAGGACATGTTGATCGCCTGGCCATTGGATGTCGCTCCGCCGCAGCGTTGTGCCCCCACGTACATCGGTCGCGAAGACTTGCCGCCCCGCCAGTGCATTAAGCAGGCTCGATTTGCCACAACTGATCGATCCAAACGCGACGATCTCCAAGCGTTGGGCCGTTTGTTTTTCACCGAACGTGTCCAGCATCGGCCGTAACTGTTGTCGCACGTCGTCTGCCAGGTTTGCTTGGACGCGATCGATCTCGGCGATGTTCTCGCGGATCTGCGTCGTGCGTTCCCGCGCATTGAGTTCGCTGGGGCTCTTATCGCGACGCTCCAAGCGTTTTTCTTTAGATTTTTGTCGGCCGTACAAGGTATAAACCAAATAGCCGGTACCGCCCAAGAACAACAACACTCCGACCGATACCACCGAAAAATAAATGAACGTCCAGACCGTGCCGAATTGTTGGACTTTGTCCGCTTGATCCACAATGAAGCTGGGCACGTAGATCAGAAGCAATCCGAACAGGGCCGCAGCGAGGATCAAAACCACGCGGGTCCATGTTTGGTTCGGAATAAAGCGAGTGGGAATCAACGGGAGCACCGATCCTTCCAAATCGCCGACGGTTGAGGTTCATACACGAGTCGAGGCTGTTGGGCCGCGATCCATTGTCGCGCTTGCTGGACGTCGCTGACCAGCCCGAGTCGAGTTGCTTGAATCAACGCGTTGCCGATGGCCGTCGCTTCGCTGGGGCCGGCGACAACGGGTCGGGCACAAGCGTCGGCAGTCAGTTGGCACAAGAGTTGGTTTTGAACGCCGCCGCCAACGACGTAGATGGATTCGATGCGGCGGCCGATTATTTGCTCCAAACTTCGCAAAACTTCCGAATAACGCTTCGCCAGGCTGTCAAAGGCACAACGGAGGATCTCGGCGTCGGTCTCGGGAGCGGCACCCGTTCGGCGGGCCAACTCTCGAATCGTCTGCGGCATGTCGGCTGGAGCGTTCAGGGCCGGGTCGTCGGGATTGACAAAGAATTGGCATGGCGCCACCCCGCGAGCCATCTCGGCCATTTGCTCCCAAGTGTAGACCCGCCCGGCTCGCTCCCAGATTCTACGGCATTCTTGGATCAACCACAGACCGGCGATGTTCTTGAGGAGCCGCGTCGTGCCGCCCACACCTGCTTCATTCGTGAAGTTGTGTTCGGCGGTCAAGTCGCTGATGATGGGGCGACTGACCTCAACACCCATCAAGCTCCAGGTCCCGCTGCTGATGTAACACCAATCGGGAGCCGTGTGAGGCGTTTGATCCACAGGGACCGCGACCACCGCACTGGCGGTATCATGGGTTCCCGGCAGCACCACCTGTGTTGTCGTGGCCAAACCCGTCTCTTGCTGGATCGAGCCGCGCAGCGAACCCAGCGAAGTTCCGGCGGGAGTCAGTGCCCCAAACATGGTTTGCGGCAAATCAAATCGCTTGATCAGGTCCTTTGCCCACTCGTTTTGAGTTGGATTGTACAGTTGGGAAGTTGAAACGTCCGTGATTTCGTTGCTCAGCTGCCCGCTAAGCAACCAATGGAACAAGTCCGGCATCATCAAAAAATGCCGAGCGAGCCCGAGCAATTGTGGCTGTCGACCCTTGATGGCCAACAGTTGATACAACGAATTGATCGTCATGAACTGCAAGCCCGTCTGACGATAGATCTCGGTCTGCGGCACGATTTCGTACGCGCGCTCGAGACCGCCCTCGGTATGTTGGTCGCGATAGTGAAACGGCAACATCAACAGCTCTTGAGATTCGCCCAGCAACGCAAAGTCGACTCCCCAAGTATCCACACCCACGCTGGCGATCCGAGCAGCCGAAAATTTTTGAGTGGCAAGGCTTAATCCGTTTAGAATCTCTTGCCACAATCCCGGCAAGTTCCACATCAAGTGGTTGCCGATCCGGACTCCATAGTTGGGGAACCGGTGGACCTCATGAAGTTGAAACGATGGACCACTGAATTCGCAGGCCAAGACGCGTCCGCTACTGGCTCCCAAATCAACCGCTAAGATAACGACCGAACTCGACATTCGTGACAACTCCACTCAACTGATTGGCGACGGTGGCGATGCTCGCCCGAGCGTGGACGGTTTTCGAAAAAACGACATGTGCCCGAGCCATCATGCTCGCTCGTACCCGAATAAGGTACCCATCCCTGAGATAAGGTACCCAACGCCGTTCAAAATAGACAGATGTGATCCGCACCTTTGCCCGTCCAGTTCTCTGAACAAAGCCAATCGAGCGTTCGTTGGTGTACCGGCTTTAGCCGGTTGCGCCAGTTCTCTGAACAAAGTCAATCGAGCGGTTGTTGGTGTACCGGCTTTAGCCGGCCGGTAGCTGACGAGAGCTTTTTCACACCCCCGCCGCCTAAAGGCGGTACACCAGCGCTCGCTCAACCGTTGACGTCATGACTTCTTGGATCGTTCCAAGTCGAGAGTCAGGCTCAATTGGGTTGCGCCAGTTCTCTGAACAAAGCCAATCGAGCGTTCGTTGGTGTACCGGCTTTAGCCGGCCGGTAGCTGAAGAGAGCTTTTTCACACCCCCGCCGCCTAAAGGCGGTACACCAGCGCTCACTCAACCGGTGACGTCATGACTTCTCGGACCGTTCTGAGCCGTTGTTTGGGAATCCAACGATTCCTGCTAAACTAGACGCTCGCCGACATCCAAACTTGGAACCACCCTCGATGCCTTATCTTGAACTTGCCCCAGACCATGCCTTGCCGCGTGCCGAGTTTTCGCGGACCGAAATCTTAGCAGCAGTCGCGAGATTGCAAGGCTTTGTGCATCGAACGCCCGTGTTGGAAAACGCCTGGCTGAATCAACAGTTGGGGTGTCGAGTCCATTTCAAGTGCGAACATTTTCAACGTGGCGGCGCGTTCAAGATTCGCGGTGCGATGAACTCCGTGCTGCAATTGACGGACGAGCAGGCCAGTCGCGGAGTGGTCACGCACAGTTCAGGGAACCACGCGCAAGCCTTGGCAATTGCCGCGAAAATACGCGGGATCCCCTGCACGGTTGTCATGCCGGAGAACTCGCCGAAAGTCAAAATGCAGGCGACTCGCGATCGAGGTGCAACGGTCGTGACCTGTCTACCAACCCAAGCCGCTCGGATTGCCACGACCCAAGAGATCATCGAGCGGACCGGAGCAACGTTGGTTCACCCCTTTGATCAAGCGAACATCGTTCTCGGTCAAGCAACCGCAGCCTGGGAACTCTTGACGGAGGTTCCCGAGTTGATCGCGATCGTCGCGCCGGTTGGCGGAGGTGGTTTGCTGGCAGGGACCTGCCTTTCAGCCGTATGGTTCCATACCGATCGCCGCGTGAGAGTGTTTGCAGCCGAACCGACCGGGGCTGACGATGCGTTTCGCAGCTTGCAACAACAATCGCTCGTGACCGAGCAACAACCGAAGACCATCGCCGATGGTTTGCTGACGACCTTAGGCCAGTGGACTTGGCCGATCATCCAACATCACGTGAGTGGGATTGTCACGGTGGATGACGGCGAGATCAACGCGGCCATGCGAGTTTTCTGGGAGCGACTGAAGTGGGTGGTCGAACCCAGCGGCGCGGTCTCGTTGGCCGGACTCATTCAAATGGTCCAACACCAGCGTTTTCCGCCGGCGAATCATTCGACGCCGCCGCAGATTGGCGTGATCATATCCGGCGGAAATCGCGATTTTGTGCCGGTTTAATTTGGCTCGAATAAGATGGCGAGATTGTCGATGGTTGAAGAAGATACAGTGCAAAGGTCCGGGAAGTTCTTAAGCTTTGCGCCAATTGCCAATGATCGCAGTTCGTGTTGTTGCGTTTGGCTTTTGTTTTCCACCCCGATGTTTGTAATCGTAGCGGCCGCGTTGTTCTATTCCGAACCCGATTTACTTGCTGCCATTTTCTTTGGGTTTGTTGTTAGCGTGGTGGAGTTCCCGTTTTTTGTCGCAGTGGTTTACGTCGCTCGACGCCTGCTCGCCAAAGTGCCAACTCATGGAATCATAGTAGCGACTATTTTGGCTGCCATTGCGATGAATACTCCATTGGCAATCGTTGCTCAATTGGGTCGGATTGGCTGACCCATTCGTGAAAAAGAAGCGAGCCAAGATAAGCGATTTCGTCGCAATTACCAAACATCCACCGCCAACTCCAGCTCAAGACCGGACCGGTCTTGCACTTGCTGCTTGGTCTTTTGCACCAAATCGAGAAAGTCGGAACTGGTTGCGCCTTGCCGAGCGACGAAGAAATTCGGGTCGCGATCGGAAACTTCGACGTGTCCGGACTTGAGGCCTTGGACACCTGCCTTGGTCAAGACTTGGGTGGCTGTCGATCCACCGTGATCCTTGAACACGTACGCACAGGGCTCGTCCAGCATGGGTTGCTTGGCTTTGCGGACAATCCAAAGTTTTTGCATGCGGCGCAGCACTTGCTCGCTGGCTTCGCGTTCGAATTCGAATTCGGCCGCGACAATGGCCAGTTCGTTCAGGCTGCTTTGCCGGTAGCTGAAGTTCATCTCGTGATGCTCGCGAATCAACACATCTCCGGCGGCGGTCAAGACGGTGGCCTGTTTCACCCAGGCCCCGATGTTCCCTCCGTTGGTCGATGTATTGACGTGGAGAGCTCCGCCGATGGTGCCGGGGATGCCGACCAGTTGTTCGGGGCCTTTGAAGCCCTCTCGCGCGGCCAGCGAGACAAAATGAGCCAAGTTCGCGCCACCGCCCGCCGTCATTCGATTCCCATTAACGGCAACGCCAGTGAACTCCGGGGCCGACAATTGGATGACCAAGCCAGCCCAGCCACTCGAAGGGATCACGACGTTGGCACCGTGCCCGAGGACTCGAACCGACAGATTGGCCGCTCGAGCCTGCTGGACGACCGCCTGCAACTCGGAATGGGAGGTGGGGACGGCAAAATAAGCCGCATTTCCGCCAATTCGCAGGGAATTGTAAGGGCTCAGCAGGACATCCTGCTGCACGACGTGCTCTAGCCCGGCAAATAGATTCATGGAGTTTCTCGGGATTTGTACCAATGACCGGTGCCGCCGCCTAGCGACCCCATCGACCGTCAATCTTACCCTTTACGCCACCACTGACAACCTAACGGCGGGTTCCAGGCAATTGACTTTTACCGGTTCGCCGAGCAGCATGAAGCTTTACAAGGCAGCTCCAAGATTTCCCAAGACGCACTTGGGGAAAGAATTCTTTGAGTTGAGCAACCGTAAGACTCCGCTGGATTGGCCAATTATGGCCGTTCCCGGGGAACCAGTCTGAGCTGATTGGCCGGGGCGATTGCCCACCATCGGTACAGATCCCGCCACTTTCCTGCCATTTTCCACCTCGCAATCGACACTCTATGGCTTTTCCAACCTTCCCCCACAAAACTCAAAACGGCTCGGACCGAGCACCAATCCAGCATCTGGTCGGCTTTGGTTTGGCGATTTTTCTGATCGGGTACGGGCCCACGGCTTTGGCCCAGCCCGGGACCGAGCCCCTGCCAGTCCGAGTTGCGGGCGTTCGTCCGCAGGTCATTCACGTCGAGCGGTCATTTGTGGGCACGGTGACTCCCATCCGGCAAGCGGTTATTGGGAGCGCGGTGGAGGGTCGCGTGCAGGAAGTTTTTGTCGAACAGGGGGACGCGATCCGCCCGGCTTCGGCGACCGACCCGGCATCTGGTGATCAGACCGATGTGGGTGTCCCTTTGATTCAGTTGCGAACCACCACGATCGATATCGAGCTTGATGCGGCGAGGTCGGAACTTGATCTACGCCTAGCCATGCAGCGGGAACAAGAAGAGTCGCTGCCAGTCGACTTGCAAATTGCCCAGGCGACGGAGGGTGCGGCCAAGGCTCGGTATCAGTTTGCACTCGCGCAGCGAGACCGAGGGCTCGGCTTGGCTGCCAACGGCTTGTCGAAGAGTGAGCTGGATCAAATTCAATCCTCTTACGATGCCGCCCACCATGAACTGACCGCGGCTCAAGTGAGTGTTCAGAAACTGGAGCGAACTCAACAAGCTCGGTTGGATCAAACTGCGGCTCAGGTGAATAGCCAGCGTGAAGCACTTCGTTTGCTGGAGGATCGACGCTCGAAATACACAGTCCGCGCTCCGTTCGAAGGAGTGGTCTCCCGAAGAACCGCTGAGATGGGCCAATGGCTATCCACCGGAGCCGAAGTCGCGGAAGTTGTCCAAATGAATCCGATCGACGTGGTGATCATGGTCCCTCAGGGGATGTTGGCAGAGTTTCAATACTCGCTGCGAGATCCGGCCGGAGACACCGCGATCGCCGCCGAAACTCCAAGCACTTCGGATAAACCGCGTTCATTGGCCGCAACGATACGCATCGACAATCAATCCCAATCCATGACCGGCCAAGTGCAGGCGTTGGTGCCGACAGCAGAAATCATGTCGCGATCGTTTCCAGTCAAGATTCGCTTGGATAATCCCCGGACCGAACTGGGCTATCGGTTGAACCCAGGCATGTTGGTCAAGGTGCAAGTCACGGTTGGCGAGACGCAACCGTCCTTGATGGTCCATAAGGATGCGTTGGTGTTAAACAACACGGGCAAGTTCTTGATGGTGATCGATCGATCGGTCGAGCCGAACAATGTCAAGTCGGTTCCGGTCAAACTTGGGACCGCAGTGGCTGACTTTGTTGCCGTAACAGGCGATCTGACACAAGACGATTGGGTTGTGATCGAAGGCAACGAACGGTTGCGGACGGGCAATCCGGTAAAAGTCATCAATGCCGACTCCATGGTCAAGACGCCCAGCCATCCAACAACAACGACCGAGATCGTCGGGGCGTCCAAATAACCATGCATCCCATTGCCGCCGTTATTGAGAATCCGGTCAAGGTCTCAGTCGCCGTAATCTTGGTGGTTTTATTCGGCATGATCGCCATGTGGGTGATGCCGATCCAATTGTCGCCAGACGTGGAACTGCCGGTCGTGTCGGTAACCACGATGTGGCGTGGCGCCAGCCCGATGGAGATCGAGAAAGAAATCGTTCAGGCTCAAGAGGAGCAACTCAAGAGCGTTGAAGGCGTGGTGAAAATCAGTAGCGAATGTCGCGAGTCGCAGGGCACGATCAGTCTGGAGTTTGCGGTCGGCACAAACTTGCAGGAGGCGGTGCTCAAAGTCAATTCGCAGTTGCAGCAGGTGCGGCGATATCCGCTGGATGCAGAGCGTCCTGTCATCCGCACGTCAGACAATTCTCGTGGGCAAATTGCCTGGTTCGTGCTGATGGCAGTGCCGCCGGACGATCAGTTGTTTCGCGACTATGCGGTCCAGAACCCTGCCGCCGCGCCCGACGTCGCCCGCCTCTTCGAATCGCGCAGCCAAGGCCTAAAGAACTTTCGCATTAACGAGTTCTGCGAAAAGTATCCGGACGCCCAAGCGTTATTGCCCCCAGATTTGGACGTGCCCTCGTACCGCAAGTTTGCGGAAGACTACATCAAGTCCGAGTTCGAACGGGTATCGGGAGTGTCGGGCGTCGACGTTTTTGGTGGGCGTCCTCCGCAATTGCAAGTGATTGTGGATCCCGAGAAACTTTCCGCGCGCGGGCTGACCATGGCGGATGTTCGCGACGCCTTGAATTCCGACAACACGGATATTTCCGGCGGAAAGTTTTACGAAGGCAAACGCGGTTGGACCGTGCGGACCCTGGGCGAATACCGCAGTGAAGAACAAATCGGAGCGCAGATCATTCGCGCGGGCACCGGCCCCAGTGTTTATCTGCGTGACGTTGCCGAGATTCGCTTGGACTACGGACGTCCGACCGGATTTGTGCGGCGGTTTGGTATTCCCAACTTGTCGATTGGCTGCCAGCGACAAACGGGCGCGAATGTCATGGATGTTATGAAACAGTTGCAGGCAGCCGCTCAACGATTGAACGAAGGACGATTGAAACGCGAAGGATTGATGCTGACGCAAGTTTACGATGAAACCGAGTACATCACTTCGGCCATTGGACTGGTCAATCAAAATATCATGCTGGGCAGTGCCTTGACCATCATCGTCATGATGTTGTTTCTACATTCTTCGTCGCGGTCGTTGGTCGCGGTGATCTTGTTGACCATCACGGCGACCCTAGCGGCCTGGGTTTCACCGTGGTTTTTTGTCGCCACGCTCCTGATTATTTTGGTGGCCGGATTATGGTTTGCTCGCGGTGCATTGGTCGTCGGGATTGCGATTCCTGTCAGCATCGTCGGCACGTTTCTGATTCTCAATTTTTTGGGTCGTTCGCTCAACGTCATTAGTTTGGCCGGTCTGGCATTCGCCGTGGGGATGTTGGTCGATAACGCCGTGGTTGTTTTGGAAAACGTGTTTCGTTATCACCAAAACGGAGAGCCGCCCTTTCGAGCGGCTCGTTTGGCGGCGATTGAAGTTTGGGGAGCCGTGCTCGCCTCGACCCTGACGACATGGTTTGTATTCCTGCCGGTTCTTTTTCTTCAAGATGAGATCGGACAGTTGTTCGCGGATATCGCGTTGGCCATCAGCGCGGCGGTGGGCTTGAGTTTGTTGGTCAGTGTCTTGGTGATCCCAACCGCAGCCGCCCGCATCTTGTCAGACGCCGGCGATCATCGAGCCGAACACACAACTTTCCTGTTGCGTTGGTTGCAGTCTTTAGGGACTTGGTTCACCGACTGGGTCTGCTCCGTCAACTCCTGGATCCAACATTCGACCTTGCGCCGAATTGGAACAGTGACCTTTTTGTTAGTTGTTTCAGTTGGACTGAGCTTTTTGTTTTTGCCCGAAATGGAATACTTGCCCGAAGGAAACCGAAATTTGATTCGCGGTTTCTTAAGTCCGCCGCCAGGCTACAATGTCGAACGAATGGCGGAGATGGGGCAACGAATCGAGGAAAAGCTGCGCCCGAATTGGGATTTTGACGACGCAGACCTTCCCGGGCTGCCCAAAGATTTTGTGGGTATAGACGACTTCTTTTACGTTGCGAATGACAACAGTGTTTTCATGGGACTGAGAGCGCACGATCCTGCGAAGGCGCATGCCATGGTGCCCATGATTCGCAGCGAATTCAAAGAGGAGTTTCCTGGCACGTTCTTCAACGTGTCGCAGACCAGCTTGTTTGGCCGCGGAATGTCCGGAGGGCGCAGCATTGATCTGGAGATCGTCGGTCCCGACCTCGAAACGCTGGTCAAAATTGGGGGCAGGATCCTCAGCGAAGCGAAACGACAGTTTCCCGAAACCACACAGATTCGGCCTCGGCCCAGCCTCGATCTGGCGAATCCCGAACTGCATGTCGTTCGCAAACCGGAACAAGGCAGCGAATTGGGCATCAACAATGTCGAACTGGGTTTTGTCGTCAGCACGTTGGTGGACGGTGCCTACATCGCCGACTATTTTCACGGCGGCGAAAAGCTCGACATGGTGCTGCGGGGCAATGATTCGTATTCCGGACACTCGCAAGACTTGGAGTCCCAGTACATCGCCACGCGCAACGCACGGACGCCGGTCCGTTTGGATAGCTTGGCCGATGTGAAAATGGCAGCCGGTCCAGATCAAATCATGCGTCGCGAACGACAACGAGCGGTGACGATCGAAGTCACGCCCTCGCCAGAAATTTCTTTGGAGGCGGCCATCAAGCGATTGCAAAACGACATCATTCTTCCGCTGGAATTGGATGGCACCATCACGACCGAGTATCAAGTCAAGCTCAGCGGAACGGCCGACAAGTTGGTGCAAACGTGGCGTTCGTTGTCGCTGAACTTTGCGCTGGCGTTGCTCATCACCTACCTGTTGATGGCGGCCCTGTTCGAATCATGGCTCTATCCCTTGGTGATCATTGTCAGCGTGCCGTTGGGGGCCGTCGGCGGTATTCTGGGGTTGCGAGCCCTGGGCCTGTACCAACACATGATTGGGGGCCGTCCCCAAGCGTTGGATGTGCTGACCATGCTGGGGTTTGTGATTCTGATCGGGACCGTGGTGAACAACGCGATTTTGTTGGTCCATCAATCGCTCAATCTGATGCGAAACGAGAAACTGGAACCCGTTCCGGCAATTCTGGGGTCCATTCGCACTCGCATTCGCCCGATTTTCATGACGACCCTGACCACGGTCTTTGGATTGGCTCCGCTGGTGTTCTTTCCCGGAGCTGGCAGTGAATTGTATCGCGGTATCGGCAGCGTGCTGTTGGGCGGCCTGATCGCGTCCACCCTGTTTACATTGGTCATGATTCCCGCTTTGTTCAGTTTGGTGATTGACTTGAAGTTGTGGGTCGCCAATACTTTCCGTTCGCGCGAGGCGGAGTTGGAAGTATCGCCGAGTGTGGCCAGTAGTTCGGGCTCATAGCGTCGTCGCAACCGGAGGAATTGTACTTATGACAAACATCGAGAATTCTTGGGGAACGGCTCCGCGACTCGATGTGGACTTCGCGGTTCGTTTTCGCCATCGGCTGCGACACACGCACGATGTGCTCGGTGCTGAACAAGATGTGTTGGCGGAGGTCCTGGAAGCCTCGGAAACTCAAATCCCGCGGGTGCAATTTTGGTTGGACGAAGCGGTGTTGCTCGCCAATCCTGAATTGAAGCAAAAGTTGGCTCAGTTTGCTCGCAAATATGCAGACCGTTTGACGGTCGTTAGCAATCCTCAAGTGGTACCAGGCGGCGAAGCCGTCAAGAACGATGTGCATATCATCGAACGAATGTTGAAGGTATTCAATTACTACGATCTGGATCGACGCAGCTACGTGGTGGTCATCGGCGGTGGCGCGGTGCTCGACGCCGTCGGTTTTGCCGTGGCTATCGCCCATCGCGGGTTGCGGTTGGTTCGCATTCCAACGACGACACTGGCTCAGGCGGACTCTGGGTTGGGTGTCAAAAACAGTATCAATCTGTTTCAGAAAAAAAACTGGCTCGGCACCTTTGCGGTACCATGGGCAGTTGTTAACGATCAACGTGTATTGGAAACATTGAGCGATCGCGATTTTCGCTGTGGCTTTTCCGAAGCGGTCAAAGTTTCCTTGTTAAAGGACAGCGAATTCTTTGCCGAGATTTGTCAATCCGCTGCGCAAATCATCAATCGAGGGCCACAAGCGTGGCCGGTAATCGCCAAGTCGGCCCAATGGCATCTGCGACACATTACCGAAGGCGGCGATGCTTTCGAAATGCTCGAAGCTCGACCGTTGGATTTTGGTCATTGGTCCGCCCATAAACTAGAATCGATGAGTGAGTTTCAATTGCGGCATGGCGAAGCGGTAGCCATCGGCGTGGCGATCGACTCGGTGTACTCGCACTTGGTTCACGGATTCCCTGCGGCGGCGATGGAGCAAGTGCTGGAGTGCCTGCAGGCTCTCGGTTTGTTGATGGATCATCCCGCGCTGGAACGTACCGACGAATTATTTCACGGCTTAGAAGAGTTCCGGCAGCACTTGGGTGGACGTCTCACGGTGACCATGTTGAGCGACATCGGGTCTCCGTTGGATGTCCATGAGATTCAGCCCACGGCGATGCGACAAGCCATCAGCGAAGTCGTGACTCGAGTCCAGGCTCGTCGCGACAAGCAAGCATTTCCTCGCAAATAAGACGGCCCGCGACCAAAGCAACTTGCGTCACTAACGCACTTCTTCGATCGTGACCTTGGTCTGAATCAAATGCTTGTCCAACAGCGCGGGCCAGTAGCTAATGATCTCGGAGGCTTTGGGCCGACCACCGGCAAACCCCGTGACACCCGGCGGACCGCTGGTCACCAACGGAATAATCTCCATCCCCAAGCGGTCCAAGGCGGCGCGATCCTTGCCGCGAGCTCCAATTCGCAAGACGACTTCCGACGGATCAGCAACCGAGGGCCAAATCCCTTGGTGGCAGACACCCGTACCCACCATCTCGACCATGCGGTCTTCCGCGGGAATCGCAACTCCGTCCATCGCGGCGCGAGCAAAAACAATGTCGGCACACGCTTGCGCCTTGGCAATGGCATCAGGCCCAGCGATCGTCAGTTGCCCGACCAACTTGTAGCCGTCTTGGAACGAGATCGAGACTTTGTAAGTGTCGGTCGCGGGCAATCCTCGCACACCCGAGACTTCAACTCGATTCGGGCCTGCGTCTTGGAGTTGAATGGACGAGAAGTCCGCGATGCAGTCGGGCGTTAGGTAGCGAGCGGGGTCGCCCATCTCATAGATCAATTGACTCGTCACGGTCTGTCGATTGACCAAGCCACCCGTGCCGTCGTGTTTGGTAACGACGAACCGTCCACTGGGTTCGGCCTCGACGATGGGATAGCCGATCCGTGCCAAATCGGGAACCTCTTGCCAATGAGTGAAGTTCCCGCCCGTGCATTGCGCGCCGCATTCGATAATGTGCCCTGCGACCGTCGCAGCGGCCAAGCGATCGAAGTCATCCCAGGACCAACCAAATTCGTACACCATCGGGGCCACTACCAATGAAGGATCGGTCGCCCGACCGGCGATGACAATGTCCGCGCCGCCTTCCAAAGCTTCGACGATTGACGCCGCACCAATGTAGACATTCGCGCTGGTCGCCCGCGATACATACGCGGCCAACGATTCGCCCGAATCCATGTTCTTCAACGGATGCCCAGCCGCAATGATTGCCGGCAGCCGGCTCAAAATGTCGTCGCCCTCGATCATCGCGATCCGAACGCCGTGAAGTCCCAATTGGCGAACCACAGCCGCTACCGCTTCCAAGCAGGCCTGCGGATTGACGCCACCGGCATTGGCGATGATCTTGATCCCACGAGCTTGACATTGCGGCAGAACTCGACGAACCATCTGCACGAAGTCGGTCGCGTATCCGGCCGACGGGTCGCGACTCTTGAGCTTCTGCATGATGCTCATCGTCACTTCGGCCAGATAATCCAGCGTCAGATAATCCAGAGGGCCTTCGTTGACCAAGCGAACCGGGCCCAACAAACTGTCGCCCCAGAATCCTTGCCCGTTGGCAATCCTTACCAAGTCACGCTTCACGCCACGGGTTTCTGGCATTCGATTTCCTTTGATCTATTGGATCTATTTGGGCAAACGGTCGGTGCAGACTTTGGGGAAAGTCCCAGTCAAAGCTCGCATGAACTCGACCAAGTCCTCTTTATCTTGCTGCGTCGCGTCGAACTTCTTGACCTTGTCGCTTAATGTGGGATTGGGATGTCCACCTTTGGCGTACCATTCCACCACTTCCAGCAACGTCTTTTGGCTGCCGTCGTGCATGTAAGGGGCGGTCAATTCTACGTTTCGCAACGTGGGTGTTTTGAACGCACCTTTGTCTTTTTCTTCTTTGGTGACCACGTGGCGACCCAAGTCCGGCTCTTTCGCGTCCATACCAACACCCAAGTTATGATACAGTTCGTCGGCGAAGTTCGCACCACTATGGCAAGTCGCGCAGTTGATCTTGGGATCGAAGAACAATACGCGGCCGCGTTTGGCGCTGTCGCTCATCGGAGCATCCGCCACGTTCTTCTTGAGCAGAGCGAATTGAAAGAATAGGTCCGGGTCTTCTTCGGCTAATGCCGACAAGTCTTCAAGTTCCGCCGCAAACGCGGTTTCGAAACTTTCTAGCCGCTCCTGGTAATCGAACGGTGCTGGGCCGGTGACGATGACTCGTTCGAACGAAGCGATCACTTGGCCGACGTTTTCGATCGTAACGCCGTCGGAAAAGATGGCTTCGAATTGGATGGCGTAACCAGGGATCTGCCGCAGAGTTTCAACGCACTGCTGGTGGGTGTTGCCCATTTCGATGGGGTTGGCAATCGGTCCGACAGCCTGTTCCTCCAAGCTCCCGGCGCGACCGTCCCAGAACTGAGCGCCGGTCACAATACGATTGTAGGCCACAGGCGAATTGCGGTTGCCTTCTAGTTCCTTGATTCCTACTCCAAAGCGAGTGTCCTTCGCGTAGCCAAAGTTCGGGTCATGACAGGACGCGCACGAAACCGTGTTGTCGATGGACAAGCGAGTATCAAAGTACAGCTGTCGCCCCAGTTCAATCTTGGCCTTGGTCAAGGGGTTTTTATCCACGCCTTGGATGTTCGCTGCGGCTTTGTCCAATCCGAGAGGAAGCTGAACCGTCAACGGTTGATGATGCTGCGCGTTGGAAAGCCAGACGCGGATCTCGTCCAAAGTCAGCGGACCACTACCGGGAATTCCTGCCGTTAGATCGTCGCCACCAAGGACAACGGTCGTTTCCGAATCGTTCGACCGATTTGAGTCAAGCTCGCCCGAGTGATTGGCAGTCGCCCGGCTTCCAAATAGCAATAGAGCGATCAGCAGACCGACAAACAGGACGCTTCTTTCAGTTTTTCGGACGGAAAAAATCATTTTCGAGGATCTCCAAAGCAAACGGGGCGGCCCAAAAGGCGTATTGGGCTGCCCTAAGACGGCGGGACGACCCGAAAACCGCACGACAACTCCAAGCTGGGCGGTCACGAGGTCGGGCGGGTCGCGGAAAGGGGCCGTTAACTTACTCCAATTTCCGCTGGTTCGCCAGATTCCAGGCTATGTCAATTTGGCAAACGGGCATTTATTCAGACCGATTCGATCAGGCCAAGATTTCGCGGACAACTTCGCCGTGGACATCCGTCAACCGATAATCGCGCCCTTGAAAGCGAAATGTCAAACGAGTGTGGTCGAACCCAAGTAGATGCAACAAAGTTGCGTTCAAATCGTGAACATGAACGGGTGAAGAAACCACGTTGAAGCCCAACTCGTCCGTTTGCCCGTGGACATGCCCCGGTTTGATCCCGCCCCCGGCCAACCACAGCGAGAAACAGCGATTGTGATGGTCTCGGCCGTCGGTGCCGCCTTGGGCCATTGGCGTCCGACCGAACTCGCCACCCCAAATCACCAAGGTATCCTCCAACAACCCGCGTTGCTTCAAGTCCGTCACCAATGCGGCGCTTGCTTGATCCGTGTCTTTCGCATTTGTCCGTACGCCGTTGGTCAGATCACCGTGCTGGTCCCAAGCTTCGTGAAATAGCTGCACAAACCGCACGCCGCGTTCGATCATTCGCCGAGCAAGCAAGCAGTTCTTCGCAAACGAAGATTCTTTAGCGTCTTTGACGCCGTACCCAGCCAATGTTTCGGCCGATTCATCGGCCAAGTCCATCAACTGAGGGGCACTCATCTGCAAGCGATAGGCCATTTCATAACTTTGAATCCGAGCTTCGATTTGGGGATCGCCATACGCGTCAGCCGCCAAACGATTGAGTCGATTCAAGGCCGTGATCGAATCACGCTGTGCTTGTTGGTCGATGCCAGGTGGGTTGGACAGGTACAAGACCGGATCTCCGCCACTGCGGAATGGAACGCCGCCATACGGAGTCGGCAAGAATCCCGAACCGTAGTTGCTGGCCCCACCGCTCGTGCCCTTTGCACTGGTCAACACAACAAAGCCAGGGAAATCCGCCGCCTCGCTGCCAAGTCCATAAACCGTCCACGCGCCAAAGCTTGGGCGACCAAATTGCTCGGACCCCGTGTTCATCATGATTTGTGCAGGCGCGTGATTGACGGCGTTGGTTTGCACCGAGCGGATCAAGCACAAGTCGTCCACAATCTTCGCGGTATGCGGTAAGACTTCGCTAAGTTCGATTCCCGACTGGCCATGTTTCGCGAACGAAAACTTGCCACCCAAAAGTGCTGAATTTGGCTTGATGAACGCCGCTCGGTATCCCTCCAGCAATTCTGCCGGGGGCAAGCTTCCATTCAATCGTTGCAGTTCCGGCTTGGGGTCGAAGAGTTCCAGATGGCTGGGCGCACCGGCTTGGAACAAGTAGATGACACGTTTGGCCTTGCCCGGGAAATGCGACTGTCGCACGTCCGGTTGGCCCGGCAACGGTCCCAACAGAGATTCGTCGGATTTCCTAGCCATCGACGCTGATACGGCGGTCTCTTGTAGAAGCGTCGTCGCAGCCAAAGGGGCCAAGCCTAGACCGCATTGTTGGAAAAACCACCGTCGAGCGATCTCGGATCGTGTTCGGTGATGGTTCGCGGGTTGCCTGTGGTCACTCATTGATCTGGTCCATTCACCTTGCATGTTGTCGAAATCAGCTAATGGGCGTTGGCCTCCGGTTTTCTCTGCCGGAAGTGCGTCGAACGCGATCCGGATGCTCCAACCAATTGCCGCACCGGCACGCGTCGACAAGGCCTGAGTCTAGTATAACTAATGTCTGCTCGGAAGTTTGTTGGCTGCTGATTTTTTCGGGCTGAATCGCCGCAATTCCCCAGGCCCCAACCGAACTCATCTCGGTCGTGTTCGGATTGTCATCATCTGGAACCATCGGCGTGCCGCAACACCTTGCAAAGTGTTGGTAACCAATCGAACGAACTGGGAGGTGAATCGGATTTTGGAAGTGTATCGTGATCGTTGGACAGGTACGGAGACCTTTCATCGCGACGGCAAGCAAGAGTTAGGTATGGGAGATTGTCAGCTACGTGACGGAGAGGGCCAGACCCGGCATATGTACCTCGTCATGTTAGCGTACAGTTTGCTTGTACGTGAACTCAAGCACGAACGCGCGCGAGCGTGGGCCTCCCGACGGCTGAAGACCATCGGCGAAGCCTGTCATGCCATGATACACGAGTCGCTACGCGCCACCCTAAATTGGGTGATGGATCAATCGGCAAAACAAGGAAAACGCCCAGAAAAGGTGTTCAAATTGTTGGGGTTAACCTAATTTGCAAAAGTCCAGTCAAATGGTTTACCATGTCGTTCCCACTGGATAAAAACCCCGGTATCGACTACGACTCCCATGGATCTGAAGCTTCCAAGAAGATCTTGCGTGAAGACTCGATATCCATCGCGAAGGAGTCCGTCTCATCGCCAAGACGCGGAATCGAGTTCATGAAAGCTGCAAAGTCTTTCATCAAGATCGGTGCTCGTTTGGGGATCACCTCGGCAATCACATGCGAACCCTCAGACAGTTCAACAGACTTGATCGGCGGCAACGTGCCTGACTAAGTGCGCCCAATCAACGTCTGGGTTCAAAATATCAGCCTTTTCCATACGTCCTCCAAGTGCTAACTCGCCATTGGCTAGTGAAATTGTATACGGTTCACCTCTAGGATGCAAATAGATCGTCACTGAATGTCATGGCCGAATTGAATCGCCGAGCGCTGCCGCTCTGCCAGCGTCCGTACTATAGTGCTTCGGAGGGCGCAGTTTCACGAACTGCCAAGTTGCTGGGAATACCGCCAACTGAAACCCGTGATCATCATCGCCTTGGTCGAAGACTTGGTCTGGGCCGAAACACGCCAGCCGCACCATCGCTTCGAATTGACGGATCGCGAGTCAGGCCGGGTGTTGTCCGACACATTGTCTATTCACATTGTGGAATTGGAAAAGTACAATTTAGAGGTCGCCGCCTTGCCGGAAGCCAGCCCATTGGAGCGGTGGGTGTTTTGGCTCCGTCACGCTCAGGAGTACGACGTCCAGGAATTGCGAGAGCTGTTTCCCGGAAACGAGTTTGACGTGGTCAATTCGTTGTTGTTGGAGATCAGTCAACAGACCAAGGACAAATCCATGTACGATGCCCAAGAAAAACAACGCCGCGATTTGCTCTGGCTCCAAAACATTGCCATTGAGGAAGCGGAAGAACGTGGAGAAGCACGCGGAGAAGCACGTGGGGAACTGAAGGAAAAGATCAGAACCTTGCAAGAGATATTGGGCTTATCAGTGAGTACCGATTCGGAAATCAAGAATCAAACACTCGAAGAACTCCAAGCCCAACTAGCTGATTTGCAAGTTCGGGTAAAAAGCCGAGGCTGATCCAACGCCCGAAACCGATCGATTGAAAAGACTGTGGCCCCAACCGAGTTCATCTCGGTTGAGCCAAGGATTCGTCACGAACGACCGATCGACACCAGCACAGTTAGCGGTCGAATTCAAAACTCACTTAGCAAACAAACGCGGCAGAGACCGCAAAGCCATCACACTGTATGTTCGAACAACGACCACGGGTCAGTTTCCAGCAGATTCAGGGAGGACAGCTGATTGAACGGCACTTGTATCAGTCACTCGGGGGCCCAACTCAATTGC
>JAUXWY010000237.1 GCA_030681235.1 Pirellulaceae bacterium | reverse complement strand
GTTTCCACTTTGCAGCCACGAGGTCAAACTAGTCGCCGGGCCAATCGCCAGGACCATCAAACCCGTCGCCAACGGATCGAGTGTACCGCAGTGCCCAACCGCTGCGCCGCAACCCAACTGCCGAAGCCGTTGTCCCACCTGGACCACGAGCTGTCGCGAGGTCAGGCCTGCAGGTTTTTCAACTAGTAAAAATCCGAACACAAGTCTATCCCCGAAGTCTCAAGTGGGTTTGGCCGGAGCGGTCGGAGCAGGAGGGCTGTCCTGCACAGCGGAAGCCGGGGAACGATGCTGTTCCATGCTCAATAGTTCCTGCTTGAGCATTTTCAAAATCGTCTGCAGGAAGACAACCAGCATCGGACCCAACATGATGCCAATGGGGCCCAAGGCGGTGACGCCGCCAATCACACTTAACAATGCTAATAGCGGGTGCAAGTTGCTTTGACCATGCAGGATATAAGGCTTGATGACGTTATCGCTCATCGACACGATGATGGCCGAGTACAAGAACAGAAAGAACGCTGTCCAAGGCTGATTATCGAGGAAGCCAACATACAACACCACCGGAACCCACACGCTGGCCGCGCCCAAGAATGGAACCATCGCCAAGAGCATCGTCAGCATGGTCAGCAAAAACACCGATTGAACGCCGGCGAAGTAAAAACCTATTCCGGCCAACAAACCTTGAATGATTGCCGCCGCCAAACTGGCGACCACCACCGCACGACTCGTCCGGTCGAATTGGGCGATCAACTCTGCTTCATGCCGCCGATCCATGGGCGAGATCTGCATGAATCCCTCGATCATTGCGGGCCCATCGAGCAAAAAGAAGTACAACGCCACGACCACGATCACACTTCCGAAAATGAGTCGCCCAATATGCAACGATATCCAGCCGCTCCAGGAAACAAAGTTTCGCTTCGCAAAATCGAACATCTCCAACGAATAAGAATCAATATCTTCGTCTTGCGGATGAACCGTTTCCTTCAACCAAGCCATCAACGGTCCGCCCAAAAATCGAACCTTGAACTCGCGAAACAACAGATGGGCATTGGCCAGTCCCGTCACCAACTTGATTTGCAGCTCGCGATTTCTTGCGGGGGATTCTGCCCATTGTGGACTCTTCAGCAATAACTGCACGTCGTGAAGCTGGAAAATGTAGTTGAACCAATGTTGCTCCAAAGCGGTCGAACCGGAAGGACGCGACAATTCGGCGCCTAAGTCTGTCGCTATTCCTTCGTCTGTTGCGTTGGTGGGTGTTCGAGTCGTTGAATCATCCTGACGCGATTCAGTCGTTTCACCTTTTTCTGTATTGGGGATTGCCAAGGCAACAGGGGGCGGTATTTCGGGCCAATTTAATTCGTTGACTTCGCCCAGACCGCGAGTGACCGTTTCGATTTCATTCAAGATGTCCGCAATGAGTTCGCGTTGGATCCCCTCGATCGAATCGGTCGGTCGGGTCCCAAAGGTCAGCGTACCCGCGTCGACGCTGTTCCGCAGATCCAACAATCGCTTCTCCAAGTCGATCAACCGTTCGGCGTGCGGAAAATTTAGGCCTACCGAATCTCGGAAATCGGTCAGTTTCTGCAACAACACGGCCCGGTCGAATCGCTTGATTAATTCGCGGCCTTCGGCAGCGGCCATGATGAACATGACGGCAAAGGGCAAAAAGACCAACAAACTGACCAAACTCGTGGTGATGAACGCCGCCAAGGCCGGTCGTTTCGACACTCGTTGGCTTACCCAGACGTGCAGCGGACGAAACACAACGACCAAGACCAGCGCGACAAACAATGGCACCAAGAACTCCGCCATGACTCGCAAGAAAAACGCGGCAATGACAATCAAAACCCCAACCAAGACAAAAAAGGAAGCCCATCGTGACATAAGTCCGTTCTCTCTTCGTCAGGAACGACGATTGGTGAGGATGCGGTCGTCGCAAACACCGCAAAGTTAAATCTGCTACGAGCTAGGCGAGGATTCTTCGGCGGTGCTAGGCGAGGATTCAGCGGCGGTGCTAGGCAAGGATTCAGCGGCGGCGCCCGCACGACGACGCTTGATTTTTTCCCATTCAGGGTCCGGTTGATGGAAATTCAGGACGTGTTGCGATTCGAAATCGCGGACCACCACGCCGGGCTGCGCGATTCGGCCCGCGTGGATCGCCGCAATTCGCACATGGAAGTAAACTCGCGTTTCTTCGAACCGCCGTTCCAGGACCTCGCTGTGTTTTTCTAAATAAGCGATCAAACGACCGTCGCTGATATCGCCGTCGACCTCCAAGTCCAAGAACGATCGGCTCAATGCCAAGCTGACGGCTTTGGTCAACGCTTCGATTCCTTCGCCGGTGACCGCACTGATTGGGATCGCAAACGGATAGCGATTCAACAGGCGATTCAATTGATCGGGATCGGAAGTGGCATCCACTTTGTTCAGCACCAACAGAGTATCCTTCTCGTCGATCGCCAACTCTTTTAGCACTTCGTAAACGGCGGCAATTTGATGGAACACATCGGGGCTGCTGGCGTCGGCCACATGCAACAACAGGTCCGCTTCGACCGTTTCCGACAAAGTCGCCCGGAAGCTTGCCACCAAATTGTGTGGAAGTCGTCGAATAAACCCGACCGTGTCGGACAACAGAATCGGCCCCCAACTCGGGAGATGCCAACGCCGAGTCCTCGTATCCAGCGTCGCAAACAATTTGTCCTCGGCCAACACGTTCGCGTCAGTCAAAAAGTTCATCAGCGTGCTTTTGCCCGCGTTGGTGTAACCGACCAACGACACTTTCATGCGACCGCTACGCGATTGGACTTGCCGTTGCCGACGCTCTTCAATCTGCTTCAATTCGGTCCGCAATTCGCTGATGCGTTTTTCAACCAATCGGCGGTCGACTTCCAATTGCTTTTCACCGGGACCCCGCATGCCGACGCCCATCTTGATGCGCGACAAGTGCGTCCACATGCGTTTCAAACGCGGCAGCGAGTACTCCAATTGGGCCAATTCCACGGCCAGTCGCGATTCATAAGTTTGCGCGTGGGTGGCAAAAATATCCAAGATCAATTCCGTGCGGTCCAGAACTTTGATCTTCAGAGTTTGCTCCAGGTTGCGAACTTGTGCTGCAGAAAGATCATTGTCAAACACGATCACATCGACGGCATGGAACTTGATCAACTCGACCAGCTCCAGGACCTTGCCCGAACCGATAAAAGTTGCCGAATCTGGGCGCGCCCGCCGCTGGGTCGTCCCACCCACCACAATGCTGCCAGCCGTTTCGGCCAATCCCGCTAGTTCCTCCAACGGGTCGCTCTCCGTGACTTCATCCGGAAAGATCACTCGGACCAGATAGGCAACTTCTTGATCAACTTTCTTCTTATCGCGGTCCAACACGTTTTATCAATTTTCCTTTGGGTACCAAACCGAATCCAAATTGCCCAACACCACGGTGTGATGTCGATTTCGCTCCGGCAGAACTAACAGAATCCCCAGATCGGGGCAATGTTCCAATAATCGGTGGCAGCCGTCCAGCCCCAGCACGAAACACGCTGTCCCCAACGCGTCGGCCTGGGCGGCCGTTGGAGCCAACACCGTTGCACTCCAGACGCCTTCAGCGGGGCGTCCGGTTCGCGGGTCCAACACGTGACTGAGCCGTTTTCCCCGATAATGAAAGAATTGTCGCGCCGATCCACTCGTCCCCAACGCGCGTTCTCGTAAGTCAATCTCTCCCAAACGCCGATCCGGATAAATAGGATGTGCCACTCCGATCGGCCAGCCCGAACGGGGCCGCGCGGACTTGCTTTGCCGCTCGTTACAATACCGACCGTCCGTTCCCAATGCCACCACACTG
>JAUXWY010000225.1 GCA_030681235.1 Pirellulaceae bacterium | reverse complement strand
TTGAGGAAGTTGGCTGCCAGATCTACTTGAAGACCGGAGTCGCTCGCTGCCGTTCCACGACCCAACATCGCGGGCGCGACAGCCGGTGCCGCTGGTTTGAGCTTCGTCAGCGACTGTTGAGGCCACATGGAACCCAAAGTTTGTTTCAGTAGTTGAATCGCATAGGTCCAGCCCAGGCCTTCGACGAACGCGAAAGTCGAAAGTGACGACTTCTGGAAGTACTTCCAGCAGCGTTGAAACAGTCGTTCATCCCGCGAACGTTGGGTCAAGTTCGCGGCGGCTTCGGAGGTGGCGTGTTTCGGCTGATCTTGCACGCGAGCGATCGGTTTCAACAAAACGGGGCATTGAGAGACACCGCCGTCGTCCCCAAAGGAAACGTGCTCGATCGGCATCGCAAAGAAGCCGGCAAATCCGTAGGTCTCGACGTGCGGATCGATGGCCTCCAAGTGACGACGTAGGACCTCGGAGCGCACATCGATACAAAAGACCATTTGGACGCGTTTGTGCGATGAGATGGTGTGCTTGGGAAGATCACTCGTGGTGGACGTGATTTGTCGATGCTGCGAGTCCTGCAAAGACGTCCGCAGTTGTTTTTGATACGCCAGTTCGCTGGCGCGAACCATCAGGTAACGCAGTTTCGCTTCAGTAAGGGCAGCCGTGGAATCACTGGGCAACATCGAGTGGGAGTTGACTCGGTTCGCGGGGTAGAGTTCGCTGATGGGAACGTCAAATCGCTGCTGCAAGCACAGATCGTATGCGAGCCGGATGGCCAGCAATCCTGACAGGTCGTCGTAAATGCTCGGCGGATTGGCAAAGTCCGCTTGGTATTTCAGATAGGAAGCCCAACCAAATACCGAGGCCAATTGGGCCTCCAAGAACGGGCCCCATTGGTCGCGTGGTATCGCCAGTGATTCCAGCATGCGAACGATGGCCAGTCGCGGCGACATGGGAAGTTCAGATACCAATTGGCGGAACCCCGTAAAGCCTAGCCACTCCATGCGCCGGCTACGCTGGGCCGTCTCGCGCCAAGCGTCGTACAGCGAAAGCGATTGCCATGGGCTGGCCCACAACGCTTGTCCTTCATCGAAGTGTGCCGCACAACTGCGGGTGATATCGTTGAGAAGGTGGCTACTCCACGAGCTACGTTGCACGCGATCCAAGAAATCGCTGACGGTCCAGTACTGGCGAGCACGCGTGGCTTGAGGCGGAATGGCCTCGTTCAAAACCGCGAGGGTTTCGTGAACCTGTTGCCAAGTGAGATGAAACGTCGCATCTTCGGACAACTGTTCGAACGCTGCTCTAGCATCCGCTGCGGTGAATTGTCCTTGTTGCCACAGGGACTGTAGCACGGACCACGCCGGCAACAAGTCGCAGTCTTGAATCGCTTGTTGGGATTGATGAACTTCCAGGAGCGTTTTCTCAGTCTGATTTGCCCACGGGTTGACCGCGACAAAATCGGCTAACGGCCACAGCGGCGGAATTGGTTGAAAGACTTCGTTTAGCAGTTGATCTAGCCAGGTCGGCGTGATCGGAGCGGCGTTGCTTTCCCCGGGCGACTTGCTGGGAGGCGTGAGGGCGACTGCGGTCATGGATTTTTGCTTTCGGGTGTCAAGGTATAGGGGCGCAGAATTGAGTTTGGTCGGAGTCAAGTAGTCGAGTGTGTTCGGTTTTAGGGAGCTGGCGAGTTCAGGCCCCAACACCAAGCCGTCAAACGACGCACCGGAACATCCAAGTAAAATCCGTTGGTGGCGTGGACGTACAGACTGGGCCAAGCGAGCCAACGTCGCCTTACGGTTGGCAACGTCGCCAGCAGGTAAATCAGCGTGAGGAACGAGGCTGCTGCACCCAATAGAATTTGATCGGCCAGTGTCCAGGGGCGGAGCGCCGGGCTGATGCCAACCTGCAATGCTTGATCGATGACGAGGTAGCCAAACCAGTAGCTGGTCAGAACGAACGCGGTCGCCACGATCCCGCGCAAACCTACTCTTGTTTGGCCGCTCGACAAAGTCTGCTGCAGCAGATGCGATAGACCAAGCAGTTGAATCAGGCCAAGCAAGACGAAGCCCTGTTTGGTACTCAAGTCGAAGCCCATGAGGCTCGTGATCAGCCAGGCCAAGCTGAAGCTGAGCATTAGGCTAAGGGCCAAAGTGCCCAACGCCGCCCAGCCCTGATTCGACCGAGCGTTACTGGCCCGATTCAAGGTCATGACGCGGGAGGTGGCCGATGTTCTTAGGCCATCCACAGCACTGCCGGAACTAAGGAAGGCGTGCGATTTGTAGAGCGAGTGAGCAACCAAGTGCAACAACGCGGCCGACCAAGCTCCTAGTCCGCATTGCAACATCATGAACCCCATTTGCGCAATCGTCGACCAAGCCAGGGCTCGTTTGATACTGGTTTGGGTCAGCATCACCATCACGGCCATCGCGGCGGTACAGGCTCCCGTTAGCCAGAGTCCGTTCATTGCTAACGACGACTCGGCCATCAGCGGACTCATGCGAATCATCAAAAACCCACCCGCATTGATGATCCCCGCATGCATGAGAGCGGATACCGGCGTCGGGGTCTCCAAGGTGTCGGGCAGCCAACTGTGGAATGGAAATTGCGCACTCTTGGTCAATGCTCCCAAGGCCAACATCCCGGCTGCGATCGACACAAGGTTTGTATCGCCGCTCCACGCGTTCGGTGTCGCAAGAGCCGCGAACAGCGTCGTGAACTCCAAGGTTCCGAATTGGAACCCAATGCAGCCGATCCCGACGGCTAGGAAACCGTCGCCCAACCGGCTAATGAGAAACTTTTTTCTGGCGGTCCAGACGGCCCAAGGACGGTCCGGGTAGAACACCAGCAGTTGATGTAGCCCGAGGCTGGTCGTGATCCAGGCCAGCCAGAGGGTGAGTAGATCGCGAGCGACGACCATCCAGACGACGGCGGCCACGGTCAAGGTGAACCATTTGTAAAAGCGGCCTTGCCCAGGGTCGCCATCCAGGTACCGCCGAGCGTACATCGCATTGACCCAGGCGATAAACGAGATCAACAGCAACATCACGACCGACAGACCGTCCAAGTAAATTCCCCACCGCCAGCCGTTTGGGAGTCTCCAAAACAACGCATCCACCGGACCGTAACGAAACACCGACCCGGCGGCCAGGACCGACGTGAGGAACAGGATCCCGAGCAGCAGAGGGATTCGTTCCCGCCACCGTTCGGGAGCGGCCTGATATATGGAACTGGGCAGGCACGCGACGCCCGTCAGTCCGGTGAGCGCCAAACCGACCAGCAATTCAATTTCCATGACTTGGTAAACTCCCAATAAAATCCCAGGACCCCAATCTCGCGAACGGCATTCTTACATACGACAAGAAAGTCGTCAATTTCATATCGCTAAATTGTTATCGTAAGAATCGGGGCTTGGCTTTAGTCGATGGTTGCCGGCGCGTTAAGGGCCACTGGGGCGACATTCGCGGGAGTTGTCGGGCGTCATTGAATCGCAAGGTGTTCCGGCTATAATCTCAGGAAAATTGGCGGGGACTGGGAGTTGGCGGCCTTGGCGAAGAAAAAAGTTGGAAAATCGGAGCTAGGTCAGGCGGCGTTGGGACGCCGTTCGGCCGTCAAGAAGTTCGAGCGTCAGCCTCAGCCTCAGGCTCCGCCGGACGCTCATTGGACCTTCTTAACGAATCACGCCCACGTGTTGGTGCTCTTGGCGCGGAACCCCTTGGCCGTCCTGCGGGAAGTCGCGTTGGAAGTTGGGATCACCGAGCGGGCGGTGCAACGGATCGTGGCGGATTTGGAGCGGGGCGGCTTCATTCAAAAAGAGCGGGTCGGACGGCAAAACCAATATCGAATCGATCCGCAGCGCAAGCTTCGACATCCCATCGAGTCGCACCGAGCGATTGGTGACTTGTTAGAACTAGCGAACCAAGGTCGCCCTAACGGTAATTAGTTGCGTCGGTAAGCGGAAGGTCACCTTACTTCTTGGTCTTTTCAAATGATTCGAACCCGTTTGGGAAGGCCGGGAGTGATGCAGGTTTGCCGACGAATTTTCGAGATGCTCGTTTGCCGCGTTTGACTATGTGGTCATTGTGTTTCTATCAACAGAACCGGTCTTTGGTCAAATGGATTTGCTTTCCGAAGTGATTCAAGAAGGAGTTGATCTAGTTTTCGGTGTGAGTTCCGAGCATGAGGCTCGTTTGGCTGCGCAAAGAATTAAAGAAATGCCCCAATTTAAAAATCAAATCGAAGTGTTATCCGGCTCGAAATCTGTCTTGATCTCACGAATTAAGGTCACGCAATCCGATTGAGTTTCCAAACGAGCGGTTGCAGTGGCCCTAAATGTTCTGCAGAAATGGATTTATACCTGCCAAACGCTCAGTGAATGGTTATGAGCGTAAAACCTATTCGGAATTTCACTCCGCGATTAGCTCGACCTTTTCAGTGTTCGAAATCGTGCGTGGGACAACAAACACGTCAATCGTCAATTCATCAACGGTGAGGTTCGTTCGCAATTGCGACTGCGGACTGTCGCTACTCTGCAACAACTCGGTCAAATTGACCGGGCCGTCGTAGATGGAATCGCAGCGGGCGTCCATTCGAACAAGTTCATCGATACTTGCCGGAGAAGCAATTAGGACGAGTCGCTCGAGGTTGGTCCAACACGAAACCGTCGCGAACAAATCGTCAAATTGGACTGGAGAGTATTCGATAAACAGGGTTGTAATGCCAGGGTAATCGTCTAAGTCACGAGCGATATCGACGCCGTATCCTTCATGCCATGACAATTGCAGAGATTTCGTTCTTAAATTTCCGGCGGTACGGGCATTCGAGAGTAGTTGGCGCAGGTCTTCCAAATGTCCGATCCGGTTTGCGATGACCAGCTTGGCGTTGGGAATCAGCTCTTGTAATTCGGGAGCAATATTCAGTACGCTTCGATGCTTCATGCAATCCAGATAAAGCCAACTTAGCGATTTAACAGTCGAGTTCGTAGATGCCGCTCCGACGGAACCTGGGGGGCTTGGCACAACACCATCCGGGCCGATGAACACTCCCGTTGTTTGGCCTTGCGGATCAGTACTCCACGAGGAAGTGTCAAGGTTTTTCCAGGCGCTTTCGACGTGGATCGAAGGCTCTGTACGTGGCATAGGATCAATTCTTGTGCCGAATTCGTCATCGCTCGAAACTCGTAAACATTTGGCCAAATTACGATCCGTGGTTTCGATCGCAGCCCGAACGTCAACAGTGGATTGGTTAAGGACACGCAAATTTGTGCCGTTGTGGACGAGTTCGACGAGGAGTCGTCGATTCTTGAGCCACGGTTCAATCGTATCGACCAAAATCGTAAAGTTCCAAAAGTGCCGAACTGAAGACGTATCCAAGTCGGATTCGATCTTCGGATTGACGAGAATCAATGATCCAATTGCCGTTGGGGCACGATGCAGGTCGTTCGAACGGTAACTGCCACCATGAATCGTCAGTTCAGGTGTGGGATTGGCCCGTGCGATTCTGGACCAATCCCGACACGGGAATGCTTCTCCATCAATGTGCTTGATCCAGTGGCGTGGGTTGAAGTGCCGCGTGTCCGCAACCGGATAGTCATGCACCCAGTAAGGATCGGCACCGAACTCGGACAAGCGAGTCTGAAACGCTTCCCACTGTTCATGTTCGACCAACGGTTTTGTAGCTAGTGCAAGTTCCAGCTCCCCTTTGGACATCGACACGGCCTCGAACATTATGTGAGCCGGCGAATTCTTGTTCTGTTGCAGATGTCCTCGGTGAAATCGTTTCAAGTCCGCCACGAAAGAAGCCAATTCCCAACGTTGTTCTTCAGCCAACAAAAGGACCGTCGGATTGTATCGGTCCGCGAACAAACGCCACGCTGCTTGACTGGCCGAAACAGCAAGCAACAAGAATCCTACCGCAAAGGAAAGCGTTACTGGCCGATTGTTCAATGGACCTGAGATGTTCGCGCGGAAGTCAAAGATTGGTCGTCGAAGATCAAACCAAAGAAGAACGCCAAGCACCAATTGGAACCCGACGAACCCTAGTATAAATACAAGGGTATACGCGTAGACTGGATTTTCACTGGCGACCGCTGGACACATGAATCCGGCCAGAATGGCTAACAAAAATACCCAATAACCAAAAATGGGTAGGAGTTCTTTTCTTTGCCAATTCCACGCGTAAGCACCGTAAATGGGAAGAAACGCCCCGGAGAATAGGCCCGTGGCGCCGACAATATCGGACCACGAAATCCAGAAACCATTGATCCAAACCTTGATGATCGCCAACGCAATGGCCAGCAATACCGTCAATCGCAGTAGATTTGCCAGGGAGCGTTTAAGGTCAATCCGCAATCCTAAAAAAAACAGAATGCCCAGGTCAAAGAGCAGAATTGCTGGACCCGTATGCGCTAACGGTGTCCGCGAATGGCTGTTGTGAGATCCATCACCGCCCTTATTGTAGTAGTTCGGGGGATATTGCGGTTGGTTGGTGGTAGCCTCCACATGGAGTTCGAACAACGGAATGGCTTCCACCAATGGTGCAATGAAGAGAAACGTCCAAATGAACGACCACCAAGAGGAACATTTGGCACAAGCCGCGATGATGATTTGTAGTCCCAGCCCGATCCATAACATGATTCGGATAATGGACGAAGGAGAGTATTTACCGCTTGTTGCCTTGCGATTCCGAACTTTAGAAACATCCAGAACAACGAAACCAGCCCCTGAAGTGTGCTTCAGGGGCTGGTTGAGGTTGTCTGCCGGATCGCTACTTAGCGGATCGTGGCTTTGTAGGGGCGGTTGTTGCCGTCGAAGCGTTGGAGTGGTGCACCTGATTGTTCGAAGATCAGGCGTTCGCCGCGGCCGCCGATGTTGGCCATGATCCGGATACAATCCATGTTCCAGTTATCGCCGCCGATGCCACCGCCAAAGGTCGTCTGCAATTCGATGCAGTCAATGTCCTCAAGTTTGACCGGGGTTCGCAGCTTCAACTTCACGGTTTCGCTGTAGTTGTTGATCCACCGGCCACGATTGTTGACGTTGGCGTGCGTTTCGCGGGTCCCATTCTTGAGTACGATGTGCATGTTCAAGTTGTCGTTGCCGCCGCGAAGATCATCGCCACCGGTCATGACTTCGACAAGCAGTTCGTGAACCTTGTTGTCGTTCGGGTAGGTCGAAGCTGGGATTCGCAGCGGCGACATCGCCGAATACTTCAAGTCGACAAAGTAGGTCATCCATTCGCAGTTCGGATCTTCCACGTAATAGTAGGACTTTTTCGTCAAGTTGGGAACCAAGGTCATCATCTTGCCAGATTTGTTGGGATCGTAGATGAAGATCTTGAGGTCCGTTTGGTGTTGTCCAAGATCACCCTTGTATCGTCCCAGTTCGTAGCCGTAGGCGACCACTTGATGATGAGGGCCAGTGCCGCCGTTGCCACCTTTGAACAGTCCCAACGGGCAAGGCTTGCCTTGGTCGATCAACTTGCACAGTTCTTCGAGCCGTCCACCGCCGGTCTTTTGCAAGCCCCAGCGAAAGAACTCGTCGGTGCGAGAACCAACTGGGTTGACGAAGAGTTCGGCCCATTTATCCACGTTGGTCATTGTCGAGGTCTGTTGTCGCGAATAGATCCGTTCGAATAGTGGAGTCTTCACGGCCGGTCGAAAGGTTTGTTTCGGAGCTTCTTGGTTCGCAAAGTAGTTGTCCAAGGAAGCATAGGCCATGCCTCCGCACAGGCCTCCGAATCGCATGTCTTGTAGAAACAACTCCGTTTGGAATGTGTTCTCAAACGCAAATCCATGTTTTGACGGGTCGAAGGTCGTCATTCGTCGACCGGCAACGGCATCGGCAACGCTGTTGTTCGGGCGAAGATTGTCGGTTGCTTTGCGGGTAAGCTGGGCCTGACCCTGCGGAGCGAAAAACAGCGTGGCGACGATGGCCAGCAAGACGGTGAAGAGTGTCGTTTTCATGTTCTTTTCCTGTTCGTAGCGAGGAGTGATGGTTAGTTGCCCCACCATCGATATCGCAGTTCCGAACCGAAACGCACAAAATCCGACCAGTTTTTTGGCCAAAATATTTCGAACCTAAAATTTGATGGTTTTCGAGGCGATTCCACCTGATTCACCGTCCGGTCAACCTCGCTCCGGAAACGATCCCAATCCTCCATGGGCCACGGGGAGTCGTCGAAGGGCTGGGACTCCAGTTCGCGAGCGGCGGCCAAGACGGCCTTCGCTTCCTCGAAGCGTCCCAGTTCGGCCAATAACTGAGCCTCAACGTACTTCCCCTGGATTTTCTGGTGTCCCACCGCTTGAACATTCGTCAGAATCGATAAAGCTTCGGTACGCTGTTTTAGTTTCCCCAACGCAAACGCATAGACGATCGAGGTCTGATCATCGTTGTTGGATCGCTGGGTTACTCGGATGGCGGCAAGTGCCGCTGAGGCGTCTTGGTACTCTGGGGGTGATGTGACCAACCGCCAAGCGAGTTCCGTGTGTAGGTTTTCGTTTTCGGGCATCGACAAGACCGCAGCCCGCAGTTCTGCCAATCCCAAGGCCCAACGTTGCTCCGCGAACGCTTGGCGGGCTCGTTGCAAGACTTGCTGCTCTACTATTGGGTCGAAGTCGGGATGACTTGGGATCTGCAATCGAGTGGTAAGGGAAGCATCAGTGATCGGAACGATCGGCTCTACATCACTGCCTAGATTTAGCGGCGGTAGTTGCAGGTCGCCCAAGTATTGATCGATTTGACTCAAGTCCCAACGTTTTACAAAACACTCCCGTCCGATGGTGACACCAAAAATCGTCTGGTTGTCGGCGGAAAAGGCCAACGAAAAATAGTGATGTTGGTCGGGGTCGGTCAAGATTGCAACCGTCCTACGCTGTTGAAGATCTTGAATTTTGATCCGACCAGTGCCAGACGTATGCGCCAACCACCGCGAGTCCGGCGAGAACGCAAACCCAAACCCTTCCGCCGAACCGTCCGGGGAATTCAATCGCCATTCGAGTCCCGAATCAACTTCTAAAATATTGCCACCATTGGAAGA
>JAUXWY010000213.1 GCA_030681235.1 Pirellulaceae bacterium | reverse complement strand
CGGTTCGGGAGGCAATCGCAGTCGTGCGGCGGGAGTCAAAACCCCTGCTGGAATCGTCTCTCCCAATAAACTTGCTGGACCTGACAAAACCCATACCTTCCCGTCCGCGACGGCTTCCCCAATTGCGACTTCAACCACTTCGGCACAAACCTTGGGGACCGAGACTGGCTCGGTGAAGCTACCCCGGTTGATTTGGACCACACGTTGGCCATTAAAGTAATCCAGCATGTCTTGGAAGGTGATTTCTTCTCCCGACCATAAATCGGGCAAAGTTTTGGGGGCCAACAAAGCACCAGAAATCTCCGACAGTTCTGCCGCCTCTGGCAGCACTAGCTCCAACGCCGGATCAGACAACGCCGCGTTGTCCGGGCGAGTCCGCCACCAAGTCCGAAAGGTTCGATCCGGCCGAGTCAGTTTCAGGACAAACGTACCCTTGACACACCCCTCGACCAACGTCTCCACAATCGCCTGCGATTTCAGCATTTTGGGTAGATGCGGCAATTGAGCAAACGCCCCCGCCAAATCCTTTACCCGACGACTGGTCTCCCCACCTCGCCAAAGATTGTACGGGCCATCCGGCAACAAGGCCTCGGCGGTGACCGCTGTATCTTGAACACGTGAACGACCATCGGTCTTGATCGTCAAGAAATGCGGGTCATCACTAACCGTCAGCTTGAATGCCTGAACCTCATCTTTGTCAGACACTGTCACCACAATGCAGTACGCCTGGCGGATGGCATCTGGGATTCGTCCTTTCGCTTTGTCGATGCTGATCCTCAATGTTTGTAATCTGGCCACATCGACCGATCCCTTTTGCTTCTTCTCCTCTTCGCTCTTGGGAGTCAATTCATCGAGCACACTTTCCCATGCGAGAAAATCGCGAATGCGAGCCTCTGCAATACTCAAACCATCTTTCGAAGGCGTCAACAGCAGCACCGAGTTTCTGAAAACTCGGGGTTTATCTGGGCCACTCGTCTCATCCAGAAACCTTCGCGCCTCCGAACTTGGTTTCCCTGAATCAGAGGCGGCGCTGGGTAGCATGACTGCATAGTGAAATAGCCCATCGTCTTCGATGTCCTTGGGCTTGGTGGGCAAGGTATGGACTCGAACCCCGGAGGCCGAGGCACCTGTAGTCAGTGTTTTTACTTTACCAATTTCATCCAGCAAGCGAGCCTTAACAACGTCGTCTGACACTTGCGCTGCGGCCGCCGACTGCATCTGATTTAAGTTAGGACGATTTCCCAATCGCCATTCACTCGGCAACTGCCCCTCTTTATCAGGCATATTCGCATCGTCCAGCCAGTAGCTATTTCTAGCCCAACGTGACAAACCTTTCTCCAGCTCGATCTTGTCGGGTCGACATGGACCAACCAACATCATCAGATCTCGCGTTTTCGCACTGCGGCCGGTCGGCTGGGAATGCAAGAAAGTCGCGATGGCAGCTTGTTCAATTTCTCTAAACTTTAATCCTACGGAATCAGACTGAACCTGTTTTGCACTTTCCAGTTCGTTCTCCAAAATTCCTGTCCAGCGCGTCGCGTTCCCATCACTGACAATCGTATCGGCAATCGAAACCAATTCTCGACCGGCCTCAGAAAGTCCGGATTTCTTTCGGCCATTTAGAAAGACAGCAGGGCCAACGAGTGGACTGTCATCCCATTGACAGGCTTCCCTCAATGCCAACGCAAAAGTCCGCAATACTCCTCGAGTTTTTTGAAACCGCTCGATTCCTGCCGACCACTTGCTATAAAAGACCTCCGTCAACTCAGGATGGAAAGGAAAACTTCTCAAGTATTTCTCTTCCGCCGCCATCCCCTGCTTGGCCGTTTGATCATCCAGAGAACTAATCCCCTTCAAAGCTGCAATCACATGCTGCGGCCAAGTCCCGCGCAGTTCCACCGATTTGGGATCGAACAATCGCCGGCGAAGAACCTCTGCCACATCATCCTTTTCAACCGGCTGAACCGCTTCCTCCCGTTGGCGTTGAAAAATGTCGTACATGTCCGACACAATCTTTTTGCCCAGAGCATCCGCTTGATCCTTCGGTTCGCTGGAAAGCAACGATGCAACGATACAGCATTTTTCAACCTTGGCCGCAGCTTGAGTCAAGTATTGAAAGAACCCGATCAGGATGTCGAGGAACCCGGGTTCAGTGTGGCAGCGAACCTTGGCGTACAGCAGCACTTCATCCAACAGAATCAGCGTTCCCATTCCTTCCTTCAAAGGTAGAGAAAGCAGTTTGGTCAACAAATTCTCTGCCGGTGGTGTGACTCGTTCCTCGGCTTTTCCATCAGCGTTCAGAAGCTTGAGGCCTTCGTCGCCAGCAATTTGATAAGCCAGCAGACTCCAGGGCTGTTTCAATTGCCTGATACTTCCGTCGGGTGCTCGAACCTCAAGCCCTGTTTCCACATCCAATTTGTCGAAACAGAGTGCGGCCACTCGGGCTCGCGGAGGAGTCTGCCCGATCGTTCCGGCGAACTCTTTCACCGCCGGCAAGTCCGGCAAATTGTCTGGGTCATGCACCAGATGCCGCATCGTAATCAGCGTGTGCGTCTTGCCCCCTCCGTAGGTTAACTCCAGCTGCCGAACGGCTTTGTCGTTCAGCCCGGCGATCCGCAATGCCACCTCCCGCACGAGATTGCGCAAGTTGTGGGTTGGAAACGTCAGAGCAAAGAACTCCTCCGGCTTTTCGTAAATCGGCCGCTTGCCGTTCTGCATCATGACTTCGTACAAGTCCGCCGCAAACATGTGCAGGGGCAGGTCGCCCGACTTCAGGTCGTCTCGCAGCTTGACCACTTCATGCCAGCGATTCCAGGGGAGTTTAGCCATCGTAATTACTACTTTCTGCTCAAATGTATTTCTTGTTTTGCGTTTCGTCTTGTTATTCGTCATCGCCAAAAGCCAGCATCGGGCCGCGATCGCGGACGGCACCTTTGGCCTCTAGGTGGTTGCTGATGCTTTCGAGCACCGAGCGTTCGCTGTTGGAGGAAAGCTCGATCAGAGATTGAACCACTCGTTTGAACAGTTCATTCCGCCGCAAGGCGTGCTCGTCGATGTATTCGTCCACCTTTTGCAAATCACCGTCTTTCCACAAGTGCATCAATCGATGGATACGGTCGATCAACGGGACAGCCTTGCCCTCGGGAGCATCGTAGCCCATGCTCTTACCACGCCGCTGGCTCCAGGCCTTTAGTTTGACCTTGCTTCCGCCGCCAGAATCGGCATCGGGATCGGCCTCACTGTCACCTTCGCCATCTTCCGGATCAGAATCCCCTTCATCGTCGTCGGATGATTTGGAATCGCGTCCTCCTCCTGACAAGATATCCCAGGTTCGTTCCAGTTCGGTATCGGACAATCCGCAGGCGGTTGCGTACAAGATGCACGCTCCTACGGGAGCCTCGTCGGTACCAAAATCGTGTCGATGCAGCAGGTAGTAGGCGGTCACTTCATCCAGATTCCCAACCGTAGCACCACCGCTGGAACCAGCATCAACACCCGAAAGGACTTGGCCAACCACGTAATCCACCACCATCCGGCGAACATGATTGAGGAACTCCCCCACGCCCATTGTCGCATTGGGTTCGTTGGCTTTGCGAACGACTGGGTGCTTGCTGAACGCCTCCATCGCCGGCCCCGTCGCCGCCCACACGAAGTCCGGGCCGCGGATACCGGCGTCCCAGAATTCACGAAGTTGAATCGATATATTTTTTCTCATCTCTTCTAAAACATTATTGTCCCAACCGGGGCGAGCTGAAACGGATCGCTTCTTTGCGACAAGCCACACGGATGATGCGAGTGCTGCGGACGACAAGGCCCTCATTCGCGCCGCCTGTTCGGTTTGAATTGGCCAACTTCCGTCCACGACAAAGCCGGCGCGAATAATAGCTGATGCCAATGTTTCCCACGCGGCTGGCTGCTTGTTGGCAAATACAATTACAAGTCGTCCTTCGGGTTTGAGTGCTCTCGCACACTGCACGAAAACTCGAGACATTCCGTCTTCGTATACTGACTTACTTTTGGCTCCGTCATTGCCATGACGACTTGAATCATCAATCAGTTCACCATCATTGGCATCGTGATCCCATTTCGAGGACAATTCACTCTGTAAAGTCTGGTCAAATTCCGAACTTAATCCGGCCAGAATTCGACGCTGCCAAATGTAAAAATAGTCCATAAGGTCTGAATACGGAATTGCGTCATAGTACGGAGGGTCTGTGACAATCGCGTCGAAACTACCGTCTCCAAGCACTTGAGTCGAGCTCTGCTTCGTCAATCTTGGCGATGGTGACAATGACGTAGCATTGAAGAGAATTGGCAGGCTTTCCATAACGGCGTTTAAGCACATGTCCCAGCCACCTCGAACGGCGTTGATTTGGGCAGCTTCACAGTAGTCCCAATTCATCGGCAATGCAAATCTTCCAAAAGTATTTCGAATGGCTTCAACACTCGTTATCCAAGACAGCATCGTTGAGTTGAAATCCAGCATTCGATCAAAGCCACAGGTGAGATACGCGGTGATCGCCTCGCGCCATTCAACCGACACATAAGTCTTCTCGATCAGCATGCCGCTGCCACGTATCGTCTTGACAAACGTTCCCATTGCATTTAGCTGTCGCTGAGTAAAAACCTTTTGCCATCTATCAAAACCATAACGCGGTACTCGCATTCCAAGTGCTCCGGCGTCAGGCATTACTTCATTGGGTTTTCCAAATGGAAGTTCATTGAAAAGCACGGTTATTTGGTTATCATCGAGTTTCGCGACTGCCAACTCCTGCTCCGTCGGTCGACGGTAATCTTTCCCGCTTTGGGAATCGATGACAACAGATGTCATCACGCTTCCAAGACGCTGGGATGTACCTTCAAGTCGAAGATCTTCCATGGTGTTTATTGTCGAGCAACAAGGACATTGAGCTCCAGCTCGACTCATCGTCCCAGTACCGAGACGCTTATCGTGTTCACGTCGTTGTGCAGCATTTCCGCCTTTTGATGGTACGTTGGGTTCAATGCCGAAATCTACACCAGTACGCTCAGAGTTCGGCTTCATTGTAAGCAAGACTCGCTTAGTCGGACGCTTACACAGCCAAAGCATTTTTAAAAGTGGAACTGTCGCCCGACAATTCTTGCAATTCACTGTCCGCGCCCACAAATAAGCCACTGTTGGTTTGGCTACCCAGCGGGGATTGGCTTTCACTGCCAAATAATCATCTGAAAATTCAGCGTTTAGCGATTCGATGTCCGGAGTGCCGTCTTCCTTGAGTGGGACGAGTTGCATCGGCTGATGTTCATAAGCAACCTGGTCTTTCTTCAGTGGCTCGAAGTCTGCATAGGTTGGATAGTACTGGGCCAAATCCAGCCGAGCCCGTTCTAACACCCATTGCCCCCAAGCCCGCACATGCCAGGCCAAATCGGCTTGCAACTCCGCTTCAGGGGGCGAGTCTTCCTGCACAAACTGAAAACTCGATTGCTCATCCTTTTCGTTCCGCTTCGGCTTCGGCTTCTTCGCCAGCCGATCATGCAACCGTTTCATGGCCGCGGTCACTTCCGCCTTGCCATAGCCTTTGGCCTTCTTAAAAAACTCCTGCATGAAATCGTCATTATGCAGAATGAACTCGGGCAAAGGCTGAGTCTGCCCAGCCAACTTTTGCGGATACTCCAGTGTGCATTTCAAAATGAACCAAGCCACTGGATTGATATCGACCGCCGTCGCTTCACAACCCAGCCGCATTGCCTCCAGCGGAATCGCTCCCCCACCCGCAAACGGATCAAGCACCTTCGGGGCTCGCCCGCCGTAAGCCTTCTTAATCTCCTGTCGAAACCACTCCAGCGTCTCTGCGTTCTCTGTCTCCCGTCCCCAATGCAGAATCCCCCCTTCGGTTTCTTCTTTGACCCGCTCGACCGTCTGCCCATTGGGCATCTTCTTCTTTTCGATTTTCTTGACGACCTTGCCGCCAATCTTTTCGCACAGCTCCTGCCGTCGCTTGGCCACTTCCCGTTGCCACTGCTCGTCGGTCATCCCAGCCGGTTTCGGCTCCGCCGACGGATCGGGCAACAGCGTCGCAATCAAAGCCGCTCGACAAGCCGCCAACGGCCGTCGTGCTGGCCAAATATGCAACGTCGAAATATGCCCATGCCGCACATTCTTCTCATGCACACTATCCAACGAAGTCTGCTTCAGCGGAAACGCATGTTCAATTAATCGGGGAAAATCGGTCATTGTGCTAGCTTGCTTGTTACAATTGGAAAAATCGGCTTTTTTCGAGCGGTCGTTGAAACGAGCCCGAACAAAAGGTAAAATAGCGTAGTCCCTGCAGGGTAGTTTGGGACGTTACCGATACTGGAATTGGTATTGACGCAAGGAGGAGGAATAGGGACAAGCGTCTGTTCCAGACCGTCAAATTACCGAATTGACCCAGTATCGCTTGACAAGACCCTGAAAGAATGCAATGAACCGTAAACACCCAACGACTGAGTCCGGAGTTTGGGGCGTCACCAGAAAACCAGCCGTCCAAGAGGAATTTGGTTACCAACCGCAGCCGTCCGGATTGCCTGGATGGCGTCATGTTTTTCCGCATCGTTCGTCCTCGATCATTCCTGAATTTCTGGATTTTGCTGCTGTAGATTTGGTTGAGAGCGACTCCATCCAGATTGAAGAGTTTCATCCCGCCGATGATCGGGCTGCCCAATCTGAACAAGCATCGTAAATCGTTTTTTTACCGTAAAAACACTTGACAGTTTGCTGCTCTCGATAATTGTCAGAGGAATCTCGCATTCATCGCAGACAAGTTGTGGCGGCGGCGGATTTGATGCTGGAAGCGCCCAAGGCTGAGTTTTGGCCGCCAAGTCGACAAAAGGCTGGAACGGTTCTCGATTGAGAAACTCGTTTTCGTAGTCTTCGTACAGATTCCACATAGTCTCTTCGACTTCTGGTGCAACATCTTTCGCAATGTTCAGTCTCAATTCCTTCTCAGCTTCCGTTCTGTTGATCGGATGCCCGTGAAAGTAGAGACGGGACGCTAGACTCTCGACAATATCCTCAATATCACGGTCTGATACGTTATTCATGTGTGTGTTCAGCAGCTTGCGCGCAATCATTCTTGATTGCGCAATGAACCTCTCGACATTTCCAAGGGCGAGCGGGTGAACTTGTTGTGCAAGAATGGTTAGCATCTGAACCAGCTCGTCTTCATGGTTGATGCCAACCGTTTCCTTCACAAAATTCACATAGGCTTTAACGTCTTCGACGCTCACTCCCACCAAACGTCCAGAGTTTGGTGGTATTTGTGGATTGAATTCGTTTGTAACTGTCGGATCGATCGGTCCAAGAACACCAAACGGATGCATGACGATCTCGTTAGCACCGAGGGCGAGAATGGTTGCGGCGCTGTAAGCGTGAAAGGGTACAAGTACGCCGATCGATTTCGCAAACTGCCTAAAAACAGGAACTAGTCGCCACGGAATTACACCGTCGCCCCCATTGCTACAGATAAAGATATCCAGCTTTTCAATGGGTCGTTCTTCCATCTTTAGAAGATGGTCAAAAATCTCTCGAACATGTTCTTCCGACATTTGCCCCGGTACGCCCGTACGAATACTTGTTAAATAACAAATCACTCGCGACCCACGCAGGCGTTCCAGCTTGTGAATTAGGTCAAGTCGTTGTTCAAATGCCATTTTTGTTCTCCGAAAATTCGATGTAAATTTCAGACGCAGTTGTGACCATGTTCCGCGATAACAGAACGCTCCCTTTCGATTTTGCCAATAGGCGTCCAAAGGGGTCTTGCACTCGCGACAGATTTGGACTGGAGGTTGCACAGTCGTAAACAACATATAACCAATAGCCACTTTGCAAATTCGCCGCCCTCGCCCATTCGTTTGCCGATACTTCTACGTCGCCGGTTCCCGCTCGGCCCTTAACTTCAATCGCTCGCTGGCCTCGGTGATCGCCGGGTGGGTAGATCGCCAGTAGGTCAAAACCTGGATAGTCGGTCAATCCCGCCGCGCGGGCCAAGGCTGGCGTGTGAACGTCTTTGACGGTGGCACCGGCAGCTTCTTCAAACGCGGTTGCGATCCGCATGGCAACCAATTCGACTTCGGCGTCATGACGCTGTAGGTCTTCCTCATTCGTAGATGGGACAACCAGTGCGTGGGCGATGAAGCCGACGTTACCAGGTGAGATCAGCTCTGGCTCGCGGCGGATCGTTGCCAAGGCGTTCGCCCGCCGCTGAGCCAGCGACCGCTGTTGGTCTTTGACCTCCCGCAGCGCTTTCATCGCCCCAGCGTTGTTAGCCCGCGCCTTGTCGGAAAGCCGTACTCTGGCCGCCGCCAGCTCCGTTTCCTGATAGTTGAAGCCCCGTTCGATAAACTGTTCTCGTTCCGGCAAGGTTGCAACGAGCCGTTCTCGCCGCTCGTGGGCCAAACTTCGCGCCACCCGCTCCGTCAAATAAGCAGCGGTTTGTTCCCTGTATTTCTCAGCAATGGCCGCCAGTCGTTGTGCTGCCGGCGGCAAGCCACTTCCTCCTTTGAGCAACAACAATTGTTCAACCGGACAAATCGTCGGATCGCTACCTTCCTGCTGCTTGATGCCGACCAGGCGGCAATCCAAAACTTCCTCTGTTGCCAAATCGGACAAAGTCGGATCGGCTTCACGAATCACCTGAACCAAAGCAACATGGAACAAATACGGTTTCACCGCAGTGGGATCAACAAACACGGCCCCCCGCAATGCCTGCTGGTTTAGCCGGTCGCTAACCATGGCCCGAAACTGTTCAAAGACTGGCTCGCCCGGATGAACCCAAACGGCTGAGTCTTTTGCCTCCGGCCGCACGACGGACAGGCACTGACCGGATTGCGGCGAATAGTTTTCCAAGGCCCGGAGCAGCGGCTCGATGGCACCTTTCTTTTTAGGTAGCAGAGAGAAGCATCGATCCATGTCTCCGTCAATTTCCAAGTCCACCAATGGAGATGCAGCCTGCAGGTACTGCCGCGTGTAGCCGGGCAAAAGCCGACGATAAGCCTCCTGGGTCAGGTCTTCACGCAAACGGGGAAGCTGGCTTTTGACGTCGCCACCATCGCCGTACAGCATCTTTTCTTTCGCGACCAAGGCAGCGACTTGCTCCTCAGTTAAGCGACCGTCCAGTTCATGAGCAACTGCATCGGCGCTTTCCACGACAGCCCGCTCCATGTAGGACTTAAGGGATAAGCCTTCGAAGAGCCGACCAATGGAGTCAAAGACCTTTTCGCTGCCAAGACTTTCTCGGATGATCTCCAATTTGTTAAGCAGGGTTTCGATTACCAGTCCCTCGCGGGTGCTGGGTGCCACTAGGTTTACGATCCGAACCGGGTCGTGCTTTTGTCCGTAACGATGGATTCGCCCCATGCGTTGCTCCAGACGAGCTGGATTCCAGGGGACGTCAAAGTTGATCATGATCCAACAGAACTGCAGGTTGATCCCTTCTGCGGCAGCGTCGGTGCAGATCATAAATCGGGCACCGCCATCGGTGTGTGGTAGCCGAAACCGTTCGACCTGTTGTTGACGTTCGGTATAGTGCATCCCGCCATGGATTTGGGCGATCTGCCCGGTGTAGCCCATGCCACCGAGTCGCTGTGTCAAGTAATCGAGTGTGTCGCGATGCTCGGTGAAGACAATGAACTTTTCACCCACAAAATTCGGGTCGGTCAGAACCTCACTCAGTTTGTCAAACTTCGATTCTTGCCCAAAATCGTAGACCTGCTTTGCCAAATCACGCAGAGCTTCTACCTGCTCGCGTTCGACGATCAGATCGGTCAACGAGGCTGCGATCACGCCGGCCAGCAATTTGTTTTCGGAAACTTCGCCTTCTTCGCGACCATCAATGACGGATTCCTCGTCTCCAGTCTTTGAGTCGAGAACATCTTCTTCCTCGGCCAGACGCCGTTGGAGCATCACCAACTGCTCTTCCGTCAGTTTGCCTTCTTGTACTTGGCGGATTAAATCATCCAGCCGTTCGATCCGCCTCTCAAAAGATCGGAGCAAGGCCCAAGTTGAACTGGCCAGTCGGCGTTGCAAGACGCTCATCGCCAAACGAGCGGCAGACCGATTGAGCAACTTGGCCCGGTTATAGACATACCGCATGTAGTCGGTCGTTTGATCGTACAATGCCTGTTCGCTGATTACTCCCTGTGTCAGATCGTAGCCCAAAGTGTCAGAAATTCGCTTCGGGTAAAGGGGCTGGCCAGACAGGTAGACCATTTCCTCTTTGGTGCGGCGAATAAAGTGACGTTGCCGCTGCTCGGCTGGAAATTCAGCCAACGCCTCTGGAGTGGACAGCACATCTGGCTGTAGTAGTCGCCACAGCCCGTAATAGGGATACTCCTTGCCTTGATGCGGCGTGGCAGTAAGCAGCAACAGATGGTGACTCGTCCAGGGCAAACGCCATGCCTCCTCGATGCCGCGAACGCCAGCCAATGCTTCGGCCAGCTTATAGCGATCGGTCTTCCGAATCCGGAGGTCGTTTCCTCGATCCACGGACAGCTTATGCGCCTCGTCGAACACGATGAGGTCGTAGGGCTGAGTCTGTGTTTCTCGCAAGCGAGCAAAAACTCGCTCGCCGGCCAGCGTATCAACACTGACGATCAACCGATCGCTTCCGTTGCCAAAGAAGGGGTTGCCCGCTCGGGCGTCCGCGCCGGCGACCACCGAAAAGTTTAGATTGAACAAGACTTGCATTTCACGTTGCCAGTTCCCAACCAGTCCCGCAGGTGGAACAATCAGGACTCGCTTGATCAAGCGACGCGACAGCATCTCCCTGACATACAGCCCGGTCATGATCGTCTTACCAGCACCGGCATCGTCGGCCAGCAGAAACCTTAGACGCGGCTGCTTGAGCATGTAGTCGTAAACGGCAATTCGCTGGTGGGGGAGAGGGTCAATGTTGGACGTTTCGGTCGCAAAAGCCGGATTGGACAAATGGCCAAACGACAATCGCTCGCCCTCGACCAATGCGGCAACGACCTCCGGTTTTGCGGTAAAATCTAGAACCGGCGGTCCTTGGGGCTGCGAATCCGCCGTATCAGAGCTCTCGCTGCCAGAATCCCCGGACAGTTCCAACAGCTTTTCCCAAGCCAGCTGGGAAGGAACGGATTTGCCATTTTCCCAGCGGTTAACGGTTGGGAAAGAGACCCCGAGACGTTCCGCCAGCGCCATCTGGGTCAGGCCGAGCCTGGACCTCAGGTGTTTGATTTGTGTCGGATAGCTATCGCCGGGTGCCTGTTCCATCGGTTCCTTCTCTTCGAAAAATTGCCGTGAGTTAAAAATATATCACGTGATATATTGACAGTCAAGCGTGCACGCGATACTATTTTTTGGTAATGGTCGCAGGGACGTGACCAGTGCTGTCATAGGCTTGGTTTAAAAAAACGCCCTGATTTGTCTGAAGGGCGGCCAACGCCCCAGTTTTTTGGCCCAAACCATAGGAGTCTTAAATGGCCTCATTTCGTTTACGCTACTTTGCAAATCCCGCCACATTGCGGTCGATTCAGCCGGCGCGACTACTGCGCCTGCTTGGCGATTATCGCGACTTTTTTGCTAGCATTCACTGCCCGCTACCAGCCGAAGGTTTACCCGAGTCCCTGGACTACCAGGCCTTGGTAGACACTTTTGCATCGCCAAACGAGTCGATGCCGCCTGAGTTGCTGGATGCCTTGTTTCTAATTGATGAGATGTCGGATGAAGAAGGAATGGAAGCCTTGATGACGGCAGCGGCGAGTGAGAATCTTGAGTTGGAAAGTGGCGATGACCATTCGCCAGCCGATGTTGCGGTACAAGTATGGCTGGAGGACCGAGAAATTTTGGAGCGGCACCATGCCCTCAAGTTCTTCAAACGCCCAAAGTCGTTTGAGTACTTTCAAGCGACCGCGATTGGACAACTCACGTTTCTTGATCCGACCGTCGAGCGACGGGAGAGTTTTGAGCGGTCATTGGATGATTGGTTCGAGCAAAAGAGACGAGGCAGGGGTTCCCGCGTCCTGATCTACGAAGATCAGAACGAGATTCGTTTTCTAATTCGCCACGGCCGGCCGTTCGCACGCGAAGAGAGCCTCAATGGTTCGACAGTAGAGAGTGTCTGCTACCGGCCAATTAAGTACGACGTGGTGGTCTATGACCGTCGCGTTCAGGAATTGCGAATCAATGCGGCATTGGCAGGTGAGAAGCAACTATACGTCCGTCTGATTGGCCTTTACTTTTTCTCGGGGCCGGACTGTTTCCCCGGAACAAACAAATATTCACTGGAACCCCTGCGTGAGCTGGGAGACGAGTCGTTATCTTGCGGTGATATTGATGGCATCGAATGGATCAAACTTACTGAAGTTGCTTTCTATTGGGGAGGACCGCACGGGGAAACTGAGGTGCGGAAATCGGGTGATCTTTTCGCATCGCTGGCCGCGCGTGATGGCCAATTACCACGTCGCCCGCGGATCACGAAAGCTGCATTCAAGGTAAAGTTTTTGGACTCCAAGACGCCTCGGTCGGTCACGATCCGTCCGGGAAACGTGGCTCAGTATTGCCGAGATGGCGATGCACAGTTGATCGAGCGATGGCTCGAGCTACGAGGCTTTATTTTTACCAGCAATGAGCAATCGAATGAACAAGCTGAAGTATCTCTGGCCGACGCTTGAGTCTGTGCCTGGACTTCGAGCAATCGACGAAGAATGGCGGAGCCATCTTCGGACCGATTTTGCCACAGTCCAGCGCTGCCTCATTTTGACCAATGAAATTGCCACCGTTTATTCTCATCGTGACTATGGCGAGCCGATGATGGTCGCAGAGCTTGGCAACGGTGAGTATTCCGCGTCGACTCTATCGGGTTCGCTGGTTCGGGAACTCAAAAAGTCTGACTTGTTGGTCAAGCGGTTCGATATTCAGCGTCTGGGTATGTTGCTGCTAGCCGCGTTGGGATGGCCTGGTCCCGCAATCGCAGTCCCAGGCCTCTCGACAGCTTGTCAGCTCGGACATTTGCCAGTGGCATATGGTGGTCACCCCGTGTACTTCGGAGCAGCATTGGACACCGACAGCTTGTGTGAAATCGTAGATTTGATTTCAGGCAGGCATCATCAGCGGACGTTCCTGATGCTGATACCGACGAGGGACAATACGAACGAAAGAGTCAACGCCGTCCTATCCCGTTCAAATGGCCAGCTCATCACATGCGACGAGATTTTTCGTTTTACTGCTGATGGCGAATTCTATGTCTCGCCCACATCCAAATCCTCGATCGGCGAGATGTTTGGCGTCAAGCCAAGTGGGAATATCTTCAAGCGAAATGGACAAGGTGATTGGACAGTGGCCTTTGGCGGCGATTCCATGCCAGTAAAACACGTGAGCGGTCTCAGTTACATCGCCATCCTACTCGGGAGTCCTGGAATCGATTTTCAAGTTCAAGACTTGTTCGAGCGTGTGACCGGGGTCAACTCGGCCCACACCAAAGGTTCGTCCGATCCACTTTCGACGCCAGAGGCAATTCGAAAAATAGAGAAACGTCTTGAAGATGCGTTTGATGAACTGCGAACCGCACAGCGAAACAACGACCTTGGGACAATCGAAGCACGCCAGCGTGAAATTGACGAGCTAGAGCAGGAAAAACGACGGAGCACCGGCCTTGGCGGCAAAATTCGGACAACGTCTGAGTTGGAGAAAATGCGTAAGCGGGTGGCAAGGAATGTCGACACCGCCATAAATTCCATAACCCGACAGAACGAACAGCTCGGCAACCACCTCGGCCGCTTCATTGATCGCGGACTTGTTTTGAGTTACCGGCCAACTGAAGAAAATCACTGGATTACGTGAGGAAGCAAACAATGCGCGATAACGACAGGCAATTTTCTCTTCCATGCAAATTGGATTCATACCTGGCAACTTTGAACCGGCTTTACGAACGTAAAGGTGAAACTTTACTTAGAGAGATGGTCGTGAACGCAATTCCGTCGATTCATGAGGGATGGGACTATGACAACTGGAATGGCGGAACGCATGGCCACGCGGTGACATTAACACTTGCGGAGGAATTATTCCTTCAGGCTATCGACGAGAAGGAAGAGATTCGCAGCCGTCTTGCATCAGACATGAACAAGCTCAATAACATTCCGAATGAGCATTTCAGCGAGGTATTCATTGAAATGGAGCCGTCCGGAAATGAAGATTGGCGAGCGCAGACTGGAGTATTACAGGCACGAGTTCCACCGATTTCAATATCGGCCGATGCACTTCATCGCATTTGGGGAGTTGGGCATGTCCGAGTGTTCTTGAGCCACAAGTCGTCGGTCAAGAGAGAGACCGCGAGCCTCAAACAATCTTTGGCTCGTTGTGGGCTCGCAGCGTTCGTGGCACATGAAGATATCGAGCCTACCCAAGAGTGGCATCGGGAGATCGAAAGAGCGTTGTTCAGTATGGATGCCTTAGTGGCCTTGCTTACTGACGACTATCACAACAGTAATTGGACTGATCAAGAGGTTGGTGTCGCGATTGGTAGAGGCGTGCCGCTCATAGCCGTTCGATTGGGAATGGACCCTTACGGATTGATGGGCAAGGGCCAAGGTTTAGGTGGATGTAGTTTTGACGATACTGACGGTATCGCGATCAAGGTATTTGAATTGCTCAAGAAAAACCTTCCCGACAAGTCCAGATTGTTTGAATGCGCAGTGGCCGCTTTTGCCGCATCCGAGAGCTACGCTGATTCGGCGTGGAAGGTCAATCATTTACTTCGACTGTTTGAAAATCCAACGACCGGCCAAATTGAACAGATCGTCGAAGCCTTCAAATCGAATAGCCAGAATAGAGAATCGTTTAAAGGGAGGGAAAGGCTGCGACAACTGTTGGGCCAATGGACTGGGAAAACCTGGAAGTTCAATGGGAAAGAGCTCGTGGCACTCTCCGAGGAAGAGGAGCGGAAGCTCTGGTTTTGACTTTGGCCTATTGTGATTTCTTGGGTCATGAGCTTGCGGTGATTACCGAGTCTCTGAGGAGGTTCGAACCGAGTTCTGCTCCCGCAACTTCTCTGTTTGGTTAGGAAACTGACCGCAGTAGGTTATTCGATTAAGCCGGTGTCTTGCAGCAACGCAAAACACCGGCTTTTTTCGTGTTTTCCTGCCATCTCCGGGGTCTCACCCACTCTCCAGAGACTCGAATTCCGACCGCAACTCTCGCCAAAACAGCCCCTCTCTGGGGG
>JAUXWY010000211.1 GCA_030681235.1 Pirellulaceae bacterium | reverse complement strand
GTTCCGACTGTGACTGACCAGGCTGTGATTGTTCCGACTGTGACTGACCAGGCTGTGACTGTTCAGGCTGTGACTGACCAGGCTGTGATTGTTCCGACTGAGACTGACCCGACTGAGACTGACCGGGCTGAGATTGTCCCGGTTGAGATTGTTCCGACTGTGACTGACCAGGCTGTGATTGTTCAGGCTGTGACTGACCAGGTTGAGACTGACCAGGTTGTGACTGACCAGGTTGTGACTGACCAGGCTGTGACTGACCGGGCTGTGACTGACCGGGCTGTGACTGACCGGGCTGTGACTGACCGGGTTGTGACTGACCGGGTTGTGACTGACCGGGTTGAGATTGTTCCGACTGTGACTGACCAGGCTGTGACTGACCAGGCTGAGATTGTCCCGGCTGTGACTGACCGGGCTGAGATTGTCCCGGCTGTGACTGACCAGGCTGTGACTGACCAGGCTGTGACTGACCAGGCTGTGACTGCTGCTCGGTCTGTTCCCCTTGGTTTTGTTGGCCGGGCTGACCGGACTGCTGCTCTGTCTGTCCCCCTTGGTTTTCCCCTTGGTTTTGTTGGCCGGGTTGTTGGTCCGTCTGTCCCTCTGGTTTCCGGCTTGGGTTCTGCGCAGCGTTTTCCTTTTCCATAAACTGACGAATTCGCTGCATCACGTCTCCGTCGTGTTTCGCGTCGCCGGGCTTGGAAGGCGGGTCATTTTTCCAAGCCTGCCGTACTTCGTCTGCTTCTTTATCCTTGGAATCGGGTTGTTCTTCTGGATTCGCCGAAGGAGACGGATTCGAATTGTTTGCAGGCTGTGTCGCGCCTGGGGTTTGCGGTTGCCCGTCGGCGGGCTGGTCTTGATTCAGATTGTTCTTCATTCCGTCTGCGGACGAATCGGCAGGTAACTCCGAACGATCAACGGTCTCCGATTTGATCGGTTGCTCATCGTTTTCTTGACCTTTTTGCTCCGGTGGGGCAACCACATCGTCGGGCTGACGAACGAGACCCGGATCAGCGGGAGGCGACTCGGTCTCGACCACCGCGTCTCCGTTGGGGTCGGGTTTGATACCGATCGGTTCGGCGATCGTAATTCGCAGGTTTTCGGTACGCGATATGTTCGAATTCAACTGAAACGTGGGTGGCGAATGTCGATTATCTTCGGCTTGAACAAAGGCGATCACCTCGTCGCCGGGTTCCAATCCGAATTCGCGTGGCTTCAATTGCCATTGTCCCAACACAACGCCGCGGCCGCTTTGTTCGCCCAATTCCACTGGGTGAACCAGCGATCGCCCGCGGCGACTACTGACATGCAGCGTTAACTTCGTCAACCGGAAGTCCGGGTCGGTCGCTTGAAACCGCAAGTCCAGGCTTTCGTCGATCGCCAACGAATATTCTGCGGTCTGCGGCCAGAGCCATTTTACTTCCGGCTTTTCATCGGCCACGACATCCAACTTGTAGATCGGGCCAAGACGACTGGTGCGTTCCCCAAGGTCTTGCATGAGCAAACGATAGTGGGTATACCGCGGCTTGCCCTGAACGTCCAAGGTCGCCGTAATCATGCCTTGGGCTTTGGTGTCGTCGGTGATGTTGAGTTGCAGAACGTTCCGGATCAACTTCTGCGTCATGTCGTTATCGACTTCTCGGTCCGCCGGCAAGTCATAAAGTTCCAGCCATGCCTTTTTTATTGGCACGTTGGAATGAGCAAACACGGACAGCTCCGTCCCTTCAAGCACCCGCAGATCTCCCTGGCCGATGACCGTTTGAGGAGGGAGTTCGCTGTAAGCCGGAAACTTCAAATCCACTCGGTCCAAGACCAGCGTGGGTCGCTGCTCCAGCAACACGCGGTAGCTGCGACTGACCGCGTCACCAGCGACGATTCGAAAATCAAAGCTCGATTGAACGCCTTGTTCGCCGGTCTTTATCTGACCCTCGAACTTGTCCTTCGCTCCCGTTTGACCGACCATCACTGTCGAGGCTCCGACGGCTTGGCCATCGACTGAATCGTAAACGAAAACCGGAGTTTCGTTTTCCAACATGCCCGATATCAAGGCCGTGATGGTCAGAGTATTCCCAACAACGACGGAACCGCCAGGAGGATCGATTTGACGAATTTCCACTCGGGTCGGCGCCGCCATGTCCGAAAATGGCGACAATAATCGCGCGATCGATTGCAAGGGACTCCGGGGCGACAGCATCCAATAGACCGCAAACAGGACCATCACCCCCGTCAGCAAATACATCACACGGATCAACGACGAATAGTCGATCGACTGCTCGCGCGGAATCCGACTGGCATCAATAGCTGCTCGTCGAGTGACCGCCTCCATCACGCCCTTCTTCATGTTGGGACGTTCGGCTTGAGCCGTCAAGGAAACATAGTTCACCAAACTATTCTTAAGCGTTGGATGTCCATCTTCGATCACTTTCGCGGCGTACAACGGATTGATCCTGGCCAATACCATGGGGGCCATCCAACGTCCGACTACATAAAGGCCACCGCCAACCAATCCCACCAACGCCAGAAGTCGCCCGCTAGAGTTCAGTTGCCAAAGCCAGGCATCCACAAAAACAAACGCCAGTACAAAGGCCAAGCTCCAAACCACTAGCAACAAGCAGCCTTGAAAGAAATCGGTGGTTTTGAGCAGCGACGCCGTTCGCCGAATGGTCGCTTCGATGGAGTTTTCGTATTTTGCGAGTTCAAGCCGTTGAGCTTCCACGATTGGATCAGAGTTCACAACGGAAGAAGAGTTGACTGTTGCCATGAATTCGTTCCCGAGACCACCCTGTCATCGTTCGAAAAGAGCCCAGCCCCCGCTCCATATTATAGGTTACGCGCGTCAGAAGCAAACGATCAACCCGAAAACACCCGCTAAAACATAAAAATTGACCCAGTGACCGCCGCTACAAAACCCCAAAAAAGCCCAAAAACATACATCGGCAACAGGAAAAAAGACTTGATTAGGATGACCAGCCACCCCTGGCCAAACACTCGGCGCAAGGTCACCAGCCAACAAAATGGCTCCCAACGCGATGCCCGATAGCATGACCCACCACAAACTCAAGTTGAGCAGCATCACGACAATCAACACCAAATACATGGACGTATGCCAGTTCGCCGACACGACAAACGCAGCCAGCCAAGTCCGACAGGAACGCCAATGGAGCACGCGAATCAAGACGGCCATCAGTGGTAACATCAACAACGCCAATTGCGATGCAAGCGAGACACTTCCGCTGACGTAGCTCCTGAATCCATGATCGGTTGTCATCAGCGCCAAGTTTTTGATGATGTTGATCTCCCACGAACCAAGCTCGATACCTTGGTCCAAAAACACTTGCCTCACTTCCTCTTTCGGCAGCATCGAAAACTGCCGGAATTCGGCAAACGAAAGCTGCAAAGGCTTTCCGTTATAAGTTAACTTGTGAACTTTGTTCAGGAACGTTTCCCGCTTCGAATCTTCAGCTGCTGATGTAGATGGCGTTTCCGAGTCTTGATCCGTCGGCGGCGGCGTCGATTCCAACTTGTCGTTTCCTTGATCAACGTTAGCCTGAGGTTCGGACTTCTGGTTTGGCGCGAGGGTATCTGACTTCGGAAGACTCGCCTCCGGCGTGTCCTGCGAGTCTAATTCCTTTGAACCAATCGACCCGCGATTTAGATCCGATATGGAAACGGTGTCTTGGTCAAGATTGACCGTGAACAACTGTTCGATTTGTACCACGTCGATCCAATTGCCAAATACCAGAAAGAAAAAGAACCCGCTGACCAAATAGGTTTGCGCCGTTGATAGGTAGTGAGTGCGTCGCCCATTCAAAAAGTCCTTGGCACACTTTCCTGGGTTAAACAACAGTGTTGTCACCGTCCGAAACGCACGACCGTCGAGCGACAAGAAACTCGTGATAAAATCGCGAACAAAATAACCCAATCCCTCATTGACTCGCGTATGACGCTGGCCACAGTTCTTGCAAAAAGCATCGCTATCTGGCTTGGGAACGCCGCAGTTCAGACAGAACGGCAGCGGCTTTGCCTCGATCGGACGATCGTCGACATCGGAGCGGAATGATTCGGCTTCTGACATGGCGTTACTTTCGTTCTTACTTGTCGTACCAGTAGCACATGACCCGATCCTCTGGCTTCAGTCCGTCCGCCTCGATTGGAATCAACACAAACCCATCCGCTTCGGAAACCGAGGTTAAATTCGACGCTCGGCCAGACGTCAACGGACGAACGAGAACTGGACGGGCTTCTCCCGTCGATTCACAAGATCGCGAGGCCAACGGTCGATCCAAGCTCGACGCTTTGTCCACACGCGCGATTCGCAGATAATCCAAACGTCCGATTTGCGATGCGACTGGCTCGGACAATTGAACCGTTTCGTGCGAGTACGGCCAATCGGTTTTCTGCCCCGCCAGCCCGCGAAGCAATGGACCGACGAACAGGTCGTATGTGAACTGACACGCGATCGGGTTCCCTGGGAGCAGAAAAACAGTCGCGGCCCCAATTTCTCCCATGCCAACCGGACGACCGGGTCTAAGAGGTAGACCATGAAACGCAAGTGCCCCGCCTGAACGCAAGGTCGCGGCCGCAAAATCTTTGGGACCAACGCTGGTTCCACCGCACAAGACCAAAACATCTGCGTCCCTACCACTCAAGAACTTCTGAAGTGCGATTGGGTCGTCTGCCAAGTACTCCAGTGACACCAATTCCGCGCCGTCTCGGCGCAACAACGCTTCCAACACTGGTCCATTGGCATCAAAAACCTGGTCGCTGGCAAGAGTTGAACCCGGCATCACGACCTCATCGCCGGTTAGCGCTACCGCGACACGGGGCCGACGAAAAACCTCGGCTTGAACAATCCCACACGCCGAAAGTAAACCCAGATCTTGGCTCCGAATCACTCGACCTTTGCTCATGAGTCGTTGACCCAATTCGACATCCTCGCCAACCCGAGCCACATGTTGTCCCGATCGGATGGTCTCACTATCAGCCATTTCGATGATGGTCGACCCCTCACATCCACTGTCCGAAGCGGACACGGCGACAAAACACTCGCGCGGCAGGACGGTATCCAGCGAATCCGGCACGCGACCGCCGGTGTTGATCGGCAAAGCAAGCGGAAGGGAACTGGGCGCCGTCTCGTTGCCATCCGCCACTACCGACCAGCGGTGTTTGCCGGCGTAGCCTTGTTGAAAGTGGATCGCCACACCGTCCATCATCGCCCGACGAAATCTGGGCAGGTCAATGGCCGAGTGCACGTCGCTTGCCACAATCCGACCGACCAAGCTCGATAGCGGGAGACTTTCGACGGTCAAATTTGCCCTGGTCGCCTGCAACCTATCGGCCAAATACCGATCGACTTGGGCGAGCAATTCAGCAGGTGTTGGATCTGTATTCATTTGTTTTCAAAGGAGTAGGCGAACAAGCCGTTCGTTCTAGTCAAGCTTGAAACCCGAGCATCCGTGGTATTCTGGGGCAGTGTGGAAAGGCGGGCTTCCTGGTTGCTTTTCGAACGCATTTAGGATCAAGCTCCAAAACAAATCTTCGGCGTTTGTCCCGTGAACGAATCTTGGTGCTTCGGTCATGGATCGCTACAATGACCAAGCCAAGGTCGTCCAAGCAATCCGAAACATGAGTTGGTCCCTTCTTCGGAACGCCGCTCGGAGGTTGCCTCGAACCTTTGGCATCACATGACGCGAGCACTTCCGTCGTGCCTTCCCCTTACAGTTTGCCAACTTTGCACATGCCCAACAATGACCCACTGGATGACGAGTTGAGTTCCAGCGAAGACGCTGGCGACATGGACGATTTGATTCTGGGGTTTTCCGGGTTAGGCGATACCAACAGTTTGGACGAATTGAGCCAAGCCTATGCTCAGTTGTTGGCCGAGCAAGAAGTTTTGAACATCGACATCGCGTCGGGCTTGAAGCCATCGGCTGTTGACGCAGCTGCGTCGGCGGCGGTCTTGGCGTCCCGCGTGCATCCAGGCCAGAGCCAAGGAACCGACCATTCCAATCCAACAACTGCCGACTCTTACGTTGATTTGCGACGAATGGTCGAAGCAGCTCGAGTCGGCGAATCAGAAGATCGCGTCGCGGTCACTCCCAACCGAATCCTGGAATCGTTGCTATTTGTTGGAGCCGCGGATAATACACCACTTTCAGGTCGTTTGCTCGCATCGTTGATGCGCGGTGTTTCTCCCGAAGAAGTGGAGTCAATGGTTGACGCCTTGAACAAGAGCTACGAGAGCGAAGGCGCCGCTTATCGAATCAACCGCGAAGCACTGGGGTTTCGCATGGAATTGGCGCCTTCACACGCGAGCCTGCGGCAACGGTTCTACGGCCAAATTCGCGAAGCGAAATTGCCTCAACCCGTGATCGACGTTTTGGCGTTGGTGGCTTATCATCAGCCCGTGACGCGGAAGCAAGTCGAGCAGCTGATTGGCAATGCCTGTGGAGCTGCGTTGAACCAATTGCTCCGCCGGAAATTGATCGAATTGGCCAAAGAGCCCTCCGTGGGTGCCGTCTATCGAACAACCTCGCGATTCTTGGAGTTGTTTGAATTGGGCTCGTTGGACGATTTGCCGCAAAGTGAATCTGTCGATACAAATTCGTGATTTCTGGATAATTCACTCGCATGCCAACCAGGAGTTTGGATATGGGCCATGGCTATTTGGGAATTGATTTGGGAACTCAAGGCCTGTCGGTTATCTACACCGGCTCGGACATGCGAGTCATCGCGACCGGCGAGGCGGGTTACGAGATGGTCGCGGGTTTACAGGCCGGTTGTTACGAACAAACGCCTCGAGATTGGGAAAATGCTCTGAGCCAAGCCATGAAATCCTTGGCTCAGAAAATGGAGCAACTCGGCCAACCACTCCAAGTTTCCGCCATCGGTATCTCCGGACAAATGCATGGCGAAGTCCAAATCTTCGATCAAATCGGTAATGCTCGGAATACTCGCTTGTGGTGCGATGCTCGGAACGAAGTTGAAGAGCGCGAACTGACGGACCTTTTGAATGTGAAAATGCCCAAGCGCATGACGTCCGTGCGTTGGCTGTGGTCGCTACGCCATCGCGGCCCGGATACGGCCGACGTTTGTCAGCTCACGACCCCAGGCGGTTGGTTGGCCCGACGGTTGACCGGCCAACACTTGCTCGGGATTGGCGACGCATCCGGAATGTTCCCGATCGATCAAGGGACCCTCGACTACGACACCACGCTGCTCGCGAAATACGACGCCTTTGTCCAACGGGCTAACTCGAAGGCGCCAAGTTTGCGGAGCCTCTTGCCGCAGGTTCGCCGAGCCGGTCAGGATGGCGGTGTGTTGAACGAACACGGTGCCCGCGTGCTTGGGCTGCCGAAGGGGACTCCATTGGCTCCGGCCGAAGGTGATCAACCCGCGGCGTTGGCCGGATCATTGATTGGTCTCGCCGGGATGGTCTCGATGAGTTTTGGGACGTCTGTGTGTGCAAACTCGGTGGGCGATCGAACGTTTCATGGTGTATCACGAGCAATCGATCACTTTTGTGCGGTCGATGGCAAACCGATCAATATGGTTTGGCTCCGCAATGGCACAACGTACATGAATACGGTCGTGCAGATGGTCGGCGGTCTGTCGGAACGCGGGCTGCGCGATGGCAATCCATTTGCTGCCGTCATTCCCGAACTTCTGGCCGCCAAGCCGGATTGTGGTGGCGTCCTGGCATTGCCGTTTATGGACGACGAACCGGGTGTTGGGGTGTCGCGGGGCGGCACGGCAGTGCTGATCGGGCTAAACGAGCAAAATGCCACGTCGGGAAACGTCGCGCGAGCGGCCTTGTTGGCGACGGTGTTTAATTTGCGACTGGGAGGCGAGAACCTGTTGGCGCAAGGCTTCCCACTCGAGCAAATCGTCCTTTCGGGTGGCTTGACCAAGTCGCCCGAACTGGGACAGGTCATCGCCGATGGGTTGAATTTACCGGTGACGATTCTGGCCAGTGGCACGGAGGGTTCGGCATGGGGGGCCGCGTTGATGGCCAAGTACCGACATCGATGCTTGGAATCGGAGAAAGGGTCTTGGTCCGATTTTCTGGCCGAACATGCCTCGGGCACTCCGCTCCGGTTCACGCCCATCGCCGATGCCGCCTCAGCGTCGAGTCTCATGTTCGCTCGATACAAGCGACTGCTCCAAGTTCAGGCCGCGTTGGACGAAGCCGTCACCGGCTAACAGTCTTGCACCGACCAGTCTTTGCAGCAGCGAACCTCGCCCATTCGTAGAATAATGCTTCTTTCTTTTCAGCTGGTTGGTTGCGAAGAACGACGGGATCACTCAAAATAGGACGGGGTGTGTTTTCGGGGCGAAAGTTGTTTTTTGGGAGTGAGTCGCGAATGCGTCAATCGAAGTTGATCCGAAAGATCTTGGTCGTCATGTTTAGTTGTTTGTTGGCCCCGACCGTGTTGTTCGCGGATGAAAAGCCGATCTTCACGGACCCAGCCAAGGTCAACGAAGACTATGCGATCCAAGGTGAATACATGGCCGATACAACTCCGTTGGGTCCGATTGGGGCTCAAATCGTTGCCCTGGGTGATGGATCGTTTGACGGAATGTTTTACGTGGGCGGACTGCCCGGCAAGGGCTGGGAATTGGAAGATGATTTGATCGGTGCACGCGGGACCAAGGACGGGAATGTCGTCCGCTTCAAGGGCGATTCTGAAGAAGGAAGCGCCACTCTGCAAAACGGTGTGATTTCCGTTTTCAATCGTGAGGGCACGAAGATTTTTGAAATGAAGAAGATCGAACGCACCAGCCCCACTTTGGGTGCGAAGGCTCCGGAAGGCGCGATCGTTTTGTTCGATGGCACGTCAGTCGATCATTTTGAAAACGGCAAGTTGGTCGATGGCCAATACCTCGGTGCCACCAACTGCAAGAGCAAAGAACAATTCGGTGACCACAAACTGCACATCGAATTCCGCACGCCATTCATGCCAAAGCATCGCGGCCAGGCTCGTGGAAATAGCGGCGTGTACGTCCAGGGTCGTTACGAATGCCAAGTGCTGGATTCGTTTGGGTTGGAAGGCTTGAACAACGAATGCGGTGGGATCTATTCATTGGGCCGCCCCATTGTCAACATGTGCCTGCCTCCCTTGACGTGGCAAACCTACGACATCGACTTCACTGCTCCGAAGACCGACGCCGAAGGCAAGCGAGTCAACGGTCGGATCACGGTCCGACACAATGGGGTCTTGATTCACAAAGATGTGGAACTGAAGCAAGGAACGCCCGGTGGATTGCCAATGGGTGATGGTCCGGAATCCCTGTTCCTACAAGACCACGGCGATCCAGTCGTGTTCCGCAATATCTGGGTTGAAAAGAAGTAAATCCTCCATCGAGCGGGGGCTTGTTCTCTCGCTGTTTCAAAACCGCAACCAGCTCGCCGCCGAACTCAGTTCGTCGGCGAGCTGTTTTTTTGCGAAGCACGTATCGTAAGAAGCGATCTATTTACAGTGAGTTTCGCGACGCTTTGGGTCAGCTTTCGGTACGGCCGGAGGTGCCGAAACTCTTGGCGAGTTTCGCTACGGAGCCGACACTTTCGGAAAGTCCCTGCTACGCAGCTCAAGTTCGCTTCACGACTCGTTCGCACATCGCGACTCGCAGTGCCTGTCCCCCTAACTTATCTTGCCGAAATAGCAAACCGGACACACCAGCCGCTCGCGCGGACCCGACCGAGTGACCCAGCAAACCCGCCAGCGGTTTCCAGTCCTTTTCCACAACCGTCCGTGACTTGATTTCCACCAGTGACCGCTCATGCCGAGCCAACCACTCGCGGATCTTCTCGGTCCTCAGCGGCAAGACCTCCAGCACTTGAAAACCTGTAAACAACTCGCCGAACTGCTCGGCCAATTGGCTCGACGTGTAATAGCCACAGCCCGTCAAGACGAACCAATCTCGTTCCGCAGCAAACTGATGGTTCAATCTCGCTGCAAAAATAGCGGGATGAGGTTCATAGAGGTATCGGAGCGGTTCGCCCGACCGAGCAACGGAACTTGCAATTCCAGGCGCAGGTTGCCATTGGCTCCAATCGAGTTCATCGCGCTGCGCCACCGCAACACTCGAAAGACCAGCCGTCAACAATGGCTCGCATCCAAACCAACCCAACAACTGTTTGCATTCGCGGTCCACTCCCAACCACTGCCAATGACCGACGGCCCTCCAAAGATCGGTCAACTCCGTCGCGGGAGCCAACTTGACCATGCCCGCGCTTGACCATTGCAGCAACGCCCGCAAAAACGCTTCGTCGGGCGACAGATCCGCCATGCTCGTATGACGACCCTTGGCATCGCGACGGTCGGGATCCAAATGCCAAACGACCACATGACCGAGTAATTGATTCGTTTTTGCCCAAACGCTCACCGCCGCCGGCAAATACGGCAACCAGTCCCCCAAGACTCGCGGCGGCCTGCGAGCGATCACGCCCGATGTCGTCGATTTATCGGATGAAGCAACGGAGTCGCTCGGCAGAACCGAAGTCACATCGGCGCACACGACCAGGTTGGGCCGCAGTTCCGAATGACTCCCCAGAACTTGGAGGTTTTCACGCGTCAAATGGACCAAGGCGGCATCGCGGTCCAAGCCGATTGTGGGAAAGTGCCGCGAGAATTCCAGAAAATCACCACCTATTCCACAGCAAAGATCCAGCATCACCAGGGGCTGAGCGGGCCAGTTTTTCTTAAGTGTCGCGATTTTCCATCGCGTCGTCGCCTGGCCACTGGCTTGCTCGTAGGCCCTCCGCGTGAAGTACAATTCGTTCGCTCGCTCGAATTTTGCGGCCGCTCGGTGGCGAAGTTCCAAAAGCTCGACCACCGCCGATGCTTGTTCCAGGCTCAATCCCGATTTTCGCAAACGAACCACGCCGGCCAACGCCGCGCGCCCCGTGGGCGACTCTCTCAAGACTTGTTGACCGACCGGGGATTGGCACCATTGGGTCAGCCACTCAGCCACTTCCAGGTTCAGCGTCAACGCTTACGACTCCAATTGGCGGCGTTGGCGATGCTTGAGCAAATCGTCTTCGTCGAGATCTCGCACAAAAGGAAGATTTCGATATTCATCTTCGTAGTCCAATCCGTAACCGACCACAAATTCGTTGGGAATATTGAAAGTGACAAAATCGGGCCTTAGATCAACTTTCTGGCAGCCATCCTTAAATAGTAACACGGCCGTCCGCAAACTGCGAGCATTCATACCGCTCAGCAACTCGCACAATTTTACCATCGTTCGACCCGTGTCAAAAATATCATCGATAATGAGAACGTCGCGCCCCGTAATGTCGGGCATCAGCCGCGAATCCACATACAGCTCACCGGGTTTCATCCCACCGCGATAGCTACTGGCTTGGACCACGCCAACGCGCAAGGGCATTTCCAATATGCGGACTAAATCTGCCAACAACATCACACTGCCAGTCATGACACCCAAAATCGTCAGCGGCTGGTGCCCGTAAGTTTCCTGTATATCCGAGGCCAAGCGTCGAACGCCATTGGCCAACTGTTGTTCATTCAAAAGGATTTTCACGAAGAGTTCCTGACGGGCAAAGGCTGATGGAGGCCGCAGAGTCCTCGCAGATTTTACGGGCAAACCGTGGCAGGACTCAAGGATGGCTCTGGCCCATTGAAGGAAACGGTGATCATGTGGTAGGCTTGGGAAATTTTACATTTTGGCCGGTCGAAAACCAGTCAAAAGTGAAGTTTGATGGAACGCTTAGGAAGGCGTCCGTTCTGCCCGCCAAACTCGCCCTATTTCAACAAGGTATCCCGGTGCCGCGTCGCCAAGACATCAAGAAGATTCTCCTGATCGGATCTGGTCCAATCGTCATTGGTCAAGCTTGCGAATTTGATTATTCGGGAACTCAGGCCTGTAAAGCGCTGCGTGAGGAGGGGTTCGAGATCGTGCTGGTCAATTCGAATCCGGCGACGATCATGACCGACCCAGGAATTGCGGACCGAACCTACATCGAACCCTTGGTTTGGCAGGTGCTGGAGCGAATCATCGAGCGGGAGCGGCCCTGCGCGGTCCTGCCAACGCTCGGTGGACAGACCGCGTTGAATTTGGCCATGGATTTGGACAAGCACGGAGTTCTGAAAAAATACGGCGTCGAAATGATCGGCGCCAACCCGCAAGTCATTCGAAAAGCGGAAGAGCGCGAACTGTTCAAACAAGCGATGGAAAAGATCGGCTTGGACGTTTGTCGCGGCGAAACCGTGCGTGATCTCGCGAACGCTCGACGCGTGCTTCAGGATATTGGCCTGCCGTGTGTGGTTCGCCCCAGCTTCACGATGGGCGGCAGCGGTTCGGCCATCGCGTACAACAAAGAGGACTTTGACGTCCTGGTTCAACGAGGCTTGGATCAGTCGCCTGTGACCGAAGTCTTGTTGGAAGAGTCGATCATCGGTTGGAAAGAGTACGAGATGGAGGTGATGCGCGACGTGGACGATAACGTCGTGATCATCTGCGCGATTGAGAACTTCGATCCGATGGGCGTTCACACCGGCGATTCGATTACCGTCGCACCCGCTCAAACGCTGACCGACAAAGAATATCAACGGATGCGAGATGCATCGCTGGCCGTGATGCGTGAAATTGGAGTTGAAACCGGTGGCTCCAACATCCAATTCGCCACAAATCCGCACGACGATCGCATGATCGTCATCGAAATGAACCCACGCGTCAGTCGCTCCAGCGCGCTGGCGTCCAAAGCGACCGGATTCCCGATCGCCAAAATTGCTGCCAAACTTGCCGTGGGTTATCGACTCTGGGAACTGCGCAACGATATCACGCAAAAGACTCGGGCCTGTTTCGAGCCCAGCATCGACTATGTGGTCACCAAGATCCCTCGGTTTGCCTTCGAGAAGTTCCCGGAAGCCGACGCCACGCTGATGACTCAAATGAAGAGCGTCGGGGAAACCATGGCGATCGGTCGAACATTTAAGGAATCATTCCAAAAGGCCTTGCGGGGCTTGGAAGTGGGGTATTTCGGCTTTGGCTGCGATAAACAAGACTTGTGGTACCACGGACCGCGTCCCACCAAAGACGAAATCCGCAGCAAACTTTCCGTTCCAAACGATCAACGAGTTTGGTATCTCCGTTACGCGATGTTGTCCGGATTGAGCCTGCACGACATTCATGAAATGACCAAGATTGACCCTTGGTTCTTGCGACAATTGGCCGATTTGGTGGATCTGGAAAATCAAATCCGCCGAATTGGAAGTTTGGAAAAACTCGAGCCCGACTTCCTGCGGACCGTGAAACAAGCCGGCTTTAGCGACCGCCAATTGGCCGACATGTTGGGCTGTGGCGAAATGGACGTCCGCACCTACCGAAAGTCGTTGGGCATCACCGCGATCTACAAATCGGTCGATACCTGCTCGGGCGAATTCGAGGCTCAAACACCGTACTATTACAGTTGCTACGAGGACGAAAACGAAGCGCCTCCCAAACAAGACGGTGTCCGCCGGATCGTCATCTTGGGCGGCGGTCCGAATCGTATCGGTCAAGGAATCGAATTCGATTACTGTTGTTGTCACGCCAGCTTCGCGCTGCGCGAAATGGGCGTGCAAAGCGTCATGGTCAACAGCAACCCGGAAACTGTGTCCACCGACTACGACACCAGCGATTTGTTGTTCTTCGAACCGCTCACCACGGAAGACGTCCTCAATATCTGTGACCAAGTGCAACCCGATGGCCTGATCGTTCAATTGGGCGGACAAACCCCGCTGAATTTGGCTCGTGCGCTCAAAGAGGCCGGGGTGCCAATCATCGGAACGTCCGTCGAGACGATCGAAGCGACGGAGGATCGAGAAAAGTTTCAACAACTGTTGATCCAATTGGACCTGCGGCAACCAGCCAACGGTATCGCGCGGAAGTTGGACGAGGCCGAGGCGATCGTCAGACAGATTGGCTATCCGGTCTTGGTACGCCCCAGTTTTGTGCTCGGTGGCCGTGCCATGGAGATTTGCTATGACGATCAGCAGTTTCAAAAATATGTGGCGGCCGCGTTTGTGGTTTCGCAAGGACAACCCGTCTTGATCGACCAGTTCTTGGAAGATGCAATCGAAGTCGATGTCGATTGTTTGGCCGATGGTCGCGAGGCGATCATTGCTGGAGTGATGGAACACATTGAAGAAGCCGGTGTGCACTCGGGGGACTCCGCCTGTTCGATACCACCCTACAGTTTGCCCGCACTTGTCATCGAGGAGATCCGCGCGGCGACCAAGAAAATGGCCTTGGCGCTGAACGTCCAAGGTTTGATGAACGTCCAATATGCGATCAAGAACATTGACGGAATTCCAACTCTGTTTGTCTTGGAAGTGAACCCGCGAGCCAGCCGCACGGTGCCGTTTGTCGCTAAAGCCTGTGGCGTTCCAATCGCCAAGATCGCGACCAAGATCATGGCGGGACTCAGTCTGCAAGAGCAGGGCGTTCGCGATGTTCCCACCCCACGACAAGTGTCGGTCAAGGAAAGCGTGTTTCCGTTCCGCAAGTTTGCCGGTGTCGATATTGTGCTCGGTCCCGAAATGAAATCCACCGGTGAAGTCATGGGCACCAGCGATCGATTTTCAATCGCCTTCGCCAAGAGCCAATTGGCGGCTGGTGTGGTATTGCCCACGACAGGGACCATCTTCATCTCTGTCAGCTCGCGGCATAAAGTGAGGATCGTGCCCGTGGCCCAAAAGCTGCATCAGCTCGGCTTCAAACTGTTGGCCACGACTGGTACTGCGATGGCCTTGGAAAACGCTGGAGTGCCTGTGACCCGCATCAAGAAACTAGCTGAGGGGCAACCTAACCTTGTGGACTATCTGAAGAACGGCGAAGTGGATTTGATCATCAACACGCCGATGGGCAAGGGTGGTCGGACGGATGAAGGGAAGATTCGCGCCAGCGCGGTGCAATTGGGTATCTCGTGCATCACCACGATCCAAGCGGCGGAAGCAGCCGTCTTGGCAATGGAAGCCGACCCCAGTTTGCAATTGGAGGTCGTTTCGCTACAAGAACGATTTGCAATTACTTAACCAATAGCGGCCTGACATTATGCTACGATCGAGCGCTGGTGTACCGGCTTCAGCCGGCTTGACGCGAGAAAAAGATCTTTTCAGCGAGCGCTGGTGTACCGGCTTCAGCCGGCGTGAAGTGAGAAAAAGATCTTTTCAGCGAGCGCTGGTGTACCGGCTTCAGCCGGCGGGTCAGCTGAAAACGGCATTTCCACACCCCCGCCGGCTAAAGCCGGTACACCAACGCTTGCTAAACCGTGTTTCCTACGACTTCTCGGATCTTCCTGCACACAGGCTAAAGCCGGGCTAAAGCCGGTACACCAGCGCTCGCTCAACCGTTTCCGTCACGATTCCCTGAATGGTGTAAGGCGACGGCAGTCAACGTCCGCTTAATCAAAACGCCATTGTTGGAGACGATTGACAACAAGTTGCATCGTCTCTTCAATCGACTGCAGGTCCGTCTGAGAACTCCAGGACAAGCGAACACCTCCTTCGACGCATTGATTCGGCAGGCCCATCGCGGTCAGCACGTGAGAGGCCGTCGCGCAAATCGAAGTGCAGGCCGCTCCATCGGAAACTGCTGCGATTTCCCACAACGCTTCAATCACTTGTTCCGAATCCAAATCGGGAAAAGACAGGTTCAAAACGTGGGGCAAGCTTTGGAATTCCTCGCCATGACGAACCGGGCGCAGCACAGCCAAGCGGGCCCACACCAAGCGTTGGATCTCGCGACACTTTTGCGATCGCTCCTCGTGCTCCTGCAACGCCAACTCCGCAGCCAGTCCGAAGCCTGCAATCAGCGCGACCGGTAAAGTGCCCGGTCGCAGACCCATCTCCTGTCCACCACCCACGACCAACGGGCGCAGCGGTGGCAATTGTCCACTGCGGCGCCTCGCAATCAAAGCGCCAATGCCTTGCGGGCCGTGAATCTTGTGACCACTGACACTGATCAAATCGATACGCGGATGTCGCAGCGGCTGCAATAGTTTTCCAAAGCCTTGCGCGGCGTCCACGTGAAACCAAAGCGGCGCTTCACGAAAATCACTCGCTAACCCTTCCGCAATTTCTGCAATCGGTTGGATGACGCCGGTCTCATTATTCACTTGCATCACACTGACCAAGATCGTCTCGGGGCGAATCGCGTCCAAAATCTCCGAGGCCGAAATTTGGCCGTTCGGTTGGGGGGCCACTCGTGTGACGGAAAATCCACGCCGCTCCAGGACTTGCAACGGCTCCAACACGGCGTGGTGTTCAATTTGAGTACTGACAATATGCCGACGATTGCTTGCGACCGCTTCAGCTTCTAGTCCCAAGATCGCCAGATTATTGCTCTCGGTCGCGCCGCTGGTGAACAGGACTTCGTGCCGTCGGGCGGCCACAACCGCTGCAACTTGATCACGCGCGCGTTGGACCATATCTTTCGCATGCTGGCCAATCTTGTGCGGACTGCCGGCGTTTCCGTAATGATCTC